>DAIQBH010000121.1:0-18042 GCA_036781285.1 Thermodesulfobacteriota bacterium | reverse complement strand
CCAGTATGCGGCGCGGGCGATTACGCTCCTCTAGACGACGAACCGGCGTCTCACGCGCGTGCTCTTCGGGCTCGCGATCGTGTCCGGCATCCTCCCGGGGGCAATCGCGTGGGTGGGACGCTGGCTCGTCGACGCCGTCGTCGCGGCGGCGGCGAGCCGAGCGCCGGCCGCGGAGGCGGTCCGTTGGGTCGCGGTCGAGGGCGTGCTCGTGGTGGTGCTCGCGGCGGCGCAGCGCGGCACCATGGTCGCGCAGTCGCTGCTCCGGGCGCAGCTCGGCCACCGCGTGAACGTGATGATCCTCGAGAAGGCGCTCGGACTCGAGCTCCGGCATTTCGAGGACAGCGAGATCT
This sequence comes from Thermodesulfobacteriota bacterium, assembly GCA_036781285.1. Classification (GTDB taxonomy): domain Bacteria; phylum Desulfobacterota; class Binatia; order UTPRO1; family UTPRO1; genus UTPRO1. Next base: position 17,692 of record DAIQBH010000121.1, on the reverse strand, counting down.
ACGACAAGCTGACGCGCGCGCGCCGCGACGCTTCGAGCCGGCCGCTCAGCCTCGTCATGGCGACGTTCGCGCTCGTGCAGCACGCGATCGCGCTCGCGACGTACGGCGCGCTGCTCGTCGCGTTCTCGCCGCTCGCCGTCGCGCTCCTCGCCGCCGCGGCGTTCCCCGCGTTCGTGGTCGAGAGCCGGTTCTCGGGCGAGGCGTTCCGGCTCTTCCGCTGGCGGACGCCGGAGACGCGGCAGCAGACGTATCTCGAGTCGGTGATCGCGCGGGAAGACAGCGCGAAGGAGGTGATGCTCTTCGGACTCGGGCGTCCGCTCCTCGCGCGCTACGACGACATCTTTCGCCGGGTCTACGACGACGATCGGCGCCTCACGCTGCGGCGCGGCGCGTGGGGCTTCGCGCTCGGCGTCGTCTCGACGGCGGCGTTCTACGGGACCTACGCGTGGATCGTGCTCGCGGCCGTGCAGGGGCGGATCACGCTCGGCGCGATGACGATGTACGTGCTCGTCTTCAAGCAGGGCCAGACCGCGCTCGGACAGGCGCTCGCGGCGGTCGGCGGCATGTACGAGGACAACCTCTACCTATCGACGCTCTACGAGCTCCTGGAAACCGAGGTCGCGCCCCCCGGTGGGACGGCCACCCGGGGCGTGACGCCCGGCGACGGCCTCCGCTTCGAGCGGGTCGGCTTCACGTATCCGGGGAGCGAGCGCCCCGCGGTCGCGGACGTGTCCTTCCATCTCCGGCCCGGCGAGAAGCTCGCGCTCGTCGGCGAGAACGGGTCGGGGAAGACGACGCTCATCAAGCTGCTCACGCGCCTCTACGAGCCGAGCGCGGGACGGATCACGCTCGACGGCACCGAGCTCCGCGACTGGGACATCGTGGCGCTCCGGCGGCGGATCGGCGTCATCTTCCAGGACTTCGTGCGCTACCAATTCGTGGTCGGCGAGAACATCGGCGTCGGCGACGTCGCCGACTGGCGGAACGAGGCGCGCTGGCGGACGGCGGCCGAGCTCGGCACGGCGGCGCCCTTCATCGACGCGTTGCCGGACGGCTATCGCACCCAGCTCGGCCGCTGGTTCGCGGGCGGACGCGAGCTCTCGGGCGGCCAGTGGCAGAAGGTCGCGCTCGCGCGCGCGTTCATGCGCGCCGGCGCCGACATCCTCGTGCTCGACGAGCCGACGGCCGCGATGGACGCCGAGGCCGAGGCACGCATCTTCGAGCATTTCCGGGCGGTAACCCGGGACCAGATGGCGATCCTCATCTCGCACCGGTTCTCGACGGTCCGCATGGCCGATCACATCGTGGTGCTCGCCGAGGGGCGGGTCGTGGAGGAGGGCAGCCACGCCGAGCTCATGGCGCGCGAGGGGCTCTATGCCCGGCTCTTCGGACTCCAGGCCGCCGGCTACCGCTGAACCCCGGAATACGCGCAAAAAAGATAGTTGCGTCCCTTATGTAATCTGGCATGGTCGTCGCGCGGTGGGTTCCCACCGTGCAGTAGCTCACCACGCAATCCAAACGACGCCGTTCCGTAGTCCCGCCCGATCATGGCGGCTCGTGGTGGTGAAGCATCGATTCCAGAGCGCACACGGAGCGCAGAGGAGGGTCCCCCATGAAATGGCTCGGATGGATGGTCGCGGTGGTGGCGTGTACGGTCGTGCTCGGTTCGTCGGCGCAGGCCCAAACGGTGACGGTCGATCGCTGCGCGGGCGCCAAGATGCGGTGCGCGATGGGCTACACCCACATCTGCGGCGTCGCTGGCGTGGAAGGCCAATTGAAGTGCTACCAGACCGCGACCCTGCGCGGTCGCTTCGTGGATCCGGTGTGCATCAATCGCACGACCGACGAGATCCTCGAATGCTTCCGGGCCGCCGAGCGCCGCAACGTCTGCCGGACGCTCGGCGACGTGTTCGACGTCAACGACAAGATCACGGCGTTCGTCCTCGAGGTCGTCCGCGACGTGACGCCGGGGTTCCCGTTCCCGGTCATCAACAAGTGCGCGGCCGGCCAGCAGAAGGAGCTCGCGGACGCGACGTCGGCGAAGATGGGCTGCTTCGAGGAGGCGTTCCGCCGCGAGCCGGGCCTCGTGTCGTCGGCATGTCTCGCGCTCGCGCAGGCGCAGTTCGAGTACGCCTGGACCCGCCTCACGCTGAACAGCGGTTGCCCCACCGGCGACGTCCCCGCGCTCACCGCGAAGATGGACGCGTTCGTCGCCGACATGGTGGTGACGCTCGACCCCTGAGCGTCGTTCGTGACGATCGCCCGCGCGTGGGGTGCGATGCTCAGCGCGCGGGCAACGGAATGCGTTCGGTTTCGTCGGGCACGGGCGCGAAGCGCTCGGCCTGCCAGTCCGCTTTCGCCTGCTCGATGCGCGCCGGCGAGCTCGACAGGAAGTTCCACCAGAGGTGGCGCGGCCCGTCGAGCGGCTCGCCGCCGAGGAGCAGCACCCGCGCGGGCGCGTCGCAGCCGACCGGGATCGCGTCGCCAGGTCGGAAGACGAGGAGCCGTCCGGCTTCGAAGCGCTCGCCCGCGACAGTGATCGCGCCGCGTGCGACGTGGATCGCCCGCTCGGGATGGTCGGGCGGCAGCACGAGGCGCGCTCCGGGCGCGAGCTCGGCGTCGGCGTAGAAGGTCGGCGACGCCGGCACGACCGGCGAGGTCGCGCCGCAGAACGACCCGACGAGCACTCGCACCGCGAGCCCGTCGTCGCGGTGGATCGGGAGCGCTGCGGCCGGGTGGTGCACGAAGGCCGGATCGCATTCCTCGAGCGTCTTCGGCAGTGCGACCCAGGCCTGGATCCCCGCGAGCGGCGAGCCGCCGGGCCGGAGCTCGGGCGGGGTCCGCTCGGAATGCACGATGCCGCGCCCCGCTGTCATCCAGTTCACGGCGCCGGGCTCGATCGGTTGTACCGAGCCCAGGCTGTCCCGATGGAGGATGCTCCCCGCGAAGAGATAGGTGATCGTCGCGAGCCCGATGTGGGGGTGGGGCCGGACGTCGATTCCGCGGCCGGGGGCGAGGTCCGCGGGACCCATCTGGTCCCAGAAGACGAAGGGCCCGACGGCGCGCCGGACGACCGAGGGGAGGAGCCGCCGCACCTCGAAGCCGCCGAGGTCGTGCGGCTTCGGGGCGATCACCGTTTCGAGCCCGGGACATGCCCGGAGCTCGCCGACGCCTTCTTCGGCCGGCTGCCAGCTCACGGGGGCGAGCATGGACGCGGCGGCCGCTCCACGCAACCGCGGCGGCCGGGCGCAGCCAAGCAGGCAAGAAACCGCAGTTTTCACTGGACGAATCGTCCGGGGCCGAGTACTCTCCCGGCGCCATTCGGGTGGCCGTGCCCGAGTGAGATCCCGTCAAGGACAATCAATGCCGAAATCTGGACGTCGAGTTCTGGGTAGCGCTCTACTTGCGCTCTGCATGGCGACCCCCGCCGCCGCGTTGGACGTGCAATCGGGGATCGGTTTCATCGCGATCACGGGCGAGGTCGAAGGGACCCAGCTCGTGCTCGAGAACGCCTCGCACCAGGACATCGACAGCGGGCTCGTCGATCGCTTCGGCAGCCTGGTTTTCCGCGAGCTGACCCAGGGTGCCGCGTACTTCGTGCGCGAGCCCGGCGGGGCGACGACGCCGGTGATGGTGCGCCGGTTCGAGGACCACCCGCCGCAGTCGTTCTATCAGGGGCAGACGCTCCAGACGGGCATGAACTACATCCAGGCGCGCGATGGGACGCTGCTTTCCGCCTACGTGCGCGGTCCCTTTGGCGGTGCGCTCCAGCCGAATCGGAAATACCGGACCCTGATCGAGTACTCGGGCTACGCGGTTGCCGACCCGAACAACCCCCAGGCATCGACGCTGCTGGCGCAGTTCCTCGGGTTTGCGACCGTCTCCGTGAACATGCGCGGGTCGGGCTGCTCGGGCGGCATCATCGATCTCTTCGACTATCCGACGACGGCCGATGGCTACGACATCGTCGAGGTCGTCGGGAATCAGGCGTGGGTCGAAGGTACCGTCGGCATGATCGGCATCTCGTTCCCGGGCATCACCCAGCTGTTCGTCGCGGGCGCGCGGCCGCCGCATCTCGGCGCCATCGCGCCGTTCTCGGTGATCAGCGACATCTACCGCTCGCCGGGCTTCCCGGGCGGCATCTTCAACAACGGGTTCGCCGAGACCTGGCTCGCGGAGCGCGCGCACGACGCGCTGCCGGCGCCCGAGGGCGGCCAGGCCTGGGCCATCCAGCGCGTGAACGAGGGCGACACCGTCTGTGAGGCCAACCAGAAGCTGCGTCTCCAGACCCAGGACCCGGTCAACTTCACCCGCGACCAGCCGTTCTACGTATCGTCGCTGATGGACGCGCGCTCCCCCATCAACTGGGTGGAGAACATCGAGGTGCCGACGTTCATGGGCGGCGCCTGGCAGGACGAGCAGACGGGCAGCGGCTTCATCTCGCTGCTCCGCCATCTGCCGAAACGGCGTGACATCCGCGTCATGATGACGAACGGCGTCCACTCGAGCCCGATGGAGCCGAGAAGCCTCTACGAGTGGATCGCGTTCCTCGACATCTACGTCGGCCGCAAGGTTCCGAACGCGGACCGATTGGCGGACTTCGCCGACCTCATCTACGAGCAGATCCTCGGGCCGGGCGCGCCGGTTCCTCCGCTGCCGCAGGATCGCCTCTCGGGCGCGGACGGGCCCGACGGCGCGCGCCGCAAGCTCGAGAGCGAGCCGCGCTTCCGCATCCTGATGGAGAACGGGGCCGGGTCGCCGACGCCCGGCCTTCCCGCCGCCCGGTACGAGATCGCGTTCGACCGCTGGCCGGCGCCGGGCGTGCGCGAGACCGCCTGGTACTTCGGCGCCGGCGGTACGCTCAACAAGAGCAAGCCGCAGACGGAAGGCTTCGACACCTACAATCCGGATCCCGAGTCGCGCCCGATGCAGACGATCCCCGGCCAGGGCCAATCGGAGTCGTGGGAAGTGATGCCGGCCTACGATTGGCGTCCACTCGTCGACGGCACCGCCGTCGGCTATGCGACCGCGCCGCTCGATCGCGACGTCACGATCGTCGGGGAGGGCTCGGTCGATCTCTGGCTGCGGTCGAGCGCGGTCGACACCGACATCCAGGTGACGCTCACCGAGATCCGTCCGGACAATCTCGAAACCTACGTGCAGAGCGGCTGGCTCCGCGCGAGCCACCGGAAGGAAGCGCGCCGGGCGCGTGGCCAGAAGCGCAGCGAGATCGTGCACACGCATCTCGAGCTCGATGCCGAGCCGATGCCGGCGGGCGAGTTCGTGAAGATGCGCGTCGGCATCTTCGGCGTCGCGCACACGTTCCGCGCCGGCTCGCGGATCCGCATCACGATCGAAGCGCCCGGAGGCGACCGCACGCGCTGGGCGTTCGATACGTTCGACACCGACGGCAACGTGATCAACGACGTCGCGCGTTCGCGTTTCATGCCGTCGCGGCTCGTGCTGCCGGTCTACCGTCGCGCCGAGGCGCCCGCGGGGCTCCCGCCGTGTCCGGGTCTGCGCGGCCAGCCGTGCCGCACCTACGAGCCGGCCGACAACGGCGGCTGAGGCGGCGGTCCGCTTCTCGGCGAACGGCGGCGTCGACCCGAGGGTGCGCCGCCGTTCGCGTTTCAGCGCCACGTCTCGGGGTCAGGCGACGGCCGTGAGCTCGGCGAGGAGGGCGTCGGCCGTCCATGCGCGTCGCCCGCCGCGTTCGGCGTCATGGACGAGTGCCACGAGGCGCGCGTTCACCGGCGCGTGCCGGCCGAGGCGCTCGGCGAGTCGCACGATCTCGCCGTTCAGATAGTCGACCTCGGTCGTCCGCCCGGCTTCGAGATCCTCCCACATCGACGAGCGTGCCTGCGGATCGATCGCGAGCATCTTGCCGGCGAGGCGGGTGAAGACGAAGTCGGGGAGGCGGAGCATCGCGGGGATCCAGCTCGGCGGGAGCGGCGTCAGGCGCGCCGGTGCGATGGCTGCTGCGGCGAGCAGCGCCAGCGCCTCGGCCTGCGCGAGCGCCGTGCAGCGCCGATAGTCGCGCAGCGCGAGCTGCTCCTTCAGCGGCAGGTTGGAGAGAGCGTTCACGGGGTTGTTCAGGTTGAGCACGAGCTTCGCCCACTGCACCGGTGCCATGCGGTCGTGCACGACGAGCGGCAAGCCGGCGCGCGCGAAGAGCGGCAGGAACGCGCCGAGACGGGGGTGGTGCTCGATCTCGAGCCGGCCCTCCGAGCCGTGATGGAAGCGGCCGGCGCCCCGATTGACGACGTTGAACTGCACCATGCCCGTCAGGACCGCGTGGCCGGGCAGATGCCGTCGCAGCTCGTCGGCGTTGTGGAGCCCGTTCTGGAAGCTCGCGACGAGCGCGTCCGGCCGCAACACGCCGGCGAGCTCGCGCCCGGCCTCGTCGGTGCCGGCCGACTTCACGGTCACGAGCACGAGCTCGGCCTCGGCGGCCCCCTCCGGCGTCGTCGCGAACCGCACGTCGCTGGGCGGGACGTCGAGGGCGGCACCCTCGTAGTCGGTGAGGTGCAGTCCGTGCTCAGCGACTTCGCGCGCGAGGCGCTCGCGCCCGACGAACGTGACCGCCGTCCCCGTCGCCGCGAGGCGCCCGCCGACGTAACACCCGATGCTTCCGGCCCCGTACACGCACACACGCACCTGACGCGGCATAGCGGACCAAAAGAAAGAACGCACCAACCGCCGGTGCCGCGCGCGCGAGTCGCGGATGCCTCCTACGGTCGCGGGGTCGGTGGCGCCGGCGCTTACTACTCGCCGGAGCCACGATGGCTTGCGCACACGCGAGCTGACCGCTCCCCGAAGGCATCCGCGACTCGCCCGCACGCACGGACGCTGCGCGATCTGTATAGTTCTGCCCGCGGACGGCCCAGCTGCGTTTGGCGTCGTCTAGGCGCGGCGCAGGTCGTCGACGGCGGTAAAGTACTCCGCGATCATACGGTGCGCCCACGAGGTCGGGCGGCGGTGGCCTTCGAGGAAGGCGCAGTGGCTGCCGCGCGCCGTCAGCACGAGCATGCTTTCCGGGAGGCGGTCGAAGAGGCCGCGGTGCTCCTCCACGTTCGTGATGGTGCAGACGGGGTCGTCGGCGGCGTTCAGGATCAGGACTGGGATCGCGATGGCGTCGGCGACGGCCATCGGGTTCGTGTGGGCGTGGTACTCGGCGGTCGAGGCGTAGCCGGCGCAGCCGTATTGGCGGTCGTGGAACTCGCCGACGGTGCGGCTCGCGAGGAGCTCGGTGTAGCCCGCGCACTCCGTGAGATGCGGGGCGTGGCGGTCGACGAAGTGCCGGCGCATCGCGCGCAGCAGATAGCGGTCGTAGGCGCGGTGGACGCGGTGCAGGGCGCGCGTGGTGTCGTAGCCGGGGCAGTAGGCGATCGCAGCGGCGAGCGGGCTGCGCGTGCCTTCCTCGCCGAGGTAGCGGACGAGTAGGCCCGATCCCGCGGAGACGCCGAGGCCGTAGAGCGGCGACTCGGGCACGCGCTCGCGGATGCGCTCCACCTGGCGGCGCACGTCGGCGGTGGCGCCGAGGGTGCTGAAGCGCGGTGCGGTGAACGGCAGCTCGCCGTGGCCGCGCCGATTGCAGACGACGACGCGCCAGCCGAGACGGGCCCGCAGCGAGCGGACGACCCGCCGCATGCTCTGGCCGTCTCCGCAGATCGTCGGGAGCACCACGACGGTCGGCGTCGTCGGCCGGAGCGTCGGGTCGTCGAGCCCGAGCCACTCGAGCGAGACCGTGCCGCCGTCGGCGAGCACGAGCGTCTCGGTGTGATCGTAGGCGAGCGCGGGCGTTCGTGACTCGCGCCAAGCCAGGAGCGCGAGCTGGAGATGGCGGTTGCTGCTCCACCACGGCGGCCGGTACGGCGTCGTGAGGCTCGGGCAGCGGGCGATCACCCGGTCGAGGAAGGGCGTGCGGCGATGGACGAGCTCGGGTGCCCGCGCGACCGCGGTCCGATAGTGGAACGCGAGGAGCGCCGCGACGGCGAGCGCCAGCACCGCGGCCATCCTGGTGCCTCAGGCTCGCCCGGCGAGGCTCTGCCGCACGCGCTCGATCGGCGAATCGAGACCGTGCTCGGCGGCGAGGCGGCAGAGCGTCGCGGCGTCGGCCGCCTCGGTCGGCAGCGACAGATCGACCCGTGGCAACGCGATGTCGGCGACCGGCAACACGACCCGCCGCGCGGCCGCGAGGTAGTCGCGGCCGGCGTCGAGCTTCCGCGCGACGGCCGGTGCCACGTCGGTCGCCGCGAGAATGGCGTCGAGCGAGCCGTAGCGGGCGACGAGCGCTGCGGCCGTCTTCTCGCCGATGCCTCTCACGCCCGGGAGCCCGTCGGACGGATCGCCGCGGAGGAGCGCGAAGTCCCCGTACGCGCGGCCCGGAATGCCGTAGCGCCGCGTCACCTCGGCCTCGTCCACGACCGTGAGCTTGGAGACGCCGGTCTGGGGATACAGCACCCACCGGTCGGGGTCGCGGACGAGTGCGAACAGGTCGCGATCGCCGGAGACGATCGCGACCGGCTCGTCGCAGCGCGCGGCGATCGTCGCGATCACGTCCTCGGCCTCGAATCCCTCCGCGCCGACGACCGCGAACCCGAGCGCGCGGAGCACCTCGCGGCCGACCGCCTCCTGCGGGGCGACCGGGTCCGCGGGGTTCTCGGCATCCGCGACGCGGTGGGCCTTGTACGAGGGCAACGCGTCGACCCGGAACGCCGGCCGCCAATCGTCGTCGACGGCGATCGCGAGGCCGGTCGGGCGGTGATCGGTCAGCAGCCGCGCGAGCATGTTGAGGAAGCCGTACACGCCGTGCATCGCCACCGTGTCGGGAACCGAGTGGAAGGCGCGATAGAGGAGGCTCGAGTAGTCGATGAGCATGACGGCCGGCCGCACGGGTCCGCCATAGACCACTCTGGTTTCGCGAGCGAGCGGGGTGCTAGGGAACCTCGCCGGAGGATCGACCATGGCGACGCACACCCGTGAGGAGCTCGAACGCGCGTTCATCCGCTACTGGCGGACCGGTGCCGTCGGCGAGGAATGGGACGCGTGGGCCGACCTCTTCACCGCGGACGCGCACTACGTCGAGCACGTGCTCGGCACGCACCACAGCCGCGAGGAGATCCGCGCGTGGATCAAGCCGATCATGGCCCAGTACGGTGAGGTCTACACCGCGTACGAATGGCACATGGTCGACCCGGCGACCGATCGCATCTGCGTCTACATGCAGAACCGCCGCGATCATCCGAGCGGCACGGGCGTGATCGACTTCCCCGGCATCACGATCCTGCACTACGCCGGCAACGGCCTCTTCGATTACGAGGAGGATCTCTGGTCCGTCCCGGGCGCGCAGCGCTCGACCGAGGAGTACGAGTCCGCGCGGAAACGGCACGACCGCGAGCACCGCAAGAAGATGACGCGCCTCGACTGGGGGAACGGCCCCGAGTGGACTCGCGGCGGACGCTCGTACGCGGAGCGGCGCCCCATCACGGACCTGTAGGAGCATCGAGGCCATGGCGCGCGTGGAGTTTTTCTACGACTACTCGAGTCCCTGGACGTATCTCGCGTTCACCCGCATCGAGGAGCTGTGCCGGCGGTACGACGCCGAGCTGGTCTGGAAGCCGATCCTCGTCGGCGGCATCTTCAACACGGTGAACCCCTCCGTCTACGAGTCGCGCGAGCGGCCGGTGCCGGCGAAGGCGCGCTATCTGTGGAAGGACCTGCACGATTGGATGCGCCACCAGAACGTCACGATGAAATTCCCGCCGAGCGTGTTCCCGGTGAACTCGGTGAAGGCGCTCCGCGGCGCGCTTTTTGCGATCGAGCGGGACTGCATCGGCCCGTACAGCGCGCGGGTCTTCCAGGCGTACTTCGGCGAGGACCGCGACATCAGCCGCGACGAGGTGCTGCGGCCGATCGTCGAGGCGGTCGGGCTCGACCCGGAGGCGTTCTTCGCGGCGATCGCGACCCAGCCGTTCAAGGACCGGATCCGCGCCAACACCGACGAATGCGTGGAGCGTGGCGGCTTCGGCTCGCCGACGATGTTCGTCGACGGTGACGACATGTACTTCGGCAACGATCGCCTCGTACTGGTCGAGGCGGCGCTCGGGCGACCCTCTCGATGACGCCGGGGACCGCTCCCGTTCTGATCGTCGGCAGTGGCCCGGCGGGCCTCACGGCGGCGATCCTGCTCGCCGACCTCGGTGTGCCGGCGGTGCTCGTCGAGCGCAACCCAGGGACCACCGACCACCCGCGCGCGCACGTCATCAACACGCGCACGATGGAGATCTTCCGCGGGATCGGCATCGCCGACGGGGTACACGCGGCGGGGCTCGCGCCCGAGGCGTACGAGCGCATCCTCTGGAAGCGGACGATCGCCGGCGAGGAGCTCGGGGCGCTCACGATGGACCTCGATCGGGTCGCGGGTCGCGCCGCCGCGAGCCCGACGCGGATCGCGAGCTGCGCCCAGGACCGCGTCGAGGAGCTCCTCCGCGCGGCCGCGGAGCGGCGCGGATGCGACCTCCGGTACGGCGTCGAGGTCGTGGGCTACGTCCAAGACGACGACGGCGTCACGGTGGCGCTGCGCACGGCGGGCGGCGAGACGACCCTCCGCGCCCGGTACGTGATCGCGGCGGACGGCGCGTCCAGCCCGACCCGCCGCCTCCTGGACGTCGCGATGCAGGGTATCCCGCCGCTCGCGACGCTCGTCGGCATCTACTTCGAGGCGGATCTCGCCCGCTGGGTGGGCGACCGCCCGGGGCTCCTCTACTTCCTGATGAACAGCGCGGCGCCCGGCATCGTGATCGCGCTCGACGGGCGTACGCGGTGGATCTATCACCGCCTGCAATTCGAGGATCGGCTCGAGCCCGAGGCGGCCGCCGCGGCGGTACGGCTCGCGGTCGGCGTCCCCGACCTCGACGTCACGATCAAGAGCATCCGTCCGTGGACGATGACGGCCGAGGTCGCGGAGCGGTTCCGGGTGGGGCGCGTCTTCCTCGCCGGCGATGCCGCGCATCGCTTCCCCCCCACCGGCGGCTTCGGGCTCAACACGGGCGTGCAGGACGTCCACGACCTCGCGTGGAAACTGGCGCGCGTGCTCGACGGGACCGCGCCCGCGACGCTCCTCGACAGCTACGAGCGCGAACGAAGGCCGGTCGCGCAATCGAACACCGATTGGAGCGTCCGGAACTTCCTGGAGGGCGGGAGCGCCGTCGGTCCGGGGAACCTGATGGCGACGGCCCAGATCGAGGCCGGCGGCCCCGACGTGCCGGCCGTGCTCGCGCAGCTCCAACGCGACATCGACGCCGAGCGCGACCACTTCGACGCGCTCGGGCAGGATCTCGGGTTCGTCTACGAGGAGGGTGCGCTCGTACCGGACGGCAGCGCGCTTCCCGTCGTCGCGGATCGTGCCGCCGAGTACGTGCCGAACGCGCGCCCCGGGTCACGCGCGCCGCATTGCTGGTTGCGTCGGGGCGCGGAACGGATCTCGATCCTCGACCTGTTCGGCCGTGCCTTCGTCTTGCTGGTGCCGGAGGGCGCGCGCGCCTGGATCGCGGCCGCGGCGGAACGCGACGGCGACGGGTTTCGATGTGTGCGCATCGGGCCGCGTGGCGACTACGACGACGAGGATGGCGCCTGGCGCGAGCTCTACGGAGTCGGGCCGGAGGGCGCCGTGCTGGTCCGTCCGGACGGCCACGTCGCGTGGCGCATGCACGCCGGCCCCGTCGGCGAGGCCGAAGCGACGCGCCGGCTCGCGGACGTCCTCGCGACCGTGCTCGCCGGCGGGTGAGCACGCGGGCGCGCGCGCAAGCGTAGCGCCTCGATTCGCGACGCGGCGGCGCGCGGCGACCACGTCCGCGAGCTCATCGCCTGCTCGGCACGCGAGCGATTCGGCGAGCGCGCCTCGGGGGCGTCAGCCCTCGGTGTCCCAGCGGATCGGCAGCCGAGGATCGGGACTGTAGACGCAGAAGAGTCCCGTCCGCACGGCGGCCGCGAGGTGCTCGCCGAGCGCGGGACTGCGGGCGGCGATCTTCTTCATGGCGGAGCCGATGCTGCGGGTCACGTTCAGGCGGGCCCGCTCGGCGGCCGAGCCGGCGCGCCGACTCCGTCCTCCGAGGCCGACGGCGCGGGCGAGCTCGCGGGTGAGGATCTCGTGCTCGGACTCGAGCCGCTCGGCGCGCTGCTCGTCGCCCACGGTCTTGGCCTCCGCGAGCTCCTCGGTGAGGTCGGCGAGGCGCTCCTTGTAGGCGGCGCGTGCCTCGGCATCGAGCAGCTCGCCCGCATCGCCGAGGTCGCCCGCCACGAGTCCCGCCTCGGCGATCGCGGGGCCCGATGCGGGGGAAGGAGCGCCAGCGCCGCCGAGGTCGAGCGCGTGGAACTCCCGTCCCGGATGACGGAGCAGTGTCACGAGGTACGCGAAGCCTTTCAGGTCCCGCAGCCGGAACGCGTCGCGGCCGTAGGCGACGGCCCACTCGTCGCCGTCGCGCCGGAGGACGGCGCGCACCGGCTCGGCGGGCGGCGGCGGCTCCGGTGCGGCCGCGGCGGGTACAGCGGGCGCCAGCGACTCGACGAGTGCGCGGAGCCGCGGCATGTCGAGGTCGATCGCGGTCTGCCGGGCCGCGTCCAGGAGCGGCCGCGCCGCCGCGGCGTCGCCGCGGGCGAGCAGCACGCGCGCCTGGTCGCAGCGGGTGTACGCGACGTAGGGCCGCGCCGCGATGCGCTCGTTCAGGGCGATCGCGGCCTCGTAGTGGCGAAGGGCATCGTCGGCACGGCCGAGCGTTTCGGCGAGGAGGCCGAGAAAGCGCGCCGCGGCGCCGAACGAGCTCGCCGACGGACCCGAGATGACGACGCGATCCGCGAACGGCGTCAGGAGCGGGTAGAGCGCCGCGGCCCAGCTCGTGTCGCCGAGGCCGTGCGCGCATTCCGCGAGGAGCGCCAGCGCCGGGATGTAATTGCCGTCACGCGGCAGCGCGGCGAACCCGTCCGCCGCGAGCGGCGCGATCAGGGTGCGGACCCACGCGTCGAGCCCTTGCTCGGCGCGAACGGCGGCGAGGCCGCAGCGCCAGATCGGCATGGCGGGAAAGTGGCGCGCGAGGGCCTTGAACGGGGCGTCGAGCTCGGCGAGCCGGCCGGCCTCGCGGCAGACGACGAACATCTGGATCATGTGGCACTGGCCGCGCGCCGACGCGTAGCCGTCGGGCTTCGCCGCCATGAGCTCGATCGCGCGATGCGCGCCCTCGCCGTAGTGGCCGGCGAGGAGGACCCGCATCGTGACGGTGAGACGCGAGTGCCAGAGATACGTCGGCAGCCGGACGTCCTCGGCGCGTCGCTTGTAGCCGTCGAGCTCGCGGTCGAACGCCGTGAGGTCGCCGGCCTCCAGCAGGGCGAGAAGCCGCCAGCGCTGGAGCTCGAACGCGGGCTGCGGATCGGGAAGCGCGGCGGCGAGGCGGAGGCCCTCCTCGGTGATCGCGATCCGCGTCGCGATGTCGCCCGGACCCCAGAGCATCAAGTGATGGGTGATGAGGGCGGGTACCAGCGCGGCGGGATCGCCGAGACGGCGCGCCATCGCGACGGCCTCCTCGGCGAGCGCGACACGCTCGCGCTCCGCACGCGTGAAGTACATCGCCATCGCGAGCCGGGCCGTCACGCCCGCCGCGAGCGTGCTGTCGCCCGTCCCCAGTCCGCGCCGGGCCTCTTCGAGGAGCGCGATCAGACCGTGATCCGGTACGCCGGTCTCGGGACTGATCCGCGCGATGCCGAGCGCGGCGCGGGCGAAGAGCTCCCGAGCCTCGAGGGCACGCGCGCCGCGGACGACGCGCTCGAAGGCGTCACGGGCCTTCGGGATGTCGCCGGCGCGCCAGGCCGCATCGCCGAGCGCGAGCAAGAGCGCCGCACGCTCCGCGTCGTCGGGCGGCTGGAGGGCGAGCGCTTCGAGCCCGCGCTCGTAGTGGCGGACGGCGTCCTCGTAGCCGAGCTGCGCGAGCGCCTGCGCGCCGGCGCGGCGCGCGTACGCGACGGCCTTGGCGGTCTCGCCGACGGGCGCGGCGTGGAAGAAGTGGCGGGCGAGCTCGGCGAGCGGTGGCTCGCGCGCCTCGCGGTGGAGGGCCTCGAGCGCCATGCCGATCCGACGGTGGAGCTCGGCGCGGCGGATCGGCGTCAGATCGCCGTAGAGCGTCTCGCGCATCAGCACGTGGACGAAGCGATAGCGGCCGACGCTCGCGGGGATCTCGCCGACGAACCCCGCCGCCTGCGCGACGCCGAGCCGGTCGAGCAGGCGGTCGCCGGGCAGCTCGCACGCGAGCTGGAGCGCCGCGAGATCGAACTCGCGCCCGAGGACGGCCGCGATGGTCAGCAGCATGCGGTCGTCCTCCGAGAGCGGGCGGAGGTGGCGCCGGATGACGTCGCGCACCTCGTCGGGGAGGGCGATCGACCCGGTGCCGCTGGTCTGCGCGTCGAGCTGGCCCTCGGCGCGCATGAGGCGCACGGTCTCGGCGAGGAAAAAAGGATTGCCCTCCGTGACGCGGAGGAGCGCGTCGACGAGCGACGACTGCGGCGTGACGTCGGCCGCGCGGCGGACGAACGCGTCGATCTCGGCGTGGTCGAATCCGCCGAGCGTCACGCGCTCCCCGACCCGCGTGATCTCCGCGAGCCTCTGCGGCATGCGGCGCATCTCGTGCTCGCGATAGGTCGCGAGCAGCAAGAGCCGGCTGCGCCTGATCTCGGGAGCGACGAAGCCGAGCAGCATCATCGACCCCTCGTCGGCCCAGTGCAGGTCGTCGAGGACCAGCACGAGCGGCGCGGGCTCGCTCGCGCGGCGGAGGAAGGTCGCGATGCCGTCGAAGAGCTGAAAGCGCGACTGCTCGTGGTCGGCGACGGCGCTCGGCACGACCTCGGGCAGGCGCTCCCGGATCGCCGGGATCAGGCGCGCGAGATCGCCGGCCGACGGTCCGAGTGCCGTCCGGAGGAACGCGGGCTCGGCGTCCTCGACGTACCCGCGGAGCGCCTGCACCCAGGGCCAGTACGCAGGCGCGCCCTCGTGCTCGGGGCAGCGTCCCCAGAGGATGCGCTCGTCGGGGAGCGCCGCCGCCTCGAGCGCCTCCTCGACCGTCCGCGTCTTGCCGATCCCGGGTTCGCCGACGAGGGCCAGGAACGACCCGCGCCCGGCGGCGGCGTCGGCGACCCGCGTGCCGATGGCCGCGAGCTCGTCACGCCGGCCGACGAAGACGCGGGCCGCGCTCATGGGCACGACGGAGGGACTGCGACGCGGGCGTTCGGGGGTGCGGGCACGGATGACTCGACTCCGTGGCCGCCGCGTTACTGCAAGACGCTGGCAGTCCCGACGGTGGCCTTGGTGCCGTCCGGTTTCTCGCACCAGACGTCGAGGTGCAAGCGCTGCTTCGCGCCCTCGGCGGCGGTCTCGCGCAGCTTCCCGTGCGCGGTCAGCACGTCGTTCACCCACACGACGTTCACGAGCCGGACGTCGAGCGTGCCGCCGAGCTGCCAGGCGACGCCATAGGCCTGGGTCATGAGCTCGGAGATCACGCAGATGGAGAGCATTCCCTGCACGACGATGTCCGGGAAGCCGAGCATCTGCGCCGCGGCGCGATCGGTGTGGTAGTTCTTCTCGGGTCCCGAGAAGGCCTCGCACATGGCGATCGTGATCGGTCGCGCGAGCGTCGGGATCTCCGGGCCGTCGCCCTCGCCGACGGTGAACTGGCGGTCGCTCCGCTTCTCGCGGTCGCGGTCGACGACGAGGCCCTTTCGTTCGTCCTCGACGAGAAAGCTCTGATGGGTTCGGCTCCGTTGCAGCCAGCGCCCGGCGTCGTCGGTGACCAGAACCTCGTTCACGACGTACTCGCGTCCGCGCTTCACGTAGCGCTCGACGACGGTCGATCGGGTGCGTACCGTGGCGCCGACCGTGAGAGGCGCGAAGAGCTGCCACTCCTGGCGCGCGTGCAGGTTGCCGAAGATGTTCGGCAGGTACCACGCGAGGCTGCGGTAGACCTCCGAGTGGAAGAGCAGGGCCGGCGCCGCGACGGCCCCGCTCGCGAGCGGGAGCCGCGGCGTCGGACCGCCGGTGCCGGCTTCGTAGTGGGCGACGTCGGCCGCGCCGATCGTCGTCGTGCGGCCGCCGAGATCGCGCCCCACGTGCACCTCGTGCTGGGGGAAGAAGCCGGGGAGGACGTCGTCCATCATCGAGTGTCTCCGATCAGGTCGCGAATGCGGCGCAGCAGCGGCTCGGGCTCGACGGGCTTCGGGACGTGGTCGTCGAAGCCCGCCGCGCGCGCCTCGTCGCGGTCCTCGAGGCTCGCGAACCCGGTCATGGCGAGGGCGGGGAGCCGGCGCAAGCCGCCGGACTGGCCGGTGCTCGTCGCCCTGGCGGCCGCTTCGCGGGCGCGGACCTCCTTGATCAGGGCGTAGCCGCTCTCGCCGGGCATGCCGACGTCGCTCACGAGCAGGTGCGGATCGGTCGTATCGAGGAGGCCGAGTGCCGTCCGGACCGAGGCCGCCGTCGTGACCGTCGCGCCGTGCAGCTCGAGCAGGGCGGCGAGGGCCTCGCTCATGGCCTCGTCGTCCTCGACGAGCAGGATCCGGATGCCGGCAAGCGAGGGCGGTGGACCCGGATCCCCGGCGGGCGCCGCGGCCGGAACGGCGTCCGCGGCGGGCAACGACAGGGTGAACGCGGCGCCGTGCCCGAGGCCGTCGCTCGCCCCGACGATCGTCCCGCCCTGCGCCTCCACGAGATGCCGGGCGATCGGGAGCCCGAGTCCGAGGCCGCCGTGCCGCCGGGTCTTCGCGCTGTCCGCCTGCCAGAATCGATCGAACACGCGCACCAGCAGCTCGGGCGCGATGCCATCGCCGGTGTCGCGAACGACGATCGCGTGGTGGCCGTCCAGGGACGTCGCTTCGAGCGTGATGCGGCCACCGGCCGGCGTGAACTTCACCGCGTTCTGGAGGACGTTGCCGAGCGCCTGCGCGAAGCGCGCGGCGTCCCCGAGCACCGGGCGCGGCCGGTCGAGCCCCTGCCGGTCGAGCGTGAGGCCCTCGGCCGCCGCCTCGGGAGCGATGCGATCGAGGCAGTCGTTCGCCGCCGTGGTGAGGTCGAACGGCGTGCGCTCGAGCGTGAGCGTGCCCGAGACGATCCGCGACACGTCGAGCAGGTCGTCGATCAGACGTTGCTGCGCGCGCATGCTGTGGGCGAGCGCTTCGAAGCCGTGGGCGGTCTTCGGGTCGGCGCCGACCGCGTCGCGCAGGAGCCGCACCCAGGTGAGCATCGTCTGGAGGGGAGAGCGCAGCTCGTGCGAGAGGACCGCGAGAAACTCGTCCTTCGCGCGGCTCGCCGTCTCGGCCTCCCGGAGCGCGTCCTCGGCGACCCGCAGGAGGCGCTCGTTCTCCCGCGCCGTCCGGCGGCGCTCGTGCACGTCCTCGATCATGCCGACCCACTGGCGGATCGCGCCGTCGGCGTCGAGCAGCGGCACGCCGCGGCCGTGGCAATCGTGATACTCGCCCGAAAGCGCGTGCCAGACGCGGCCATCGACCTCGAGCGTCGAGAGGGCGAGCTGTGCGGCCTCCCAGACCTTGATGATCGGGTCGCGGTCGTCGGGGTGCACGGCGAGCGCCCACCCCTGGCCGGCGTCCTGCGGCCACCGTTGGCCGGTGTACGCTTCCCAGCCCGGCTGGGGCTCGTCGAAGG
>DAIQBH010000120.1:0-18219 GCA_036781285.1 Thermodesulfobacteriota bacterium | reverse complement strand
CGATCAACAGCAGCGCGCTGCCGGTCGCGAGGGCGAGGAACGGGCGCTGCTTCTTGGGAGAGGGGTCGACGCGCATGGAAGGGTCTCCGACAGTCACGGACGCACGGTGTGGGCGCTCGGCACGGTGGTCGGACGCTCGGGACAACCCGGAACCCAGAGCCTCAGTCGCCAGCTCTTCCACGGCGCGCTGCCAGCCGTCGAGCAATTCACGAGTCCCCGGTCTTGGGCCTATGCGTTGCTCGGCGTCGACGCGTACCTCGGCGCGTTCCAGGGCGACAGCATCGTCGAGTCGCTCCGCCGCGTGCTCGCGGGCAGGCTGCTCGATCTTTTCCGCGCCGTCAGTCGACCCGAATGGCCGTGGTTCGAGGACAGTGTGACGTACTGCAACGCGCGCTTGCCGCAGGCGCTCATCGTGTCGGGGTGTCGCATGGAGGATGGGGAGATGTTGACGGCGGGCTTGCGCTCACTGGAATGGCTGACGTCGCTTCAGCAGTCCGACGAGGGCTACTTCGCGCCCATCGGATCCAACGGCTTCTACGTGCGGAACCATCACAAGGCGACGTTCGATCAGCAGCCGGTGGAAGCGTGCGCGATGGTTTCGGCGTGCCTCGCCGCGCATCGGGTGACCGGCGACCGCCGCTGGACGGAGCATGCCCGCCGCGCGTTCGCGTGGTTCCTCGGGCAGAACCAGCTCCAGCAAGCGCTGTACGACGCGAGGACCGGCGGCTGTCGGGACGGGTTGCACGTCGATCGCGTGAACGAGAATCAGGGCGCCGAGTCGACGCTCTCCTTCTTGCTCGCGTTGGCGGAGATGCGACTCGCGGACCAAGCGGCCGCCTTGATCGCTTCGTCACGAGGGCTGTCCGCGTGACCCTGGCCCGCGGGTACCAGTCGCTCTTCCGGCGGCACGCCGACAACCCCATTCTGACTGCGGCGGATTGGCCCTATCCGGCGCATTCGGTCTTCAACGCCGGCGCCACCTTGCTCCGTGACGGCACGACGTTGCTGCTCTGTCGCGTCGAGGATCGCCGCGGTTTCTCCCACCTCTGCGCTGCCCGGTCCGCGAATGGGGTCGACGGTTGGGTGATCGATCCGGAGCCGACGCTCCAGGCGGATCCCGAGCGCTACCCCGAGGAGCTATGGGGTATCGAGGACCCGCGCATCACGTGGGTCGACGAGCTTCGTCAGTACGTGATCGCGTACACCGCTTTCAGCAAGGGCGGCCCGGGAGTCGCGCTCGCGCTCACGGAGGACTTCCGCAGCTTCGAGCGTCTCGGCTTGGTCATGCAGCCCGACGACAAAGATGCCGCCGTGCTGCCACGCCGCATCGACGGCAGCTTCGCGCTCATTCATCGGCCGATGCACGACTCCGGCGCGCACGTGTGGATCTCGTACTCGCCGGACCTCCGCAATTGGGGCGGTCACAAGCTGATCCTGCAAGCGCGCAAAGGCGGGTGGTGGGACGCCAACAAAGTCGGCCTTTCGCCGCCGCTGATCGAGACGCCGCGCGGGTGGCTGATGATCTACCACGGCGTCCGGCATACCGCCGGCGGCTGCCTCTACCGGCTCGGCCTGGCGCTCTTCGCGCTCGATCAGCCGGACCAGTTGTTGGCACGCGGCGACGCGTGGGTCTTCGGTCCCGAGACGACCTACGAGCGCGAGGGCGACGTCGCCAACGTCACGTTCCCGTGCGGCTACACGCTCGCGCGCGACGGCGATACCATCCATCTCTACTACGGGGCGGCGGACAGCTGCATGGCGCTCGCGACCGGCAGCGTCCGCGAGCTGCTCTCGTGGCTCGACGAGCATTCGAGCGAATGAGCGTGGCGGGAGCCGGCTACTTGGGTGTGTCGTCAGGAGGAGTCTTGCGACCCGCGACGACCCGCAGGTCGGCCTCGCGCTGACCGGCACGAAACTCTTCCCAAAAGCGCGCTCGGTCGTCGAACGGGCGGGGCTCCGAGCCGGAGCCCGTCACCCGCGGGACGCCCGTGGTGAGGTCGATCCACCACTGCGGACGCAGGGCGAAAAGCTCACGCCAGGTCACGGGACCCGTCGCGCGTGTCGCCCAGCGATCGGGGACGTCATGCCAGGCGCTTCGTGCGGGCACACTTCGCACCGCCGCCGCATCAACGCGTGTCCTTCGGGGTGGGCGCTCCCCCGTGGCTGTAGCCTGCCTGCTTGGACTTCGCGGCGGCCGCGTCCGCGCCCTTCGCTACGTTCTTTTGCTTGGCGGTGCGCTCTTTCGACTTCGGTGACTTGTCGCCCATACTCTCTCCATCCCAGTCGGAGCGATGAATGACAAGGGAGGGTGGGCGAGTCGGTCGGGTGGAGGATATCGCCGGCCGGCAGGCGACGGTCGCGCGTGCCGGCCCTGCGTCGACGGGTACTTACCCTCGGTGTCGCCGACGACCGCGCATGCCCTTTTTCGCGTAGTGGGTGCAGCTCTCGACTACAGGAGCGCCTTCACCATCGCCAGGAGCTGGCCAGAGACCATGTCCCGCGTGACGTCTGCGAGCGCGACGTCACGCGCCGCGACGTCAGGATCGCCGACGATCGGGACCGCAGCACTGTAGGCCAACTCCACCTTTCTGTTGCTCCCCGCGGAGAAGATCGTCGCAGGATCCTCGCGCCCCTGTGAGTACCGTTGATCCGGGATGAAGATGAACCGTACGGATCCGGGTCGGTCATACCCCTCGTTGGTCGGACTCGCCGCGTCCTCCTCGATCGAGCAGCGGTGGCCTCGCGCGGTCAATTTGTCGGCGATGCGCGCCATCTCGGGCTTGATCACCTCTGCGACGACCCTGCGAAAGCCCGCATAGAAGTCGCGCTCCCCGCGATGCCTGGCGTCGACCTCGTGCTGTCGTTGCTTGTCGCGCCGCTCGTACCCGTCGAGTACGGCATCGAGATCGGCTTCCTGTTGCTTGTTCATGATGAGATCCGCGACGACGGAGTGCTCGTTTCGAGCACGGTCGTTCGCTGTCTCGGCAGATCCACCGTGAAGACACATCCCTTCCCTGGAAGATCGCGCAGGTGAATCTTGCCACCCATCGCTTCGGCCGCCTCGCGGCAGATGGCGAGCCCGAGGCCGAGCCCGGTCCGGTCGGCGCCGCGCTGTGTGAACCGCGCGAACAGCTCGTCGGCGTCCCCGGACGGGAGTCCGCCGCATTCGTCCGCGACTTCGATCGCGACGCGATCGGTCGTCACGCGCGTGCGGAGCTCCACGCTGCCGTCGGGTCGGGTGAACTTGAAGGCGTTCTGGAGCAAGTTTGCCAATGCCGCCGCGACGTGGTGTCGATCGAGGTCGAGCATCACATCGGGATCGACGGGCCCGGCGGTGAAGTGGATGCCCCGACTCTCCGCCTCTACGGCGGCGCTCGCCGACACCTCCGCGATGAGCTCCGCGATCGACACCGGTTCCGTTCCGCGTTTGCCCACGTGCAGGCGGACGTCGGCGAACGAGCGCTCCACGAGGACGCGCATTGCTTTGAGGCTGCGCTCCAGCATGGCAGCGGTGCTTCCGCTCGGACCCACGATCCCGGCTTTCAGCACCTCGAAGGCGAGCATCGCGATGTTGATCTGATTGCGCAGCTCGTGTGCGAGGACACCGACACTCTCCACGCCCTTGTCGGAAACGGCCTTCTCGCGTTGGCGCCCGAACTCGGTGACCGCGGCGGCGATCGCGTCGTCGAGGCATTTGTTCAGGAGCCGAAACTCCGCCGAGCTCATCGGTGCTTCCCGCTCGTCGGCAAGCTCGGTGATGGCCTGGCAGATGCCCCCATAATCGTGGACGACCTGACTGACCGTGAACCCCAAGCCCAACAGGTCGCTGCCGTGCTTGGTTGCACTCGTGGTCAGCTCGGTGGTGCGCGGTTGCGAGGGGTGCTCCATGACCGCGATCAGCTGATCCAGGAAGAGCGGAATCCCCATGTGCAACTCGGCGTCCGTCGGCTTCGGAGCGATCCGCCCCAGTACGCGCGCTCGCGCGCGGGCGAGGATCTCGTCACGATTCGCCGAGAGAAATGCAGTGAGCACGATCTTCTCCTATGCCAGTGGTTGCGGGTTCGTTCTCGGTGCTCGGTGGCCGAATCCAAGCGGGCGATCGTTTCGGGTGCCCATCCTGCGGGCCTTTTGCGAACCGACCATCAGCGCCGTCCTCGCCATGAGCTGCACATGGGCCACGACCGCGCCGCCGATCCGCAGCTTCGACACGCCGAATCGCCGTCGCTCGAGGCGCATCGGCGCCTCGCGAATGTCGTGTCCGGCGAGAATCACGCGCAGCATGATTTCCGCGACCGCGGCAAAACCGTTCGAGCGAAAATGGATGCCGCGGAGCACACTGCTTCGGTAGGCGCGGAAGAGACACGTGAAAGTGTAAACGTCCCGGCCGAGAAGCCACTTGTACACTCCCGACACGCGCCGACTCAGCCACAGGCGCACGACATTGCCATCGGCGGCGGCACTGGCGGGATGCCACGCCGACGCCGTCGCGATCGCGGCCCCGGCATGCACCATGGCGACCAGGTCGCTGAGCCTCTCCGGTGGATAGGTGCAGTCGCTGTCGATCGTGCACACGATCGGGGAGCGTGCCTCTGCGAAGCCGGTTCGCAGGGCCGCCCCGAGGCCGAGGTTCGCGTGGTGACGGACGACCCCGATCCAGGAGTGCTCTTGCATGGCGCGCAGCAACTCACCGAAGGTGCCGTCGCTCGATCCGTCGTCGACGAACAGCACGTGCCAGCCTTGCGTCCCGTGCTCTCGCATGGCCGAGAGACGACCGAGGAGCGAAGGCAACCCGGCTTCCTCGTTGTAACAGGGGACGATCAATGTCACCGCTGCGGGGTCGCACGCAGTACCGTCACCTCCACTCATCCTCCCGCCGTTCATGATGCCGTCTTGCGCGTCGGAGCGGCCGGTGTCCGGTCCCTGCCATGCGCGTGCAGACGACCGAGTTGCGCGACGCGATGCCGGACCCGGGGGACGAAGTGTGAACGGGCGCGGCACGACATGAGACCGTCCGCGAGGCGATCCGCCTCCAGTCCGAGCGCGTCGCAGGCGTCGGAGAAGCTGATCGGCACGTCTGCGAGCTCGCCCCGGATCCACCGCTCGGCATCGAGCGCCCCGTGCGCGTCCCCGCTCCGCAACTGCCCGACCGCATCCATGAGCACCGCGAGGAGCAATCGCTTTTCGGGTGTGGCCGCGAGCGCGGTCGGCGTGAAGTATTGCGCCGGCAGGATCGTACCCGGAACCTCAGAGTCCTTTGCCATTTTCGCCATTCGTCCTCCCGCGCCGCCTCGATCACGAGAACCGCCTGGCGGAGACGTACTGTAGGGGTCCCGGGGCCGGCTGTCAGGAACGCATCACTACGCGCGTAGGAGTACGCGCGTAGTGATGCGCGTAGGAATCTCGCGCCTTCGTTCGTACCGTCTCCGCGCTCACCCGCAGGGAGGCGGGCACCCGATGCACGAACGAAACTCGGCTTTCGACACCCCTCGCGATGATTCGCGGCGCCGCTGCATACTCTGCGAGAGCGTGTTGCCCGCGGCGATCGAGCGCGAATCCAGCGCTGTGTGCGTGCGCTGCTGGACGCTCGCGCCGGATGAACGGAGATTCCTCCGCGACCGGGCGATGGCGCGGGTACTGCGCACCTTCACTCGCTGAAGGCTCGGCGCGTGGATGGCCTCTCCGTCGAGAAGCGCGTCGGGACCCGACGCGATGACACCTTGCGTCCCTTGACCGCGCACGTTCGCGGTCAGTAAGGCTGACCAGTGCGCCGCGCGCTGCCACGGTTGCCGAAGTCAGCGCGGCGGACGCTTCAGTCCACCGGCGAAGGTTCCGCCGAGCCCGGCCCCGCCGCGACGGTCGTACCCGCGGTGTTCCCGATCGTCGGAATCGGAGCCTCCGCCGGCGGGCTCGAGGCCTTCCGCAGGTTCTTCAGCGCGATGCCCGCCGACGGTGGCGTCGCCTTCGTGCTGATCCAGCATCTCGACCCGACGCGGGGGAGCCTCACCGCGGAGCTCGTCGGTGCCCACACCGCGATGCCCGTGGTGCAAGCGGCGGACCGGATGCGCGTGGAGCCGAACCGCATCTATGTGATTCCCCCCAACGCGTACTTGAGCCTGCACGCGGGGACGCTGCGACTGACGCCCCCCGACGCGCCCCGCAACCTGCGCATGGCCGTCGATTTCTTCTTCCATTCGTTGGCCGACGACCGCCGCGAGCACGCGATCGGCATCGTCCTTTCCGGCACCGGCACCGACGGCACGCTCGGGCTGAAGGAGATCAAGGCGGCCGGCGGCATGACGATGGTGCAGGATCCCGACACCGCGGAGCACGACGGGATGCCGCGCAGCGCCGTGGCCACCGGCAGCGCCGACTATGTCCTGCCCGCGGAGCAGATGGCCGATGCCCTGCTGCGGTACGTCCGGCACGCGGTCGTCACCGCGGCCCCCGACGACGCCGCGCCGCCACCTGGTCCTCTCCTCAGCGTGGTGCAGCTCATCCACGCCCAGACCGCGCTCGACTTCAGCGGCTACAAGACGGCGACCCTGCGGCGAAGGATCCATCGGCGCATGAGTCTCCGGCATGTCCAACGCATGGCGGCGTACCTCGATGTGCTGCGCACCGATCCGGCGGAGGTCGTCGCCTTGTCGAAGGACCTGATGATCGGCGTGACCAGCTTCTTTCGCGAGCCCGCCGCTTGGCAGAGCCTGCAAGAGCAGGCCGTACGGACCCTGCTTGCCACACGCGCTTCGCATACCCCGCTCCGGGTGTGGGTCCCCGCCTGCGCGACCGGCGAAGAGGCGTATTCGATCGCGATGGTGTTGCTCGAGGAGATCGCCGCGTCCGGGAAGCGCTGTCCGCTCCAGGTGTTCGCGACGGACATCGACACCGCCGCGCTCGAGACCGGCCGCGCCGGCCTGTATCCCGAGGGAATCGCCGCCCACGTTTCCGCGGAACGGTTGATGCGCTTCTTCGTCAAGGACGGCCCGCGGTATCGAGTGACCAAGGAGCTGCGTCAGGCGGTGATGTTCGCACCCCAGAGCCTGCTCACCGATCCGCCGTTTTCTCGGCTCGACGTGATCAGTTGCCGCAATCTCTTCATCTATCTCGAGCCGGAGGTGCAAGAGCGGCTCATTCCCTTGCTGCACTTCGCCCTGGTCGCCGGCGGCATTCTGTTCCTGTTCAGCGCCGAGGGAATCGCCGCTCACGTGGACCTCTTCGTAGCGATCGCCGCCAAGCATCGGATCTACCGCCGCGTCGGGGTGCCCCGCGACGGCTCGCTTCGGCGTCCGACCGCGGCCGCTCCGCTCGCGCTCCATGGTCCGCCGCGGACGCCGCCACGCGAGGGGCGCTTGGCGACCATGGCGCAGCGTTTGTTGCTCGAGCGGTACGCCCCGGCGTGCGTGATCATCGATCGCAGCGCCGAGATCCTCTACTTCCACGGGCGAACCGACGACTACCTCGCGCAACCGAGCGGTCCTCCGACACGTGATCTGACGAGGCTCGTACGGAACGGGCTCCGAAGTACGCTCCGCGCGGCCATCCGGGAGTCGGTGGCCGGCAACCGCCGGGTCGTGGCGTCGGGTCAGCGCGTGCGCCGCGGTGACGCGTTTCACGGGGTCACCACGACGATCGAGCCGCTCGCTGCCGGCACGGAAGCCGAGCGGCTGTGGCTGGTGTCCTTCGCGGACGAGGCGACCCCGCCCATCGATCACGTCGTGCTCGCGGCCGAGGCGAGCGGAGACGCCGTCGTGTCGCAGCTCGAGCACGAGCTGAAGACCACCAAGGACGATCTTCAGCAGACCATCGAGGACCTCAAGTCCGCCAATGAAGAGCTCATGTCGGTCAACGAGGAGCTCCAGTCGAGCAACGAGGAGATGGAAACCTCGAAGGAGGAGCTCCAGTCGCTCAACGAAGAGCTCAGCACCACCAACGGGCAGCTCGAGAGCAAGATCGCGGAGCTGGAAGCCGCCAACAACGACCTCGACAACCTGCTGATCAGCACCGACATCGCAACGCTCTTTCTCGACACGGAGCTCCGGATTCGCCGCTTCACGCCGGCCGCCACCGGGCTCTTCAACCTGATCCCCTCCGACATCGGCCGGCCCCTCGCCGACGTCGCCCAGAAATTCACCGATCCGACCCTGCTTTCCGATGCGGCGGCGGTCCTGCGGGACGAAATGCCGCCGAACGTCGAGGTATCCGGCCACGACGGCCGATGGTACATGCGGCAAGTGCTGCGCTACCGGACGCGCGCAGGGCAGACCGACGGCGTCGTGGTGACGTTCTCGGACGTCGCAGCCGAGGCTCTGCGGGAAGCGCGGCGGTATGCCGAGTCGATCGTGGACACGGTCCGCGAACCTCTCCTGGTGCTCGACGAGCATGCCCGCGTGCTCTCCGCCAATGAGTCCTTCTACACCGTGTTCCGGGCATCGAAGACGGAGACCGAGGGCCGTACGCTGTACGAGCTGGGTCGTGGCGAGTGGGACATTCCGCGGCTGCGGACCCTGCTCGGAGAGGTGCTCCCGCAGCATCACGTCCTGAACGACTTCGAGGTGACGCATGCGTTCGAGTCGATCGGGGTGCGGACGATGCTGCTCAATGCGCGCATCCTCCGTCGCGGCGGAGGCCGTCCCGATCTGATCCTCCTGGCGATCGAAGACGTCACCCAGCGCAAACGCGACCACGAAGCGTTACGCAGCAACGAATCGCGCCAGCGCATGGACGAAGAGGTCCGGCTGCGTCAAGCCGAGCTCGCGCGCGGGTTTCGTCTCACGACCATCGGCGAGCTGGCGAGCGGCCTCGCGCACGAGCTCAACCAGCCGCTGTCGGCGATCGCCAACGGGGTCGAAGCCTGCGCTCGCTACGTGCGCTCGGGCAAGGGGCAACCGCGAAAAATCCTTTCGATCTTGGACGACGCGGCCGCCGAGGCCCTGCGCGCGGCGGAGATCGTCGAGCACCTGCGCGGGTTCATCCAGAAAGGCGAGCCGCGCTTGGAGCGGACCGACCTCCGAGAGATCGCGCGGGTGGTGCCACGGCTCTTGGCGCACGAGATCGCGCGAGCGCGGATCACGTTCGAGGTCGGCCCGTGCGCGCAGCCGCTCCCCATCCGGGCGGATCGCATCCAGATCGAGCAGGTGGTCGTCAACCTGATCCAGAATGCGATCGATGCCGTGCGCGAAGTCCGGAGCGGCCCACGGACGATCCGCCTGGACGTGCGCGCGTTCGAAGGCACCGCAGAGCTGGCGGTGGCCGACTCGGGCCGTGGCCTCTCGGCCGACGCGGCGGCACGCCTCTTCGAGCCATTTTTCACTACCAAGTCGCACGGTCTCGGCATGGGCTTGGCGATCAGCCGCTCGATCATCGAGGCGCATCACGGGAAGATCTGGGTCGAGCACGCGCCGGAGGGTCGGGGCACGACCGTCCGGTTCGCGCTGCCCATGCGGCGCGCGACGGCGCCGCGCGCGAAGCCGGCGCGACGGCGCCGCGCATGACGAACCCGCCGACCGTCTTCGTCGTGGACGACAACGCCGGCGTACGGAAGTCGCTGCGCGCGCTCTTCGAGTCGGCCGAGCTCGCCGTCGAGACGTATGCTTCGGGGGACGAGTTTCTCGCTGCGTACGATCCGGATCGTCCGGGTTGTCTCCTGCTGGACGTCCGCTTGCGTAAGAGCAGCGGCCTCGATTTGCAAGACGAGCTCCGCCGGCGGAATGCGACGCTGCCGATCATCATCCTCACCGGCCACGGCACCGTGCCGACGTCGGTCCGGGCGTTGAAGGCGGGAGCGGTCGATTTCCTCCAGAAGCCGGCACGGCCGAAGCTGCTGCTGGAGCGAGTACGAGCCGCGCTCGAGGTCGATCGTCAGAACCGCGCGGCCGCCGCCGAAGAGGCTGTCGTGACCGAGCGACTCGCGCACCTGACCCCGCGCGAGCGTCAGGTCATGGAGTTGCTCCTCGCGGGGAAGTCGTCCAAAGAGATCGCCGCGGCGTTGGGCATGAGCGTCCGAACCGTGGAAGGGCACCGACGCAGGGTGCTCTCGAAGAACCACGTCTCCTCGGCGGCGCAGCTCGTCCGCGCGGTGCTGGGCGCCCGGAAGCTCCGCTCTTAGCCGGGATGCTCCGCGGGATGGAGATCCTCGGCGGTCAGCGTGAGGAGCACCGCGGAGTCGTCACGCGCCTGCATCGTATGGCGCAGCCCGGAGCGGAGGATCAGCAGCTGACCCGCACTCAGCTCGAGCGCCTCTCCCTCGACGTGAATCACCATGCGCCCTTCGATGACGTGCACGGTGATCGGGCCCTCGGTCTCGTGCGCGCCGATCTCGGCTCCCGCTTGCAGCGCGACGAGCACGACTCGAAAGATCGGCTGCTTGACGAGCGTCATGGCGTTCCGCTTCGCCGTGCGCCAGGTCGCCTCCTGCTTCATGCCTCCGAGGATCGTAGGCAGGTCCAATGTCATGACCGCCCGATCCAACGAGCGCTCCGCCGTTTGCGACGATGCCGTCGAGGTCGTCGTCTGTCCCATGCTCATGGCTTCACCGTCCTCCCGACCTTCGATACTAGCGGCAGGCGATGCCTCGAAAAGTCGGTACAACTACGCGCGTGGTTGTACCGGCGTCAGGCTGCCTGACGGTCGCGTCGACCGATCGCTGCATAGCGTCGGTTCGTCGGCGAGACGGCGACACCGGTCGCGACGAAGTGCGTGAGTGCGTATTGTTTCGTCTCGGAGTCCGATGAACCTCACGACAGAGCTACTGCGCATCGTGGAGCAGGCGCACTCGCTGACCCGGATCCTCGATGCGGCAACGCGTGTGATCGCCGGGCGGCTCTGCGTCGAGCACTGCTTCGTGTTTCTGGTCGATGCGCACGGGGGTCTCGCGCGGAGCTCCCCCGACGCCGATGCGGCCGGAGTCGATCAGCCGACCGCCTCCGAAGTGACGTCCCTCGCCGTTCAGGCGGCCGCTGCGGGACACGCCATCACCGCCCGCGGAGAGGCAGGCTCGCTGCTCGCGTGCCCGATGCTGCTGCGTGACAACATGGTGGGCGCCTTGGTGCTCCGGACCCCCGGCCATCGGCAATTCTCGGCGGAAGACATCGCCGCGCTCGAGACCGTCTCCGGGCAACTCGTCGGGATCGTCGAGAACGCACGCATCGTCGACGCCCTCGATCGGGGCGAGCAACCCCTCCCGCGCAGCGCGCCACGCCCATCGATCGCGGCGTCGGAGGACGGTGAGCGCGTGTTTCACGGGGTCGGAGCATCCCCGGGGGTCGCGATCGGCGCGGCGGTGTTTCGCGGCGCCCGTCGACCCGACGTCGCGACTCGCAGCGCGCCGGCGGAGCACCCCGACGTCGAGAGAGCGCGGGTGCGAACCGCAATCGAGAAGACGCGCAACGACCTGCTCCACGTGCAGATCGCCGCGGCGCGCGAAATCGACGAGGAGCACGCTCTCATCTTCGCGTCGCATTTGCTGCTCCTGAACGATCCGATGCTACTCGGACGCGTCGACCAGGCGATCGCTCGCGGGTCGAGCGCACCACTGGCGATCGACGAGGTCCTCGAGGAGTTCGAGAACCGGCTGCGCCTCGTCCCGGACGTCTACATTCAAGAGCGGATCGACGACATCGACGATCTCCGCAGTCGCCTCCTCGACCACGTCCAGGACGGTGGCCGGCGGGCACGTTTCGGCACACGCATCGTTCTGACCGCTCGCATCCCCCCGTCATTGGTGGTCGAACTGAAGACCGAAGGCGCGCGGGCGCTGGTGACCGAGCTCGGCGGCGCCACCTCGCACGGCGTCCTGCTGGCGCGGGCAATGGGCATCCCCACGGTGACCGGGATCCCCGACGTGCTCACGGCCGTGCGGTCTGGCGACCGGCTGATCGTCGACGGCACGACGGGCCTGGTCGTCGTGCGCCCAAGCGAGGAGACGGTGGCTCGCTACGAGGAGGAACGGCGGCGCGTCGAGCGCGCTCGGACCGAGCATGCCAAGTTCCGCCACATCCTCGCCCGCACCTCGGATGGCGTGCGCGTGACCTTGCACGCGAACGTCAGCGTCGCCTCGGATCTGACGGTCGCCCGCGACAACGGCGCCGAGGGGATCGGCCTCTATCGCACCGAGTTTCCCTTCATCGTGCGCGATGCGTTTCCGACGCGAGCCGAGCAAGTGCGGATTTACCGCAAAGCGTACGAGTTGTTTCCCGACGGGCCGATCTCCTTTCGCATTCTCGACTTGGGCGGGGACAAGTTCGTGGCCGGGGGCTCCATCTCCATGGCGCGAAGCGCGTTCCACGGGTATCGCTCGTTGCGCGTCCTTTTCGATCACCCCGAGGTGCTGCGCGACCAAGTACAGGCGCTCGCCCTTGCGGCTGCGGCTCGGCCGCTGCGCATTCTGATTCCGATGGTGACGTCGATCGAAGAGCTGCGCCGCGCGAAGGCGATCATCGCCCAGGCGCTCGCGAGCATCGACGAGGCCCGAGCTCAACGAGCACCGGAGATCGGGGCGATGATCGAGGTACCGGCCGCCGTCGAGCTCGCCGCCGACATCGCCAGGGAGGTGGACTTCCTGTCGATCGGCACGAACGACTTGATGCAATACACGCTGGTCGTCGACCGCGAAGACGCGCGCATGGCTCCGCTGAGCGATCCATACCACCCAGCGATTCTGCGCATGATCGCCCGCGTCGCCGGCGCCGCGCATGCGGCCGGAAAGCCGGTCGGCGTCTGCGGCGAGATCGCGGTGCGTCCCGACATGGCCCTCGCGCTGATGGCGCTCGGCATCGACTCCCTCAGCGTCGTCCCGACGGCCATTCCCGAGTTGAAGCAGGCCCTCGCCAACGCACGCCTCGCACCGATGCGCGCCGCGATGGCCGCGACCCTCGCGCTCTCCGATGCCAGCGCGATCGCGGCGGCGCTCCGCGACGCGTTCACCGCGTGAGCCACCCCCCGAGCTCGCGCACACTCGGTCGCTTCTCCGCGGGCGGCCGTGGGTGCCGCGACCCTGCTCGAGCTCCCCAACTCGTTCGCGCCCTCGGGCGACGGCTGTCCGCCTGTGCCCGACTCCCCGAGGCAGTCACTGCCGAGACGGGATGGTCATCGGCGCGACGCGTTCGGCACGATGGTCAGCGGCAACGAGGCGGAGCGCAACGCGGACGCCCGCGTCAGCACGATCTCTCCGAGCTCGATCGTCGGCAAGAACGTCGCGTTCGCGAACGGCCCGAACGGCGTCGAGGCTCCCGCAGTGTGCGGCGGCCGTCGTCCTCGACGGCGGCGCCGACTCTCCCGCGCGCTCGGTGCTCGTCGGCACATCGAGCGCGCGGGAGACCACGCGTCATCGACCGGTCGTTCAGTCGAAGACGATCTCCGCCGGCCATGTGTACGTCACCGGCCCCGGGAAGCCTCCGACGACGTCGACCGCGCTCATACCGAGCGAGCCGAGGCAGAAGCCGCCGACGAGTGTCGGGTGCGCCGTTCCGCCTTCGGGTGCGTCCCTCGACCCCGTCAGAGCGATCGCCGTGGGGTGGCAGGGCCGCGGGGCGGTGACGCAGGCATCTCCAGGCAGTGGACAATCCACATCCTCGGCGCACGAGCGGTGCTGCTCGACGGCGCAGTAGGCGTCGATTGGCCCGGAGGCGCAGAAGCCGCCGCCCTCGTCGTCCGGCGTGCAAACACCGTCGACGCACGCGTTCGGTCGTGACGGCGCCCCGGCTCGTCCGCAGTGACCGCTCAGGCACTCGTCGTGCGATGCGCAGGGACTGCCGGCGTCGGCGGTCTGACCGAGGCACCGCAGGCCGCCGCATACACCGGGCGAGCCACCGCTCACCGGACAGTCGGCATGGGTGTGGCACGGCGTCGCGGCGGAATCGTTGCACGTGTCGCAGAGACAAGTCCGGTCGCTCGGATGAGCACAGCGCGGCCCATCGGCGGAAGGTGCCATCGTGAAGTCTTCGGTCGTCGCGACAACGACGGTTTCGAACGAGCCGAGCCGTTCCGAATCGGCCGGAAGGCAATCGCGGCTCGTTCCGCGGTTGCGTCCATATGCCGGGCCGGCGAGCGCGTGCACCGTACACGGCGCGCCCGAGGCCACGCCTCCCTCGCACCACCCGCTCTCGCCGAGCTGCGGAACCTCGTCGACCGTCCGACACACCGGGCACGGGGCCTCGATCGCCGACCCGAGATGGACGCCGACGCGCACCGCGGCCGCTTCGTCGAGTGCGCCCGTGGCGAGATCGAACGTACCTGCCAGATCCGACGTGAAGTCGATGCGCACGCACACCGGAATGCCGCCGACGCCGAGCGGCGAGGGAGCGCCGAACGCTTGGCCCGCCGTCATGGCGTATAGGTCGCAGAGCGTGTCGCCGGGCGCGTCGCAGTTCCGAAGGTCCGCGCGGTAGCCCGCACCCTCGAGGATCTGAAGGTGGTGCGCGACCCCGGTGGTGCCGGCGTCGACGCGCAGAGCCCGCGTTGCGGTCGCATCGGCGGCCTCCCGCGTGCGCGGTGCCGACTGCTCGACGAGCCGCACGGTGATGCCCCCGCACCATCCGAGACGCTCGCAGAGCAGCTCGTTCTGGGCGGCCGCCAGGCGGTCTGCGATCGGTGCGCCCGGACACCGACGCTTCACTCGCCGGACGGTCCAGTCACGGACCGAGGCGATGCGGCTGGTGAGGCGGGCGTCGGGACATGGAGTCCCTCGCCGACTCGCACGGCGCACACACGCGTCGACCGCGATCTCCGACAGCCGCTCGAAACGAGCGATCGATCGCGGCACGTATCGCTCGCACATCGACGCCCAGCTCGCGTCGGTCATCGTCGCGAAGGCGAAGCTCAGGACGAGCCCGCTCCTCCATGCTCCTGACGTCCTCATGATGGCCTCCTTCTCGTGCGCGACCGCATCGAACGGTCGCGTGGGATGACGTGCGCGGAGCAACGGTCATGCCGCCGAGCTTCGGCCGGTGGCCCATCGTATTGGCGGGATCGAAGGACGGGATCGCGGATGGGCTCTGCACGCGCGTGGACAGCAGACCATCCACGCGCGTGGACACCGCGGCCTCATGCGCAGCCGAGACGCCGCATCTTGGCGAGGAGGCCGTGGTAGGTGAGACCGAGCCGTCTCGCGGCGGCACTCTTGTTCCAGCTCGTGGCATGGAGCGTTGCTGCGATGCATTCGCGCTCGAACCGCGCCACCTGCGAGGCCAGTGACTCCCCCGGCAAAGTCGATGGCATCTCGCGACGGCGGATGTCGGCCGCGAGGACGTCTTCGGTGAGAGGCTCCCCGTCCCGACAGAGCAGCAAGGCCCTCTCGATCACGTTCTCGAGCTCGCGAACGTTTCCGGGGAACTCGCGCGCGCACAGCCAGCGTAGGCCGGCCGCCGTCACGCCGCCGACCCGTCGAGTCAGGCGTGCCGCGTGCTTGGCGATGAAGTGCTGCGCGAGCAAGGGAATGTCGGCGCGCCGGTCGCGCAACGCGGGAAGGGAGATGGGAACGACCGAGAGTCGAAAGAAGAGGTCGGCACGGAAACGGCCGGCAGCGACCTCGGCAGCGAGGTCGCGGTTGGTCGCGGCGATCACCCGGACGGCGACACGCCGGCTCCGCTCCTCCCCCAGTGGCCGGATCTCGCCGTCTTGCAGCACGCGCAGCAATTTTGACTGCAGGCCGAGGCTGGCTTCACCGATCTCGTCCAGCAGGATCGTGCCGCCGGCCGCGACCTCGAACAGCCCCGTCCGGTGCTCGACGGCGCCGGTGAATGCGCCGCGACGATGACCGAAGAGCTCGCTCTCGAGTAGTCCGTCGGCGAGCGCGCCGCAGTTCTGCGCGAGAAAAGGACGGTGCCGGATCGTGCTTCCGAAATGGATCGCACGCGCGACCAGCTCCTTCCCCGTCCCGGTTTCGCCTTGGATCAGGAGCGGCGTCGGCGCGTCGCGCACCCGCGCCACGAGATCGAACACCCGCTGCATCTCGAGACTCTGGCCAATGAGGCCATGCGTCGCCGCCCACGCCGAGTCGGCGGCGCCGCGCATGAACGGGTCGGGCGCGGCGTCGCGTTCGGGGTCGAGCTTTACCGCTTGCGTGTCACCCATGTGGTGTGTATATTTCACCACAGTGGTGAAAAACAAGCATCAAAAAGCATCCAGGCCGGCGGCGCCCGAGAGCCGTCTCCGAACGATCGGAGACATCTTCTACGAGACGCGCGTTCTCGGAGGCCGCCACTGGACGCTCCAGCGATTCGCCCGCGAAGCGCTCGGTGGGCAGATCGAGCCGGTGATGTTGAGCTACATCGAGAAGGGGGAGCGCTTCCCGAGCGAAGAGCTCGTGCGACGGTTGGCGGAGGTACGGCGGGAGCAACCAGACCCGCTCCTCGCGGTCCTCTGGCGCGACCGCATACGTCACATCGTGGGGCGCGAGCTCGACCGGCTGCTGGCCTATTCACCGCAAGCCAACGCCCGTAGAGAAGAAGGAACGCTGGCGGTCCGCTTCAGCTATGCCCTGGCGGCGCTTCCCGCCGACGGCAGCCCGATCGATTACGAGCACTGGCGGCGCGATCTCCGCCGCGGCGCGCCGCGCGGACGGCGGTCCGCCGCGGAGGAGCACCGGCTCGATGATCGCGTCGAGACGACACTCAAGCGCCACGGCCTGATCGACGTGCGGGGCGGGCTCGTCCGTCGCAAAGGCCGCCACCTGCAAGCCGAGGGGATGGAAGAGCGGCGCGTCGTCGCGCACCAGTTCGTCGGACTCTTCACGAAGGGTCTTCTCGACCGTGTCGCGCTGCCGCAGGTCGACACCGGTACGTACCTTCGGAACCACTACGCGCACATTCCACGCGATCGCATCGCGGACTTCCACGCGGACCTCGATGCGGCGCTGCGCGCACTGACGGACCGCTATGCCGTCGAACCGTCCCCGGAAAGCGCTTTCATGAACGTCCTGGCCACGGCCACCTTGGAGTGAGCCCACCGACACGAGAGAGGTGTGAGATGCGAAACCATCTGATGCGAGTCCTGGCGGTCGCGAGCGTGGCGACGCTGAGTGCTTGTGGCGGGGGCGGAGGGTCCACGGGGCTTCACGGGCCCGGCCGTGTCAGCATGACCATCGTCGGCGAGCCGGAGGCGCCCGGCGGTGGCGAGTCGCCTGCGCGTCCCGCACTACGCGTCGATGCCGGTTACACCGGGATCGCGCACGGCCTTCAGATCCTTCAGGGCTCGTCGCTGGATGCGGAGCTGCGCAACTGTGACGGCGAGACGGACACGGCCTGTGATCTCCTGGCCGCGGTCGCCGGCACCCCGTTCGCGGCACCCTCTCCGTTGGGAGTGGGCGGCGTAGCGATCTGCGTCGCGATCGACCACGCCAGCGACGTCTCGGGCGCGATGGATCTCGCGAGCGGTGATCTGACCATCGAAGGCCGCATCGCGGTCCGCGTATTTCTTGGGCCCGATGTGGACAGCCCGTGTCCGGCATGCGTCCCGGTCGAGGGGGCACCGGCCATCGGAGCCGATGGGACCTGTGTAGGAGGCCAAGACGACGGCGGCGCGTGCACGATAGAGAACCTGGCGGAGCCGAGTCGCGGGAACCTCCGAGGCACCGCGACCGCGTGTCGTCCGGCGGGCCAACCCATGGCCGTCTTCACGAGCACCGCCCGCGCGACGACGAGATCGTTTGCGTTCACGACCTCGCCCGCTAGTCCTCAGTGTCGCGCGAGCGGGTGGAAGGACCGCAAGTGCTTGTGCGACGTCTGCGACGACCCCGGGGCGACACCGTGCTCCACCGACGCCGATTGTCCGGTCGTCACAGGGCGTCCGGGCGTCTGCGGAATCGACGACTTCAAAACCGCGACGAGGCACAATTACTGTGTCGACGGAGCGTGCTCCGCGACTCGAGGAAGCGGTGGCGTATGCGAGGCGGGTCCTCTGGACAACCAATGCACGATCCAGAGCTTTCGCGCGTGCCTCACGGACGCCGACTGCCCTGCTCCGGGAGACACGTGCGCTACGGTGCCCCGACCCTGCTTCCTCGATCAGTTCGAGCTGCAAGGGGCTCCCGATCCGCTCGAGGGTGACGCCTCGGAGCCGACGTTGGTGGGTGCGTTCTGCGCGGGGTCGTCGGGCAGTGCCGCGGTCGACGTTGCCGGAGGCTTCCCGGGGCCGATCAGCTACGTGTGGCCCGCGAAGCTCGTCGTTCGACGGTGAGGGTCGCGCCATGCCGAGATCGGCGCGGTCCCAAAGATCCGTCGTCAC
>DAIQBH010000119.1:0-18314 GCA_036781285.1 Thermodesulfobacteriota bacterium | reverse complement strand
CACCGGCGGCGATCCGCTTCGCTCGCGCCGGCCGCCGTGCCCCCGAGGAGGCCGACGCCTGCGCCGACGGCGGCGCCCGTCGCGGGGTCACCCGCCGCGGCGCCGATCGCCGCGCCCGCGGCGGCACCGACGACCGTACCGACGGCCGCGTTCGCCGCCACCGTGTCGTTGGCCGCGCGGTAGTCGGCGTCGACGCGCGCTGCCGCGAAGTCGCGGCAGTGGAGATCATCGTACTCGAAGGCGTCGAAGCTCTTGCCGCGTCCGGGCATGGCCATGATGTTCGGCCCGGGCGGGATGTAGACGCAGCCGGCGAAGACCGTCGCGGTCGCGAGGGTCAACGCGACCGCGCGAGGTCGCGCGAAAGAACGGGGAACGATCCGAGCCATGGGGCTGCTCACTCCGATCTCGGTGGAACCTTGATCCAATCCTCGGGGCACTCCTGGACGCGCGGGTAGTATGCCCGCTTGCTCTCGCAGTAGTACCAGTAACCGTCCGAGGTGCGCGCACCGTCCCCGCGCTCGACGTACACCTGATCGTCGTCGGGGTACGCGCGATACGGGTACGGGTAGGGAGCCGAGTAGTAGAAGGACGGGCCGTAGCCCCAGCCGTAGCCGTAATAGGGATAGGACCAGTACGGCGCTCCGTATCCCCACCACCACGGGTTCACCCCGAAGTAGACGTTGTTGCCGCCGTACCAGCCGCGATAACCGCCGCCGCCATGCCAGTGCCGGCCGCCCCCGTACCAATTGCCGCCACCATGCCGGCCTCCGCCGCCGTACCAGCCGCCGCCGCGGTTGCCGCCACCGCCGCCGCCCCAACCTCCGCCGCGGCCGCCGCCGCCGGACCATCCTCCGCCGCGCGGGCCGCTGCCCCCGCCGCGTTGGATGTTCATGCCGCGCGGACCTCCGCCCGAGAAGCCGCTGCGTCCGCCGCCTCCCTGGAAGCCGCCGCCACCGCGACCACCGCCACCGCCATGGAAGCCGCTGCCGCCTCCGCCTCCCCGCGACCCACCACCGCCGCGTTGGGCGGCCGCGTCGGGCGCGTAGGCGATCAGCAAGCCGAGCGAGAGGATGCCAGCGAGTATCGTGCGCGTCATGGGAGACCTCCTTGCGGGCGTTTCGAACCGGAAGCGCCCCTCGAACGCACGATACGCGGGAGGAGTTGCGGGAGCTATGGGGTCGGCACGCCCTTCGCCTGGTCGCGGAGCACGAACTTCGTTACCTTGCCGGTCGCGTTCAGCGGCAGCGCGTCGACGACCGCGACCCGGCGCGGAACCTTGTAGTTGGCCATATTGTCGCGGCACCAGGCGATGACGCCTTCGGGCGTCGGCGCACCCCCCGCGGCGGCGACCACGAACGCCATGGCGACTTCGCCCAGGCGCTCGTCGGGGATGCCGACCACGGCCGCCTGCGCGACGCCGGGACACCCGAGCAAGATGCTCTCGATCTCGGCCGGGTAGCAGTTGAAGCCGCCGGTGATGAACATGTCCTTCAGTCGATCGGTGATCCTGAGATAGCCCCGCGCGTCCATGACCCCGACGTCGCCCGTGTGCAGCCATCCGTCGGCGTCGATCGCCTCCGCGGTCGCGGCGGGATCGTCCAGGTATCCACGCATCACGTTGTAGCCGCGGACGACGATCTCGCCCGGCGTGCCGCGTGGCACCTCGGCCCCCTTGGGGTCGACGCAGCGAACCTCGACGTCGGGGATGGCGCGCCCGGACGTCGTCGCGATCGTCTCGGCATCGTCCTCGGGCCGGCACATGGTGACCACCCCGGTGGACTCGGTCAGGCCGTAGGCGGTGACGATCGTCTCGAACGCGAGCTCGCGCCGCATGCGGTGGATGAGCTCGACCGGAATCACGGCGGCGCCGGTGACCGCGAGGCGCAGGCTCGAGAGATCGAACCGGTCGCGCTCGGGGTGCGCGAGGATCATCTGGTAGAGCGTGGGCGGCCCGGGCAGCACGCTCACCCGGTCGCGGGCCACGCGCGCGAGGACCTGCGGCACGTCGAACACCGCGTGGGGCAGGTTCGCCGCGCCGCGGAGCAGGCACGCGAGCCAGCCCGCCTTGTACCCGAAGCTGTGGAAGTACGGGTTCACGATCAGGTAGCGGTCGTCGGCCCGGAGCCCGACCACGTCGCTCCACACCTCGAAGCAGCGGAGGTTCTGCGCGTGCGTGCACATCACGCCCTTCGGCTTCCCGGTCGTTCCCGAGGTGAAGAGGATGTCGGCGAGGTCGTCGGCGGCGACGCGTGCGGCGCGCTCCGCCGCCGTCGCGGCCGGAACCTCGTCGCCGGCAGCCGCGAAGTCGCTCCAGGCTTCGCACCGCTCGGCCGCGCCCCGCAAGAGCACGATTCGCTCGAGATCCGGGAGATCCGCGACCGGGCGCTCCGGCGTCGGGTCACCGCATCCGGCCCGGAGGAGGTCGACGTAGCGGTTGCCGAGGAACTCGTCGACGGTGCACAGGAACCGCGCGCCGCTCTTCGCGAGAATGTACCCGACCTCGCGGCCCTTCATGCGGGTGTTCAGGGGGACCAGAACGCCGCCGGCGGACTGGATCCCGAGTGCCGCGACCACCCACTCGTGGATGTTGGGCGCCCACACCGCGACGCGGTCGCCGGAACGGAGGCCGGCCGCGAGAAACGCCCGGGTCGCGCGTTCCGCCACGCCGGCGAGGTCGCGGAAGGTCAGACGGACGTCGCCGTCCTCGATGGCCGAGCGGCCGTCGTACCGCTCGGCGGCGGCCGCGAGGAGGGCGGGGATCGTTCGGGGTGTCGGCTTCGCCATGGCGGTTCGTCTATGCCGCGTACGGGTGCGGCTGCCAACCGCGATTTGCCTAGCTGCTAGGGCGCACGTAGAAAAATTCGACCTCCCGCCGCAAGCCCGCGACGCAGGAAAGGCGCGATCCACCATGGCTGACTCGACCACGTCCCTCCACGGCATTCTCGCGAAGTACGAGAACGAGATCCTCTCGGAATGGGTGAACCACCAGCTCGCGGCGGTCACCCTGCGCCGCGATCTCCTGAAGGACGAGGATCTCCGCGAGCAAGCGCGACGGTTCCTCGGCCTTTTAGTGGAGGCGCTGAGGAAGGCCGGCGCGGACACGGGCGACGGGCAGGGCGCC
The DNA here is from genome assembly GCA_036781285.1 of Thermodesulfobacteriota bacterium. Taxonomy (GTDB): domain Bacteria; phylum Desulfobacterota; class Binatia; order UTPRO1; family UTPRO1; genus UTPRO1. The sequence goes on along the minus strand of DAIQBH010000119.1, from coordinate 15,193 downwards.
GAGTGGGCCGACGTTCGCGAGTTTCTCGGCGACGTGTCGCAGAGTCGGGCACGCCACGGGTTCACGCCTTCCGAAACGGCGACATTCGTGTTCTCCCTGAAGCAGCCCGTGTTCGAACGGCTGCGGCGCGAGCTGGCGACGTCTCCGGACGCGCTGGCAAGCGAGATGTGGCACGCGTCCCTGCTCCTCGATCGGCTCGGCCTCTTCGCCACCGAGAGCTACCAGCGCGGGCGCGAACAAGTGATCGCGCGCCAGCAGCAGGAGATGCTCGAGCTCTCGACGCCGGTCGTGGAGCTCTGGCAAGGCATCCTCGCGCTGCCCCTGATCGGAACGCTCGACAGCGCGCGGACGCAGATCGTGATGGAGAGCCTTCTCCAGAAGATCGTGGTGACCGGGGCGGGCATCGCGATCGTCGACATCACGGGCGTTCCGACGGTCGACACGCTCGTCGCGCAGCATCTCCTGAAGACCGTGGCCGCGGCGCGCCTCATGGGGGCCGAGTGCATCATCAGCGGCATTCGGCCGCAGATCGCGCAAACGATCGTCCATCTCGGGGTGGATCTCGCCGACGTGATCACCAAGGCGACGCTCGCGGATGCCTTCGCGATCGCGCTCTCGCGCGTGGGCCTCGCCGTCGGGCCGGCCGCTTCCAGAATCTGAGCGATCCCATGGAACGGATCCCGATCCTCAAGATGGGCGACTGTCTCCTGGTGACCATCCAGGTGGACATGCACGATCGGTTGGCGATGACGTTGCAGGACGACCTGACGAACAAGATCGCCGCGACGCGCGCCCGCGGCGTGCTCATCGACATCTCGGCGCTCGAGGTCGTCGACTCCTTCATCGGGCGCATGCTCGCCAACATCGCGGCGATGGCGCGCGTGCTCGACGCGCGTACGGTCGTCGTCGGCATGCGGCCGGCGGTCGCGATCACGCTGGTCGAGCTCGGGCTCTCGCTTCCCGGGGTCCAGACGGCGCTCGACGTCGAGAAGGGCATGACCCTCATCACCGCTACGAACCACGACGCCGGTACGGCGCAGCGCGGGGCGCATGGGCGTCGGCCGCACTGACACCCGGCAGATTCGCACCAGCGAGGACGTCGTGGCGGTGCGCCAGATCGTGCGCGAGTGGTCGCTCGCCGCCGGGCTCGGGCTCGTCGATCAAACCAAGATCGTCACGGCCGCGTCGGAGCTGGCGCGCAATCAGCTCGACTACGGGGGCGGGGGTACGATGACGATCGAGGCCGTGAACGACGGACCGCGGCGCGGCGTTCGGCTCGTCTTCGAGGATCAGGGGCCCGGTATCCCGGACGTCGAGCAGGCGTTGCGTGACGGCTACACGAGCGGGTCGGGACTCGGACTCGGCCTCGGCGGCGCCAAACGCCTCGCAAGCGAGTTCCACATCGATTCACGAGTCGGGGAAGGCACCCGGATCACGATCGCGCGGTGGAAGTGACGTGCAGCCGATCCCCGTCACCGAAGCGAGCCAGGTCGGCTCGGTCCGCCGCACGGCGACGGATCTCGCCATCGGTCTCGGATTCGACGAGGTCGACACGGCGCGCGTCGCGATCGTGGCGACCGAAATGGCGACCAACCTCGCCAAGCACGGCCGTGAGGGCGTCGTGCTCATGCGCGTCGCGGCGCGTCCGCCGGCCGCGTCGCTCGAGCTGATCGCGCTCGATCGCGGCCCGGGAATCGCCGACGTAGGACGCGCGCTCCAGGACGGGCATTCGACGGCCGGGACGTCGGGGACGGGGCTCGGCGCGATCCGCCGCGGCGCGACGCGCTTCGACCTGTACACGTCGCCGGCGGGTACGGCGGTGCTCGCGGCGCTGTCGCCGGCGGGCACGAGCGCGCCTGCCGGGTTCGACGTCGGTGTCGTGTCGGTCCCGTATCCGGGCGAGGACGTCTGCGGCGACGGCTTTGCGATCGACCAGCAAGACGGCCGCGCGCTCGCGATGGTGGTGGACGGCCTCGGGCATGGAGCTCCCGCGGCGGCCGCGGCGATACGGGCAGGTGAGATCTTCGACGCGCACCACGGACTCGGCCCGGTCGACCTGATGCGGCGATTGCACGACGGGCTGCGGCCGACCCGAGGCGCGGCCGGCGCGTTGGCGGAGGTCGACGCCCGGCGCGGGGTCGTACGCTACTGCGGAGTCGGAAACATCGCGGCGACGATCCTCATCGGGACGAGCACGCGGAGCCTCGTGTCCCACCACGGCACGCTCGGCCACGATGCCCGTCGAATCGCGGAGTTTCAGCACCCGTGGACGGCCGATTCGACGCTCGTCATGAGCTCCGACGGCCTGGTTTCGCACTGGACCCTGGACAAGTACCCCGGGCTCGCCGACCGGGCGCCCTCGCTCATCGCGGCGGTCCTGTACCGGGATTGTCGCCGGCACCGGGACGACACGACGGTCCTCGTGCTACGGGGGAGGTCGTGAGCGGGCCCGTCCTGTCGATCCGTCTCGCGCACGACGAGGACGTCGTGCTCGCGCGCCAGCGCGCCCGTCGGGTCGCCGCGGCTCTGGGATTCGACCGCCAGGACCAGACGCGCATCGCGACCGCGGTGTCGGAGATCGCCCGCAACGCCTTCCGGTACGCGCGCGAGGGCCGGGTCGAGTTCCACCTCGAAGGCGTCACGCGTCCGCAAGTGCTGAGCATCGTGGTGCGTGACGGCGGGCCGGGCGTGGCCGATCTCCCGGCGGTGCTCGAAGGTCGGTATCAGTCGAAAACCGGCATGGGCGTCGGCATCCTCGGCGCTCGACGTCTCATGGATCGGTTCACCATCGAGTCCGTCGCGGGGCGCGGCACGACCGTCGCGATGCACAAGATCGTCCCGCGGCACACGCCGCTGCTCGGCGCCGAGGCCATCGCGATGTTGACCGAGCGACTCGCGCGCGAGGCGCCGCGGACGCCCGCGGAGGAAGTGCAGCAACAGAATCAGGAGTTGCTGCGCGCGCTCGAGGAGCTCACCCGACGGCAGGACGAGATCGCCGCCGTCAATCGCGAGCTCGAGGACACGAACCGCGGCGTCGTCGCGCTCTACGCGGAGCTCAACGAGAAGGCCGATCACCTGCGGCGCGCGGACGAGATCAAGACGCGCTTCATCTCGAACATGAGCCACGAGTTCCGGACGCCGGTGAACTCGATCCAGGCGCTGGCGCGGTTGCTGATCGACCGCACGGACGGCGAGCTCACCGCCGAGCAGGAACGGCAGGTGCTCTTCATCCGCCAGTCCGCCGACGCGCTGTCGGAGCTCGTGAACGATCTGTTGGATCTCGCGAAGATCGAGGCCGGGAAGACCGTCGTGCGGCCGACGGAGTTCTCGGTGAGCGACCTCTTCGGCGCGCTCCGCGGCATGCTGCGGCCGTTGCTGGTCGGCGACTCCGTCAATCTCGTCTTCGACGAGCCCGAAGGTCTCGCGGCCCTGCACACGGACGAGGCGAAGGTGTCGCAGATCCTCCGCAACTTCATCTCGAACGCGCTCAAGTTCACCTCGCGGGGCGAGGTGCGGGTGAGCGCCACGCTGAGCCCCGAGGGCGATCAGGTGACGTTCCGGGTCGTGGACACCGGTATCGGCATCGCCGCGGCCGACCTCGAGCGCATCTTCCAGGAGTTCACCCAGGTGGAGAGTCCGATCCAGCGCCGGGTGAAAGGCACGGGCCTCGGCCTGCCGCTCTGTCGCCGGCTCGCCGAGCTCCTCGGCGGCTCGGTCGCCGTCGAGAGCACGGAGGGCGTCGGGTCGACGTTCTGTGCGACGATTCCGGTGGTCTACGCCACGAACACCGTGGACACCGCCGCCGCGTGGCAGCTCGAGCCCATGCGGACGCCGGTGCTCGTCGTCGAGGACAGCGCGGAGACGATCCTCCTCTACGAGAAGTACCTCGCCGGCAGCGGGTTCCAGGTCCTGCCGGCGTACAGCGTCCGGGAGGCTCGCGAGGCCATGGGCGCGGTCCGGCCGCGCGCGATCGTGCTCGACATCGCGCTGCGCGGCGAGGACGGCTGGGGCTTCCTCATGGAGATGAAGCGCCGCGACGACTCTCGCGACGTTCCGGTGCTCGTCGTGACGACGATCGAGGACGAGCGGAAGGCGATCGCGCTCGGTGCGGACGGGTTCTGCTTGAAGCCGATCGAGCGCCGGCAGCTCCTCCACGCGGTCACCCGGCTGACCGCGCCGCACGCGCTTCGCCGCATCCTGATCGTCGACGACGAGGAGATCTCGCGGTACGTGCTCCGCCAGCATCTGATGACTCCCGAGCACGTGATCTGGGAGGCGTCGAGCGGGGAGGAAGCCATGCGGGTCGCGCGCGAGGAGCGTCCGGACGTGGTGTGCCTCGATCTGACCATGCCGGAGGCCGACGGCCACGAGGTGCTGCGCCGCCTGAAGAACGATCCCGAGACGGCCGAGATCCCCGTGGTCGTCGTCACTGCGCAGCCCGTCGACGACGACTTGCGGCGCCGCCTGGGGTCGGCCGCCGGACTGTTGTCGAAGCAGGGCATCTCCCGGGAGAGCGCGCTCGCGACGATCGACGCCGCGATTCGGAGTGGACATGCTGCGGAGAGCGGCGTGGGAGTGGAGTCGCGATGACCACCGCGGCAGCGGCCCGTATCGTCGTCGTCGACGACACCGAGTCCCATCGGTACACGAAAAGTCGGTTGCTGCGGCAGGCGGGGTTCGAGGTTTTCGAGGCCGGCACCGGTCGGGACGGATTGGCGTTGGTGAGCTCGCACTCGCCGGATCTCGTGATCCTCGACACGCAACTGCCCGACACGAGCGGCTGGGACGTCTGCCGCGAGATCAAGAGCCGCGGCGCCGAGGCACCCCTCGTGCTCCAGGTATCGGCGACCTATGTCGAGGAGGGCGACACCGTGAAGGCGCTCGAGGGCGGTGCGGACGCGTGCCTCACCGAGCCGATCGATCCCGCCGTCATGCTCGCGACGGTGCGCGCGCTCCTGCGCATCCGGTACGTGGAGCATGCGCTCCGGGACGCGCTCGCGCGCGAGCAGGCGCTCCGCCACGCCGCCGAGGGCGCGAATCGCGCGAAGGACGAGTTCCTCGCGACGCTCTCGCACGAGCTGCGCTCTCCGCTCGGGACGATCCTCACCTGGGTGACGCTCCTCAAGGAGGGGCGCCTCGGCGCCGACCGGCAACGCCACGGCCTCGACGCGATCGAGCGCAGCACGCAGCTTCAAGTGAAGCTGATCGGCGACCTGCTCGACATCTCGAGCATCATTTCGGGAAAGACGCGGCTGGAGCTCGCGAGCGTCGATCTCGGAACGGTCGTGCACACCGCCGTCGAGGGCATTCGAGGAGCGGCGGAGGCGAAGGCCGTCACGATCGCGCACGCGGTCGCGTCCGACGTGCCGCGCATCGCGGGCGACCCCATGCGCCTGCTCCAGGTGGTGCAGAACCTCTGCTCGAACGCCGTGAAGTTCACGCCGGCGGGCGGGGCGGTCCGCATCGACGTCCGGCGCGTGAAGGACATCGTCGAGATCGAGGTGCGCGACACGGGGAAAGGAATCGCGGGGGAGTTCTTGCCGCACATCTTCGAGCGTTTTCGGCAGGCGGACGCGTCGACGACGCGCGCGGAAGGTGGACTCGGGCTCGGCCTCGCGATCGTGCTGCACCTCGTCGAGCTGCACCACGGGTCCGTCGAGGCGCGGAGTCTTGGCCCGGGGCGGGGGGCGACCTTCTTCGTCCGCCTGCCGGTCGCGACCGCGGCGATCGTGGCACCTCCGCGCCCGCTCTCGCCGCGCGGGGCGGCGCAAACGCCCGATCCGGATGCCCTCGCCGGTTTGCGCCTGCTGCTCGTCGACGACGAGCCGGACGCACGCGAGGCGGTCGCGACCGCCCTGGCGCAGCACGGTGCGGTGGTGCGGACGGCGGCCTCCGCGGACGAGGCGGTTCAGCGATTCGACGACGACGTCCCGGACGTCATGATCGGCGACATCGCGATGCCCGGCGAGGACGGCTATTCGCTGATGCGCCGTCTCCGCGCGCGCGCCGCCGCCGATGGCGGGCGGGTGGCGGCGGTTGCGCTCACCGCGTACGGGCGGCTGACCGATCGCACCCAGATCCTCGCCGCCGGCTACGACGAGTGTCTCACGAAGCCGATCGCGGTCCACGAGCTCGTCGCCGTGCTGCGCCGTCTCGCTCGCCGGTGATCGGCCGGCGCGGTCTTACACGCCGCTGGCCGGTCGTTGTTACAAGGGGCCGGCGCGATGGGCGGCTTTCCGCACGGTCGCTGCGGCACGAAACGTGAAGTGGTCACGATCCGAGGAGGGTCGTGCGATGCGGACGCCCGTGATGCTGCTCGTGGTGGCGATGCTCGCCGTGAGCTTCGATTGGATCGTGACGCCGCCGAGCGCGGACGTCGCATTGGCGCAGAACGTCGGGCCGGTGCCGACGCCCGCATTGAATCCGCGGCTCGGCGCGCCGCCGCCGGGCGGCCACCTCGAGGGCCGTGCGGCGACGCGGCTCGGTGAGGGCGGCACGGGGAGGGTCGGTGGAACCGGAGGGGCCGTCGGCGAGCGCGCCGGGAGCGCGCTCGATACGCCGGCCGGCGGGACCGCGGTCGACCCGGCCTTGCCCGGAGGACGGCTCGGGACCGTGAACGACGGTCGCCTCGGCGCGCCGCCCGTGGGTGCCGTCGCGAATCCGCGCGCCGGCGCCGGAGCGCCGCCCGCGGCGGGCGCGATTGGGCCGCCGGCCGCCGGAGCAGTCGGGGCCCAGCCCGGCATCGCCCCGCCAGCTCGGTGAACACCATGCCGCGCGCGCACGATGCGAGCAGCCGCAAACGTACACGGCGATCCGGCGGCACGCGCCGTGGGCGCGCGGGCGGCTCGCGTCCGATCTGGAATGGACAGCTCGCGTTCGGGCTCGTCTCGATGCCGGTGCGGATCCTCTCCGCGGTCGATGCGTCGGAGCAGGTCGAGTTCCGCCTCCTGCACCGCAAGGACCACGCCCCCATCAAGTACAAGAAATTCTGCAGCCGCGAGGACGTCGAGGTGACTTCGGACGAGATCGTCCGCGGCTACGAAGTGAAGAAGGGGGAGTACGCGCTCGTCGAGGGCGAGGAGCTCCAGCAGGTGCAGGCGGAGCTCGGCGAAGGCCAGCACACGATCGACGTGCTCCAGTTCGTCGAGTCGGCGTCGCTCGATCCGCTTCTCTTCGAGCGCCCGTACTACCTCGCGCCGAACGACGGCGGCGAAAAGGCGTACGCGCTCCTGCGCGAAGCGCTCCGTGACGCGGGCCGCATCGCGGTCGCGCGGCTGTATCTCCGCCGTCCCGTGCTGGCGGCGATCCTGCCGCACGGCGACGTGCTGGCGCTCGAGGTCATGCGGCCGTTCGACGAGCTGCGATCGGCGGACGATGTCGACGTGCCGGCGGCGCGCGTCAGCGACGCGGAGAAGCGGATGGCGCGGAAGCTGATCGACGAGATGGCGGCGGAGTGGGAGCCGCGCGCGCATCCGAATCGCTACCGGGCGACGCTCGAGAAGCTGCTCGAGGGTCGGAAGCGGGTCGCGCTCGACGAGGCGGGCGAAGCGCCCGCCGGCGAGGGCGAGGGCAAGGTGGTCGATCTGATGGAAGCGTTGCGGCGGAGCCTCGGGCAAGGGGGCGCGCGGCCGGCGCGGGGCGTCGTGGCGCGAGGGGGGCGTCGGTCGACGACACGGAAGCAGGCGACAGCGCGGACGCGGCCTCGGAAGGCTGCTGGATCGCGCAGGAGTTGAGCCGCGTTGGCAGCCGGCGGTCGGTTCCTGGATTCGCTTCTACGGTCGCGGAGTCGCTGGAGCCGGCGCGTAAAGCCCGCCGGAGGCCATCATGTTTTGCGTAATACGCGAGCTGACCGCTCCCCGAAGCGATCCAGGACCCGCCCGCCGGCTGGCGTAGCGGCGTCATCGCGTTGACAACCCTCGAGGCATCGTCGAGAAGGCCAACGTGGCGCCGCTTTCTCGCGACACGTCCTCGCTGACGGTCGCACCACGATCCGGCGCGGTTTCCGGGTTCGATGCCGTAGCAGTGCGGGGGGATTTCCCCGCGCTTCGGCAACGCATTGCCGGGCGACCGCTCGTCTATCTCGACAATGCGGCGACGACGCAGAAGCCGCAGGTCGTCCTGGCGGCGTTGCGGCGGCACTACGTGCGGGACAACGCCAACGTGCGGCGGGGCGTGCACACGCTCGGCGCGCGGGCCACTGCCGCGTACGAGCACGCTCGGACGACGGTCGCGCGGTTTCTCGGTGCCGCTGATGCGCGAGAGATCGTGTTCACGCGGGGGACCACCGAGGCGTTGAATCTCGTGGCGGCGAGCTTTGCGCGGCTCCATGTGAGTGCGGGCGACGAGGTGCTCGTCTCCGAGATGGAGCATCACGCGAACATCGTGCCGTGGCAGATGGTGTGTGCGGCGGCCGGCGCCACGCTGCGCGTCGCGCCGGTCGACGATCGTGGCGTGCTGGATCGTGACGCGTTCGTGGCGGCGCTGTCGGAGCGGACGAAGATCGTTGCCCTGGCGCACGTGTCGAACGCGCTCGGCACGCTCAATCCGATCGCCGAGCTCGCGGCGCTCGCTCATGGGGTCGGAGCCGTCGTCGTCGTCGACGGCGCGCAGGCGGTGGCGCACGTTCCCGTCGACGTGCGCGCGCTCGGGTGCGACTTCTACGCGTGCTCGGGGCACAAGCTCTACGGACCGACCGGGATCGGCGTGCTCTACGGGCGCGCGGAGCTGCTGGCCACGATGCCCCCCTGGCAGGGCGGCGGGGAGATGGTGCGGGCCGTCACCTGGGAAGGTGCCACGTACGACGATCCGCCGTATCGCTTCGAGGCCGGCACGCCGCCGATCGCGGACGCCGTCGGGCTCGCGGCCGCGATCGCGTATCTCTCGGCGTTGGATCGCGAGGCCGTGGCGGGCCACGAACGTGCGCTCGTGGATGCCGCTGCGACGGCGCTCGCGAGCGTGCCCGGGCTCCGAATGATCGGCACCGCCCCGAACAAAGTCGGCGGCCATTCGTTCGTGATCGAGGGCATGCACGCGCACGACGTCGCGACGGTGCTCGACGGGGAGGGGGTCGCCGTCCGGGCGGGCCACCACTGCGCGCAGCCGATCCTCCGGCGCTTCGGGGTCGCGGCGACGGTGCGAGCCTCGTTCGCGCTCTACAACCGGATGGAGGACGTCGATCGCCTGGTCGCCGGCCTCGCGCGGGCACGCCAGGTTCTCGGGTGACGGTCGTCGACGACCTGTATCGCGCGGTCGTGCTCGAGCACGGCAAGCGGCCGCGTCACCGTGGGCCGTTGCCCAATGCGACGCACGTCGCCGAGGGCGACAATCCGCTCTGCGGCGACGCCATACGGGTCGAGGTCTCTTTACGGGACGACACGCTCGCCGCGGTCGGCTTCACGGGGGAGAGCTGCGCGATCGGCACGGCGTCCGCGTCGCTGATGTGCGAGCATCTCGCGGGGCGTTCGATGGGCGCGGCGCTCCGTCTCGCCGCCGCGATGGACGCGCTCTGCGCGCAGGGCGCGGCGGACGACCCGGAGGGGCTCGGGGACCTCGTCGCGTTCGCGGACGTGCATCGGCATCCCGTGCGCGTGTCGTGCGCGCTCCTCGCATGGCGGGTGCTGCGGCGCGCGCTCAGCGTCGGCGCCGTCGCGCGCCCCGGCTGAAGCGGAGGGCACTCGCGGCGAGCGCGGTTCGTGCCCCGGCGCGCGCGGCGGCGACGCGCCCGGCGCGGCGAAATTGCGCGGCGCATGGTTTGAAAGGGTGTCCGCGATCGGGTTAAGAGCCTCCATGGCCCAACTCAAAGCAGGCGCTCGCTTGAAGAGCGCGGTTTGTGCGACCGAAGTCATCGTCATCGCCGCCCCCGCCGGTGGTGCCGACGTGCAATGCGGCGGTGCCGCGATGCTTGGAGCGGGCGAGGCGGCGCCCGCGGGCGTGGAGCTCGATCCGGGCGCCTCCGCCGGCACCACGCTCGGTAAGCGCTACGTGAGCGCGAGCGGCGATCTCGAGCTCCTCTGCACGAAGCCCGGGAAGGGATCGCTCGCGGTCGGCGGTGCGCCGCTCGTTCTCAAGGAAGCCAAGCCGCTTCCGTCCTCCGACTGAGCCGCTACACGCCATGAATCTCATGATGCTGCTCGAGATGGCGACGGACGGCTTCGGAGACCGCGTCGCCATCCAAAACGGATCCGATCGCTTCACGTACGCCGAGCTCTTTGCGGCCGCCGGCGCGTCGGCCGCAACGGTCGCCGAAAGCGGCGCCGAGCGGCTCGCGGTGCTCGACGTCAACAGCCTCGCGGTCCCGCTCGGACTCTTCGCCGCCGCATGGGCGGGCGTGCCGTTCGTGCCGCTCAACTATCGCCTTACCGGCGGCGAGCTCGATGCGCTCCTCGGGTCGATCGCGCCGGCCTATCTCGTGACCGATGCCGAACGCGCCGGATCGCTCGCCGGGAAGGTGCGTACGGTCGTGGCGCGCGATCGCTTTCTCGCGGACGCGCGGGCATCGAGCGCGCGGGCGGGCGAATGGTCGATGGATCCCGATGCGATCGGCATCCTGTTGTTCACCAGTGGAACGACGGGTGCTCCGAAGGCCGCGGTGCTCCGGCAGAAGCACCTCGTGTCGTACATCTTCGGCTCGGTCGAGTTCGGCGCCGCCGCCGAGGAGGACGCCGCGCTCGTGAGCGTGCCGCCGTACCACATCGCCGGCATGGCGGCGATTCTGAGCTCCGTGTATTCCGGCCGGCGCGTCGTCCAGCTCTCGAGCTTCGACGCCGAGACCTGGGTGCGGACGGCGGCGGCCGAGCGCGTGACGCACGCGTTCGTGGTGCCGACCATGCTCACCCGCATCGTCGACGTGCTCGTGCGCGACGGTGTGACGCTGCCGCACCTCCGGGCGATCTCGTACGGCGGCGGCAAGATGCCGCAGCCGGTGATCGAGCGCGCCATGGAGCTGATGCCCGAGACCGCGTTCACCAATGCGTACGGGCTCACCGAAACGAGCTCGACGATCACCGTGCTCGGTCCCGAGGACCATCGCGCGGCGGCCGCGAGCGACGACGCGGCGGTCCGGCGGCGCATCGTGTCGGTCGGACGCGCGCTCCCGAGCGTCGAGATCGAGGTGCGCGACGAGGAAGGCCGCGTCTGCGCGGTCGGCGTTGCCGGCGAGATCCACGTCCGCGGCGAGCAGGTCTCGGGCGAGTATCTCGGGCTCGCGTCCCGGATGACGGCGGACGGATGGTTCCCGACGCGCGACGCGGGATCGCTCGACACGGAGGGATATCTCTTCCTCGAAGGACGCATCGACGACGTGATCGTGCGCGGCGGCGAGAACCTCTCCCCGGGGGAGATCGAAGAGGTCTTGCTCGTCCACCCGGCGGTCGCCGATTGCGCGGTGGTGGGGGTGGCGGACGAGCAATGGGGCGAGGCGGTCGCGGCGGTCATCGTGCTGCACGATGGACGTGCCGCCACGGCGGACGAGCTCCGCGAGTGGGTGAAGGCACGCTTGCGCTCCTCCCGCGCGCCGCAGCACGTCGAGTTCCGCCCCGAGTTGCCCTACAACGAAACCGGCAAGCTGCTCCGCCGGAAGCTCCGCGACGAGCTCGCGCGGACGGGACACTAGCGACGGCGGCGACGCCACACTGCCTCGACGCCCTCACGGCGCTCGAGCGGCTGGCGTCCGCGGACGCGTGCGAGACGTGGTCGGCGCTCGCCGACCCGCCGTACCTCGCCATCGACCTCCGCGCGACGGCGAGCGGCGAGACAACGCCGGGCGCCGTGGCGCGGCTCGCCGCGCTGCCGTGTCCGACGATCGCGTTCGTCGCGCGGGAAGCCGCGGCGGCGGATCCGGTGAGAGCCGCCGTCGACGTGGTGGTCGAGGACGAGACGGAGTTGGCGGCGGTCACGGCGGGCATCGTCGCCGCGCCGCTCGCGGCGGCGACGCTCGTCCAGGTGCTGCGGGCGAGTGCGACGCTCGACGTCGCGGCGGGGCTCGCGGTCGAGTCGATGGCGTATGCGGCGCTCCAGGCGGGTCCGGAGCACGCGCGCTGGCTGCGGGAGCGAGGCGCGCCCCGGATGCCGACCGACGGGGGCTCGCCGGCCGTCCGGGTCGCGCGCGGCGGCAACGATCTCGTCGTGACGCTGGCGCGGCCGGCGCGTCACAACGCGCTCTCCGCGCGGATGCGCGACGAGCTGGCGGCCGCACTCGGGCTCGCGATCGCCGAGCCCGGCTGCGCGGTGGTGCTCCGCGGGGACGGGCCGTCGTTCTGTAGCGGCGGCGATCTCGACGAGTTCGGCACCCGCTCGGATCCGGCGACCGCGCACCTGATCCGCACGAGTCGCAGCCCGGCCCGGCTCCTCGCGGAGGTCGGCGCCCGCACTCGGGCGGAGCTGCACGGCGCCTGCATCGGCGCCGGCATCGAGCTCGCCGCCTGGGCGGCGACGGTGGTCGCGCGGCCCGATACGTTCGTCCGGCTCCCCGAGATCGCGATGGGCCTCATTCCAGGCGCCGGCGGCACGGTCAGCCTGCCGCGGCGGATCGGGCGGCAGCGGACGGCGTTCCTGGCTCTGACCGGGCGGCGGGTCGACGCCGCGACCGCGCGCGACTGGGGGCTCGCCGACCGCGTCGAGGCCGCTCCCGTTTGACGCCTTCCCGCGGTGCCGGCACCATCGCGCGTCCGCGCGTACCCATCCACTCGGCGCGCGGCACCGTAGCGTGCGGGATCATGCCCGCCATCATCTCGGAAGGACGATCCATGCGCATCCCGGTACGCGTCGCACTCGCCTCGTTGGTCACGATGCTGTCACTGCTCGTCGCCGTCACGAGCTACGCCGCGAGCGCCCCGGGGAGCGCCGGCGCGAAGCTCGCGTCGAAATGCCAGCAGACGATCGCCAAAGCGACGGCGAAGTTCCTCGCTGGAAGGGCGAAGCGCATCGCCGCGTGCAACCAGGGCGTCCTGAAATGTCTCCAGACGAAGGCGGGCGACGCGAAGTGTCTGCCGAAGGCGACGGCCGCCTGCGCGAAGCAGCTCGGCGCGGCGGGCGCGCCGGACGCCCTCGCCGCGACCGTCGAGGCCGCGGTCGTGAAGGCGTGCGGTGGGCTGCCTCTCGACGACCTGCTCGATCCCGCGGTGCTCGGCTTCGCGAATGCGGCGGTCACGTGCGGCGACGCCGGCGTCGATCCGTTGGCGACCGCCGGGGACGTCGCGCGCTGTCTTCGGCTCGTGCACGCACGGCTCGCGGAGCTGGCCGCCGGCGTCGAGCTGCCGCGCGCGGCGGAGCTCGCGGCACAAGGGGGCGTCGATGCGTCCCGCGTGCCGTCGTTGCCCGTCTTCGGCGGTTGTGGCGCGTGCGCGGTGGCGCCGCCCGGTGGTAAGGCGGTTGCCGGCTGCGCCGCGGCGCTCGGGAAGGCCGGTGCGGGCTTCCTCGCGAGCACGCGGAAGGCACTCGACAAATGCGCCGCCGCGTTCGTGAAGTGCGCGCAAGAGAAGCCGGGCGACGCGACCTGCACCGCCAAGGCGGTCGCGACCTGTCAGAAGGTGCCGGCAGGCCTCGAGAAGGCTCGCGCCAAGGTGCAGACGGCGGCTGGCAAGTCGTGTGGCGGGGTCGCGTTCGACACGCTGACGAGCCCGAGCGGCATCAATCTCGGTGCGCTCGGGTGCGCGTGCCAGCAGGTCGGCGTCGACCCGATCCTCGGGCTCGCCGACTACGCCTCGTGCCTCACGCGCCACCACGAATGCGAGCTCGCGGCGCTCGTACCCACGCTCGTCCCGCAACTCGACGGCCTCCTCGCCGACGCGGGGATCGCGCTCGGCGACCTCCTCTGCGCGCCGCCGACGAGCGCGACGGCGCTCGCGCAAGCCCGCTCCGCGCCGCGCCCATTCGTGCCGCCGTTCGGCACCATCCACAAGTACCTGAAGAACGCCGTCCCGGCGTCGGTGAAGAGCGGCGCCAAGGCGCCGACGGCGACGCGCGGGGTGGCCCCGCGCGTGGGCGCGCCGACGTCCTCGAAATGCACGCCCGCGCCCGGCAAGTCGTGCCTCTTCACGCTGCCGATCCACAAGAAGCCCTTCGGAAACTTCACGCGCGGCTCGGAGGCGCGTGGAGTCGTCGAGCCGCCGAAGCTCGTCCTCGGCGTCCGGCGCGCGGACGGGGCGTTCGTCGACGAGTACTTCGAGCTGCCGCTCGCCGATACGAGCGAAGACAGCGAGGTGCAGCTCGACGTCGAGTACGCCGACGACCTCGCGAGCTGCGACTTCGAGCTCGCGTTGACGGTCGTCGAGGACGGCGTCGTCGCGGACTACGCCGCGATCGAGCAGACGCCGCACCTCCCGCCGACGAACGACGACTGCGGCTCCGCGCAGGGCATCGAGTCCCCGCTCTTCGACACGCGCGACACCACCGCCGCCAATTTCACCGACGAGGACCCCGTGCCGACCTGCGCGGTCAGCGGCGCCTCGCGGAGCCTCTGGTACGAGTTCACGGCGCCGGCGGGCGGAACCGTGTTCCTCACGACCGCGGGGAGCGATCACGCGACGGCGATCGCCGTCTACACCGGCGGGTGCCTGGGAACGGAGGTCGCCTGCGGCACCAGCGGCGCCGACGACCTGGTGCAGCTGACCGTGGCGGCGGGCATCACGTATTCCATCCAGGTGTCGGCGCTCGGCGATCCCCCGCTCACGAGCGTGGTGCGGTTCGGGGCCGTCTTCGTGCCCGGCCTGACGGGCTCGTCGCCGACGATCTCGAATCTGGTGATGGGGACGCCGCTGGTGAACACCGCGGCGTGCGACTTCGGCACCGGCAGCCCGTGGACCGGGTTCCCGATGACGATGAGCTACAGCGACCCGACCGGGAACGTGAAGGAATTCTTCACGTTCCCGGTGGTGCTGCTGCACTTCGAGCCGTCGCAGCGGCAGGAGGCGGCGGCCGTGCCCGCGCTGCCGGTGATCACCGGTGACGGCTTCACGGGTACCATCAGTTTGATGCCGTGCGTGCGCTTCGACACCGACACCGTCGTGTCGTTCAAGCCGCAGATCATCACGATCGGCGGCAATCTCAGCAACCAGCTGAGCGCGGCGCTGCCGAAGCCGCCGGGCGCGAATTAGTCGACGCGACGGATCTGTCCCCCGCCCCGAACGGGCACAGACCGTCCAGGGTCCACTCTCGAGTGACCGTCGCTCGGCCGCGCGCTCCGCGCGCGGAGATC
>DAIQBH010000118.1:0-18351 GCA_036781285.1 Thermodesulfobacteriota bacterium | reverse complement strand
TTCCCAGTCGAAGCGGTACACCCAGACCGATGGTCCCTGCGCTGCGCGCATGAGCCCGGCCGTCTCGTCCGCCCCCCGCGCCTTCCAGTGCCGGCTCAGATGACGCGCGGTCGCCTCGTACCGGATCGGGTCGCGCACGATCGGCACGACCCCGAAGAGGCGCCATGTGAACTCCGGGTCGAGCGCCATGAAGAGCTTGTTCTCGTCGCGGTTGGTCCCGAGGATCGTTGGAATGCGGTTGTAGGTTCCGCGTCGAAGCGCTTCGCGGGCCGGCCCCGCCGGCAGCACCGCGCCGTCTCTGAAGAGCTGCGGCACGTCGATCAGTCCTTCCTGCGATTCGCGGTGGTACGCGAGCATGAACATCGCCGCGGGGAGCGCTCGCAGGCGGCGTTCGATCTCTCGGGGGCCGAGCGCCGCGACCCGCGCTTTCGCGTCGGCGCGTGACCCCTCGCCGCCGAGGAGGCGAAGGACGATCTCGTTCGAGCTGTTCGGCAGGCCGGCCGGTACGGCGTCGGCGTAGCTCTCGGCTTCCTCGAGCGTCGTGGTCGCGGTGTTGCCGCTCTGGACGACGGCGCGGTGGGCGAGCCCCGCCGCGCGCGGGGACAACACGAGCGTGAAGACGTCCCGCGCCCCGGCGCTCTCGCCGAAGATCGTGACGTTCTCGGGGTCGCCGCCGAACGCGGCGACGTTCTCCCGCAGCCACTCGAGCGCTCGCACCATGTCGAGCGTGCCGTAATTCCCAGAACGATCGTCGTCGCTCTCGGCGTCCTCGCGGAGCGCTGCATGGCGGAACCAACCGAACGGACCGAGCCGATAGTTGATCGTGACGACGATCACGTGCTGGCCCGCCGCGAGGGCGCCTCCGTCATAGCGGTCCGCGTGACCGACGACGTTGCCGCCCCCATGGATCCACACCATCACGGGGAGCCGTGAGCCGTTTCGGGGGACCGCATCGGGCGCGAAGCGCGGCGCGAACACGTTCAGGTAGAGACAATCCTCGCTGCCGACGGCCGTGTTGGGGTCGCGCGCCTCGACGCCGCCGAACACGCTCGGCATTTGCACGCACGGCGACGCGGCCGCGAGCGCCGGGCGCGTGCCCGACCAGGGCTCGGGCAGCTGGGGGGCGCGCCAGCGAAGGGGGCCGACCGGGGGCGCCGCATAGGGTATGCCGCGCCACACGTGCGCGCCGTAGCGCCCCGTGAACCCGACGACGGTTCCCTGCGCGACCGCCCGCTCGGTCGCGGGGTCCGCCATTGCGAGCGGCTCGGGCACGTCCGCACGGCACCCTGCGCCGGACAACGGCAGCCCGGACAACAGCAGCACGGTCACGAGCGCGTACGCTCGACGGTTTCGGCGGTTCGTCCTCACGGCATCGCCTTCGAGACCGGGCGATATGCCGGATGCGCGCGGTTGGCGGAAGAGCCCACGATCTCGCCGGCACCGAATTGACAGGGCCTCGATCGGCCTTACCTCACGCCGCATGACTACTTTGCGCCTCATTCCGCTCGACGACACCGTCGTGTTTCCCGGCATGACCGTCACCCTTCCGATCGACGTGGGCGACGAGAAGCAGGTGTTCCTCGTTCCGCGTCACGACACGGAGTACGCGCACGTGGGGGTGGTCGCCGACGTCGTCGAACGCCTGAAGCTCCCCGGCCGCGGCTTCGCGGCCGTCCTTTCGGGTCGGCACCGTGGCATCGCGGGCGCCGCGCAGCCCGACGCCACCGGTGGCCTGCGTGTCAACGTGCAGGAAGCCGGCGACGTCACTCCGCCGCCGTCCCGTACGGCCGATCTCGAGCGCGAGTACCGTGCGGTCGTGGCCGAGATCCTCGAGCTCCGCGAGGCGGACGAGCGCGTCAGTCAGTTCGTCCGCTCGATCACCGAGCCCGGTGCGCTCGCGGACACTGCGGGCTACTCGCCCGATCTCACCTTCGCCCAGAAGATCGAGATCCTCCAGACGCTCGACGTCGTGGAGCGGTTGCAGCTCTCTCTCGAGCTCCAGCGCGAGCGGCTGGCCGAGCTCCAGGTGCGGAAGCGCATCCGCGAAGACGTGGAGTCGGGCGCGCAGAAGCAGCAGCGCGACTACTTGCTGCGGCGACAGATGGACTCGATCCGGAAGGAGCTCGGCGAGGACGACTCCGCCGTCGCCGACGACTACCGGAAGAAGATCACCGACGCGGGCATGCCGGATTCCGTCCGCGAGCAGGCCGAACGCGAGCTCGCACGCCTCGACAAGATGCCCGAGGGGCACGGCGAAGCGTCGATGATCCGGACGTATCTCGACTGGCTGCTCGCCGTGCCGTGGAAGGAGCGCTCCGAGGAGCGGCTCGATCCCGTGCACGCCCGGGAAGTGCTCGACGCGGAGCACGCCGGTCTCGACGACGTGAAGAAGCGCATCACGGAGTATCTCGCGGTGCGGAAGCTGCGCACCGAGCGCGGCGTCCCCGAGGACCGTCGATCGGGCGTGATCCTGACGCTCATCGGACCTCCGGGTACCGGCAAGACCTCCATCGGAGAGTCGATCGCCAAGGCGACCGGGCGGAAGTTCGTCCGCATGTCGCTCGGCGGCGTACGCGACGAGGCGGAGATCCGCGGCCATCGCCGGACGTACATCGGCGCCCTCCCCGGCCGTCTCGTGCGGGCGCTCCGCGACGCCGGCACGATGAATCCGGTGATCCTGCTCGACGAGGTCGACAAGATCGGTGCCGACTGGCGCGGCGACCCCGCGGCGGCGCTTCTCGAGGTGCTGGATCCGGCGCAGAACCACTCGTTCCGGGACCACTACCTCGACGTCGAGCTCGACCTCTCGCACGTGCTCTTCCTCGCGACCGCCAACGTCGCGGACACGATTCCCGGTCCGCTGCTCGACCGCATGGAGGTGATCCGCTTCGACGGCTACACGGTCGAGGAGAAGGTGGCGATCGCACGCGACTACCTCTGGCCCCGGCAGGTGGAGCGGAACGGGCTCCGTCCTGACGAGGTCGTGATCGACGACGCCGTGCTCCGACTCGTGATCGGCGATTACACCCGCGAGGCCGGCGTCCGGCAGCTGGAGCGCGAGCTCGGAACGTTGCTCCGCAAGATCGCGACCGAGATCGCGTCGGCGACCGTGATCGCGCCCGTGACCATCGACGCGGCGCGGGTGCGCGAGGCGCTCGGCCGGCCGAAGTTCTACCAGGAGGCCGCGAGCCGGACGGCGGTTCCGGGCGTCGCGACGGGTCTCGCCGTGACCGGCACGGGTGGCGACGTGCTTTTCGTCGAGGCGGCGTCCATGCCGGGCTCGGAGGGGCTCACGCTCACGGGCCAGCTCGGCGACGTCATGAAGGAGTCGGCGCGCATCGCCCTCACCTGGGTGCGCAGTCACGCGCCTGAGCTGGGCATCGATCCGCAGGCGTTCCGGCGGCGGGAGTTCCACGTCCACGTGCCCGCCGGTGCGATGCCGAAGGACGGCCCGAGCGCCGGCATCACGCTCGTGACGGCGATCGCCTCGCTCATGAGCGGGCGGCCGGTGAAGCACACCGTCGGAATGACCGGCGAGGTCACGCTCCAGGGCCGGGTATTGCCGATCGGCGGGCTCAAGCAGAAGGTTCTGGCGGCACACGCGGCCGGGCTCACGGACGTGATCCTTCCCGAGCGCAACCGCGGCGACCTCGACGAAGTGCCGGCCGAGGTGCGCTCGCAGATGACCTTCCACCCCGTGACGTCGGTCGACCAGGTGCTTCGTATCGCTCTGGAACCGCCCCTGGCTGCTGCGGTGGCGGCTTAACACCACAGACGGAAGACCGCGCGATCCTCCGTGCTCACCGGGGCACGGGGGATCGCGCTGGCGCCTCGGACGCGGGTCCCGCGCCCGAGGCGGCAGACCGGTCTCCCACCCCACGCCGCACCGCCGCTACTGCACAGCGGTCGATCGCCAGCGACTCAGTACATGCGGCCGACGAAGTGCGTCAGCGCGTCGAGCAGGAACAGCATCAGCATGCCGGCAGCCAGCGCCTCGACCGCGACGCGCCGCAGAGGCCAGTCTTCGCCGGGGCGCTCGTCGAGGCGATAGACCATGGGGAAGCTCACGACGAAGTACGTCGCGTAGAACAGCGAGCCCCAGCGCAGCATGCGCGGCAGGTCGCGGTAGGTGAACTGCTCGGCGATCGACCCGTTCGTCATCGCGAAGGTCTCCGCCCACGCGAAGCCGTACGCCGCGACCAGCACGACCACCGGCCAGAGCCACGGCGCATTGCCGAGCTCGGACGTCCGGACGCGCCGCAGCACGATCACGCCGATCGTGTGGTACGTCACGAAGTAGAAGTGGGCCGACGGGTACATGATGAACGGCACCGTCTGCGTCCCCGAGCCCAGCAGCGCCGAGTCCGCGCGCCACGAGAGCTGGGGGTAGTTGTAGACCATGCCGAGGACGTCGAAGAAGTACTCGGTCCCGAAGTAGCTGCCGATCCCCGCGTAGATGCCGATCCAGACGTTCAGCTTGAACCAGTAGGTCTGCCACCAATGCCGGCCGAGGCCGCGCTCGTCACGGACGAGCGCGGGCACGACGAGGAGCGGCGCGAAGATCACGAGCATCGCCAGGTTCAGCGCGAGGTCGCCCCAGTGCTTGCCGGACCCCGCCGTCATCAGCGCACCCATGCACGCGATCCAGAACGGCGTGTAGGCCAGGAAGAACTTCTCGCCCCACGCCTTGCTCGGGTTCGCCGAGAACCAGCGCGGGCCGCCGGCGACCGCTGCGATCGACGGCTCGAGCGCGATCGTAGCCGTGCGCATCGGGCCGGTCCTCAGGACTTCACGTGGCCGGGCATGACCTCACCCGCCATCGCGCGCTCGACGCGCTTTTGCATCGCCGGGCTCAGGTTGCCCGTCTGGATGAGCTCCATGAAGCACGCCATCGCGTTCCCGAAATCGAAGAAGTCGCGTTGCCAGGACCAGCGGTAGTCGCCCGCGTAGCGGAACCACGACCCCCCCATGCCCTTGATCTCGTAGCGCGTCCCGTCCGGACGCTTCGCCGGCGCGACCTGGCGCCAGAAGGCCACCACCTCGCCGCGCTTCTCGTCGATCAGGACGGCGTCGTAGGGGTACTCCCAGCCGTCGAGGCCTTCCATTTCGGTGCCCATGACCCAGTCGCGGATCTCCGTGCGTCCGCGGGCGATGAAGTCCTCGTTCGGGCCCAGGTTCCAGGAGTACTCGGCGTCCTCGGTGTAGTAGTCCGCGAGCCCGCGCCAGTCGCCGGCGGCTTCCGCATCCTCGTTGGCCTTGAGCCAGCGGCGCATCATCTCTTCCATCTCGCTGCGGGGAAACGCGGGCATGGTCGGCTCTCCTCGGGTCAGGCGTCCTCGATGGTGAGGGCGTGCGTGGGACAGTGCTTGACGGCAGCGGCGATGCGCTCGCGGAGCGCGGCCGGCGCCTCGGCCTGCGCGACGTCGACGGCCGTCTGCTGCGCATTCAACCGGAACACCTCCGGCGCTTCCGACACGCAGACCGCGTGGCCCTGGCAGAGCCCGAGGTCGACGCGAATGCGTACCCTTCCGGATTCGGCGCGTGCGGCGGTGGTCCCCGCCTGCGCGGCGGTCGAACGGCTCACGTCGACACGACGCCGATAGCGGACCCGACACGGCTGGCGCACTTGGACGACCATCTTCGTGTAATCGGGTCCGTAGGAATCCGGCGGGTCGAGCAGCTCGAACGTGAAGTGACGGAGCAGGCTCATCGTGATCGCCTTCAGCTGCATGAGCGCGAATGCGGCGCCGGAGCACCGATGATGTCCGCCACCGAATGGAATCCACGCGAACGGCAGCGCATCCTCCTCGCGGCCCTCGTCGTAGCGGCTCGGGTCGAAGCGCGTCGGATCGCGGAAGAGCTCGGGGATTCGGTGGGAGACCGCGGGTGAGATGGCAACGAGCTTTCCTGCCGGGATGGTCACGCCTTCGACGGTGAAGTCCTGCAAGACGCCGCGCATCAAGATCACGAGCGGCGGGTGCAGGCGCAGGACCTCCTTCAGGACGGATTCCAGGACGGGGACCTCGCGAAACGCCTGATACGTGAGGCCGCCGTCGCGTGCGTAGAGCGCGTCGAGCTCCGCGACCACGCGTGCGGCCCACTCGGGGTTCCGCGCGAGCTCGATGATCGTCCACGCCTCGGTGCCGGAGCTCGTGTGATGGCCGGCGAACATCGAGGCGGTGAGGATGCCGGTGATCTCGTTCGGTGTGAGCGCCGTTCCGTCGGAGTAGCGTGACTCCATCAAGACCTGGAGCGCGTCGTGTGCCTCCGACCCCGACGCCCTGCGCTCGTCGATGATCGCGGTGATCATCTCCAGCAGGCGCTGGCGCGCGCGATCGCGGCGCCAGAACACCGGTAGCGGCAGATAGGGATTCACGTACGCGATCGCGTTGACGCCCTTCTCCAGGTCGCCGTACACGCGCGCGAACTCCTCGTTCATGCTGCGCCGGAACTCGGTGCCGAGGAGACAGTGACTCGACGTGTACGTCGTGAGCTCGGCCGTGAAATCGAGAAGATCGAAGTCGCCGGCGTCGCCCCACCCGCGGACCATACCCTCGACCTCTTCGGTGAAGATGTCGGCGTACGTCCGCATGTTGCGGTCGCGGAGGGCCGGCATGAGGATGCGGAGCTGCTCGTTCAAGCGCTCCGGGGGCGCGTCGAAGACGACGCCTTCGCCGAAGACCGGCGTCATCATGCGGTACGCCACCTTCTGGCTGAGGACCTCGTCCGGCGCGCGGCAGAACGCTTCTTGGGCGGTGGGGCCGCTCAGCAGCACCACCCGCTTGTTCAGCATGCGGAACTCGCCGACCGGGCCGCACGCTGCGCGGACCGCCTGCATCATCGCGACCGGGTCGCGGGCGAACCTTGCCATGTGGCCGAGGAGCGGGAGCGCCCCGGCGAACCGCGGTGCTGCTCCGGACTGCGACGAGCTCGACGCGACCTCGGGCATGGGACCCTCCGTCAGGCGCGGCGCGGCGGGAGACCGATCACTTTGGTCTCCAGGTACTCCTCGAAGCCCGCGATGCCGTTCTCGCGGCCCACGCCGCTCTGTCGATAACCGCCGAATGGCGTATCGACCGCAAACCACATGGCCCCGTTGATCGACAGCGTCCCGGTGCGGATGCGGCGCGCGACCGCGAGCGCCCGCTCCTCGCTGGCGCTCGCGACGGCGCCCGAGAGGCCGTAGATCGAATCGTTGGCGATCCGCACGGCGTCGTCGTCGTCCTCGAACGGGATCACCGCGAGGACGGGGCCGAACACCTCCTCCTGCGCGAGGGTCGACTTCGGATCGACGTCGACGAAGAGCGTCGGCTCGACGAAGTAGCCCTTCGGCAGATCCTTGGGCACGCCGCCGCCGACGGCGAGCTTCGCGCCCTCCTGCTTCGCCTTCGCGATGTACCCGAGGACGCGTTCGCGCTGGCGTTGGCTGACGACGGGACCCATGAGGTGGGCCGGGTTCATCGGGTCGCCGTACTTGAACCTCTCGAACGCCTTGGTGGCGATCGCGACACCCTCGGCGTAGCGCGAGCGCGGCAGCAGCAGGCGCGTGGTGATCGCGCACCCCTGGCCGGCGTGGGTGCAGACGCTGCCGATCTGCGACAGCGCGCTCTCGAGGTCGACGTCGTCGAGCATGATCGTCGCCGATTTGCCCCCGAGCTCGAGGAAGACCTTTTTCACCGTCGCAGCGGCGTTCGCCATCACGCGGCGGCCGGTCGCCGTCGACCCGGTGAAGGTGACGACGTCGACCCGCGGATCGGTCGCGAGCATCTCGCCGAGGAGATGGTCGGTGCTGGCGACGACGTTGACGACGCCCGGCGGAATGTCGGTGTGCTCCGCGATGGCGCGGCCGAGCACGGTCGCCGACCACGGCGTATCGGGCGCGGGCTTCAAGACCACGGTGCAGCCGGCGGCGAGCGCCGGCCCGAGCTTGCAGATGTTCAGGTAGAGCGGGAAGTTCCACGGCGTGATCGCCCCGACCACGCCCGCCGGCTCGCGCCTGAGGATGCGGCGACTGACCATGCCCATGAACGACATGTCGCTCATCGGTTGCTCGAAGACGTAGCTCCCCGCGAGGTCGGCGTAGAACGGGAGCCAGTCGATCGATTGGTCGCACTGCACGGTGTACGCCAGCATGATCGGCGAGCCCGTCTCGGCGATCACGAGCTCCCGGATCTCGTCCTTGGCGGCGGCGAGCGCTTGGTGGAGTTGCGTCAGGCACTTCTGGCGGAACGTGTGATTGGTCGACCAGTCGGTCGTGTCGAACGCCCGTCGGGCGGCCGCGATCGCGCCGTCCATATCGTCGCGGGTGCCGTCGGCGGTGACGCCGATGACCTCCTCGGTGGCGGGGTTGACGTTCGGGAAGGTCTTGCCGTTCGACGCGTCGACGAGGCGGCCGTCGATGAGGTTGCGGGTCTCGGGGTTCATGGTCGCTCCTAGGGTCGCATGATCTGGCCGCCGTCGACGTTCAGGACCTGCCCCGTCATCCACGCCGCGTCCGGCGACAGCAGGAAGAGCATGGTCCCGACGAGGTCCTGCGGCGTCCCGACGCGCGCGAGCGGCATCTGGGCGAGCATCGCCTTCAGATACTGCTGGGGGACGATGCTGCGGGTGGCCTCGGTGTCGGTCGGCCCGGGCGCGATCGCGTTGACCCGGATGCCCCAGGGTCCGAGCTCGCGGGCGAGCGACTGGGTGATGCCGTTCAGCGCGAGCTTGGCGATGCCGTAGAAGCCGATGCCCATCCACGCCGCCGTCGAGCTCTGGTTGATGATCGCGGCGCCCGGACGCTTGCCCATGGACTCGTAGCAGGCGCGCACGCAGAGCAGCGCGCCGTGCATGTTCACGTCCATGAAGCGCTTGTAGTAGTCCCAGTCGACGGCGATCAGCGGAGCCACCTGCATCCCCGCATAGATGGCGGCGTTGTTCACCAGGAAGTCGATGCCGCCGTACGCGTCGATCGTCGCCGCCGCCATCGCTTGAGTCGACTCCGGCGAGGCGACGTCCACCTTCACGAAGCGCGCCGCGCCGCCGGCCGCCCCGATCTCCTGGGCGACACGCGCCCCTTGCGCCTCGTTCACGTCGGCGACGACGACGGAAGCGCCTTCGGCCGCCAACGCTTTGGCGTACGCCTCGCCGATGCCCTGCCCCGCGCCCGTCACGATCGCGACCTTCTCTCGAAACCGCATGCGTCCTCCGTTCACGTTCCCGGCTTCTTCTCCGGATTCACTTGCACGACGTCGACGTGCAGGCCCGGGGGCGCGGTCACGATCGACACGACCGCGTGCGCGACGTGCGCGCCCTCCATCATGTCGAGGTGGCGCATGTAGCCCCACGCCTTCCACGAGTCGATGACGCGCATCAGGATGTTCGGGTCCCAGCCGAAGCCGAACTCGCTCCGCGTCGCCCCTGGACGCACGACGGTCGCGCGGACGCCCGTGCCCTCGAGATCGCGCCGCAGGACCGACACCATGCCTTCGAGCCCGGACTTCGCGGCGGTGTACCCGAGCTGGAACGGGCGCGGCTCGACGACGTTCATCGACGAGATGAAGACGAGGTCTCCGCGCTGCGCGTCGAGCATCGCCGGCAGCGCACGGCGCGCGACGCGAATGGGCCCCATCAGGTTCGTTGCGAGCTCGCGCTCGACGTTCTCGATCGGCATCTCGTGCAAGAGGCCCGGGAGGCCGATGCCCGCGTTGTTCACGACGACGTCGACCGGACCGAGCGCGTTCTCGGTCGCCGCGAAGAAGCGCTCGATGCTGTCGGCGTCGGTGACGTCGAGCGCGTGCGGGAACGACGTCCCTCCCGCCGTCTCGACCGCCTTCGCCACGTCGACGAGCGGGTCGGTTCGCCGGGCCCCGATCGCGACCTTCCACCCGAGGGCCCCGAGGGCCTGGGCGATGGCGGCTCCGATCCCGGCCGAGGCACCCGTGACCACTGCCGTCCGCGGTTCGCTCATGCCGACCTCCGCGGACCCGGCGCAAAGGTGATGGGCAACGACGCGAAGCCGCGCACGTTCACCGAATGGACCCGCTGGATGCCGCCGTCATCCACCGCGTAGCCCGGGAACCGGCGCTGGAGCTCCTCGAGCGCGACCCGCGCTTCCAGGCGGGCGAGCGCGGCGCCGAGACAGAAGTGCGTGCCCTGGCCGAACGACAGCATCCCCGTCGTGTCGCGCATGAGGTCGTAGCGATCGGGCTCCGGGAACACGCGTTCGTCGCGATTGGCCGACCCCACCAGCAGCACGACCCGATCTCCGTCTCGCATCGTCTGGCCGTGCAGCTCGACGTCGCCCGTCACCGTGCGCGCCAGGGCCTGCGTCGAGCCGTCGTACCGCAGGGTTTCTTCCACCCAGCGCGGGATCATGCCGGCCGGATCGGATTCGACGAGGCGGCGCTGATCGGGGTTGCGCGCCAGCCAGTAGGCCGCGTTCCCGAGGAGCTTCGTCGTGGTCTCGTTCCCCGCGATGATCATGAGGAAGAGAAAGCCCAGCACCTCGGCGTCGTCCAGCCGGTCGCCGTCGATCTCCGCGGTGAGGAGCGCGGACGTCAGGTCGTCGCGATCGTGAGCACGGTGATCGGCGACCAGCTGATTGAAGTAGCCGAGCATGTACATCGCCGCCTCCATGCCGGCGGGCGGCACGTCGGTCATGCCCTCCTCGCGGTGCACGACGGTGTCGGCCCAGGCGCGCAGCTGGTCGCGATCGGCTTCCGGCACCCCGAGCATCTCGCTGATGACGTCCATCGGGAACTTGCCGGCGAAATCCTTGATGAAGTCGCACGCCCCGCGCTCGATGAAGGCATCGATGTGGCGCGACGCGATCTCCCGGATGCGAGGCTCGAGCTCGGCGATCCGGCGCGGCGTGAACCCGCGGGAGACGAGCGCGCGCATGCGGGTGTGGCGCGGGGGATCCATCGCGAGGAACGACATCATCTGGTGCGCGCGGGGATGCGACGACGCCGGATCGAGGGACACGCCGTTCCGGTTGGAGAAGCGCGCGACGTCGCGAAAACCGGCGAGCACGTCGGCATGGCGGGACAACGCCCAGAAGCCCAGGCGCTCGTTGCGGTACACCGGCGCGTGCGCGCGCAGGTCGGCATACGTCGGATAGGGATCCTCGTGCATCTCGTAGGCGTAGGGATCGTAGTCGCGCATGGTCGTCGGCGGAGCGCTTAGCCCATTTACATATTGCGTACAAGGTAAAAGCACACTAAGGTTCGCCGCCATGACGACGCGGGCGGGTTTCGTCGGTCTCGGCTCGATCGGACGACCAATGGCGCGACGACTCTGCGCCGGCGGGCTTCCGACGACGGTGTTCGATCTGGTCCCGGCCGCGGTCGACGAGGTCGTCGCGGCCGGCGCCGCGCGCGCGGACTCGGCGCGTGCGGTCGCCGCGGCCTCCGACGTGGTGGGCGTGTGTGTGCGCGACGACGCGGACGTGAACGCCGTGGTGCTCGGCGAGAACGGTCTCCTCGCGGGTGCGAGCCCTGGTCTCGTCATCGCGATCCACAGTACGATCCTGCCCCGGACCGTCCGAGATCTCGCCGGCATTGCCGCGAAGCACGGCGCTTCGGTCGTCGATGCCTGCGTGACGGGGGGGCCGATGGGCGCCGAGCAGGGCCGGCTCACCTACATGGTCGGCGGCGACCCGGCCGACGTCGAACGCTGCCGCCCCGTCTTCGCGACCGCCGCTCGTTCGATCGTCCACACCGGCGCGCTCGGCACGGGCGCCGCGACCAAGCTCTGCAACAACCTCATGACGTATCTCGGGTTCCTCGCGGCCTTCGAGGCGACGACCCTCGCGCGCGAGGCCGGGCTCTCGACGAGCGCTTTCGAGGAAGTCACGCGCAGCAACGGGAACCTGACCGACCAGATGCAGGCGTTCCTGATGCTGCACCGGCTTCCGGACGCGCAGCGCTCCGACCCGGGATTCCAGCAGATGCTGCACGGCTACACGACGCTCGCCGAGAAGGATCTCGCCGTCACGCTCGCGTTCGCGCGCGAGCACGGCGTCGCGCTCCCGGGAACGGCGCTGTGCCAGCAGGTGATGGCGCGCGTCTACGGCCTCGACGACCGCAACCGCCGCTGAAGCGAAGGAGAGCCCCATGTCCGACCCCACGCGCCGCAAGGAAGGCTTCGCGAAGTTCGGCGAGGTCATGCAGTTCACGCCGCCCGACATGCCCGGTGACGTGTTCCTGGACGCGACGATCGAGCACCTCTTCGGCGCGGTTTGGTCGCGGCCCGGGCTCGGCGTGAAGGAACGGCGCCTCGTCACCCTGACGATCCTCATGGGGATGGGCAACGAAATGACGCTCCGGCTCCACTTCGGAGCGGCCATGAAGAGCGGCGACCTCTCGGACACCGAGATCGACGAGCTGATCCTGCACGTCGCGCACTACGGAGGCTGGCCGCAGGCGGCGATCGCGTCGCAGGTCGTGCGGCAGCTGCGCGCCGAGCGGACCTGAACCCATGCCCGCCGCTCGCACCCGTCGTCTGGCGCTCGCGGCGACCCCGCGCGTCCGGCGTACCCACGCCGAGCGGAGTGCCACGACGCGCGCGAAGATCATCGAGACCGTCGTCGATCTGATCGCACGCGACGGCTTTCAGGGTTTCACGGCGCAGCGGCTGGCGGAGCGATCGGGCCTCACGTGGGGCGCCGTCCAGCACCACTTCGGCGGCAAAGACGACCTGCTGCTCGCCGTCCTCGAAAACTCCTTCGAGCGCTTCGCCGAGCGCCTCGAGCACGTGGGTGTCGCGGGCACGAGCCTCGCGACCCGCGCCGCGCTCTTCGTGGACCTCGCGTGGGAGCACTTCCGGAGCCGCCACTACCGCGCGACCTTCGAGATCCTCCTCAACTACCTCGGCCGGGAGGAGCACCGCGGTGCCGGCGACTGGCGCGTCGAGATGTCGCGGGCCTGGGATCGCGTCTGGTCGCGCGTCTTCGCCGACGCGAAGCTGCCGCGGAAGCGCAGCTTGATGCTCCAGCACTTCACGGTTTCGACCCTCTCGGGTCTCGCCGCGACCCTCATGCTCCAGGACGTCGGCGCCACGCTCCCGAAGGGCGAGCTCGACATCTTGAAGGCGACGCTCGCGCGCGAGCTCGCCGGCTAGCGATCGCCGCTTCGGCGGAGAGCGCCGCCACCGCCGTGTCCGCCCTGCGGACCCCGACCGCCACCGCGGCCCGCGCCACCGCCAGTGCCGCCGTCGCGGTCGTCCACGAACTCGATCTCGCCGGCGGCCACGAGTTTCTGGAGTCCGGGATGCTCGGCCGCTTCCGTCGTGACCTCGGCGGTTTTGGCCGGTCCCACATGGACCGTCTTGCCGCGCGGCAGCGGCACGCGCAGGGGTCGATTGGTCGTGTTCTTGATCGTCTTCACGTGTGCGCTCCCGTCATTTCGGTCGTGGTTCCATGGTGGTGTCGAAGGAGAATCCCGTCGCGGGCTCGAGCGCCAGCGCCTTGCCGGCGAGGTCGCCGTAGCGACCATCGTGACTCACGGTCGCCGTACCCGAGGTATCGGGAACGACGGTCTGCGTGGCGAGGGTCACCAAGGCTTTCGGCTGGATCGTGAACGGCTGCGTGGCGAGCAACGCGCCGGCCGCGCTCCAGAAGTAGATGTTGCCCGCGATCGTCGCGTCCGTCGGGTTTTGGACGACCAGGACCGTCACCTGCGTCCCCGTGTTGTTGAATCGCGGTACGCGGTAGGTCGTTTCGAACGCGCGGATCCGGTACGCCGCGTCCTTCTTGCACTTCACGCACGATCCGCTTCGGACACGCACGAACTGGTCCTCCACGGGCGTTGCGCCGTTCTGCCAGCGCAGGCTGCGCGTGAAACCGATCCCGCCGATGCCGATCGCGGTTTGCAGCACCGTGGTGCCGTCGCCGGCCAGGCGTTCGAGAACCGGCGGCGCGATCTCCCCCGCCGTCGCCTCGACCAGGATCTCGTACGACGTGTAGGGCTGCTGAGTCAGTCGATACCAATCTTCGTCCGCGGCGGAGCCCTTCTTCGCGAGGTCGTGGAGCTCGTCGCTCCCGTGCACGAGCTCGGTCCGCGTCGAGGTCGAGCCGTCGTTCGGGACGCTCCGATCCCAGACGTCGGCGTGCGTCGGTGCGGAGGACCCGAGGGTAATCGCTATCACGAATGCTCCCGCCACGTTCATCGTCCGCATCCTGTCGCCTCCCCGGGTCCCGCGACCCGCGACCGGACGCTAACCAAGGGCATCGCCGGCCGCAACGGCTTGACACGAGGTCGGTGACTGCCGAGGGTGGCCGCGCGGCACCACCGCGCAGGTCGCACGGTGGAGGACGAAGGAGATGCGATGCGACGTGAGGCGACGACGGCGATCCTCGGCGCGGCGGCCCTGCTCGGACTTCCCTTCTCGGCGGGCGCGACCTTCCATTTCATGAGCATCAGCGAGATCGGCGCCGGCTTCGGCGGGGATCCCGCGGTGCAATTCGTGGAGCTCCGCATGGACGGCGGCGGGCAGAATCTCCTCACCGACACCCGCCTGACCATCTTCGACGCCTCCGGCAACGCCACGGTCCTCCTGCTCTCGGATCGCGGGGTTCCGAACGCCGCGAGCGGCTCGAACGTCCTGTACGCAACGAGCGCGTTCGCCGGCGCGACCGGGATCACGCCCGACTTCCTCATCCCGGCCGGAATCGTGACGCCGACGGGCATGATCTGCTGGGGCGCGCCCGGCGTCATCCCGCCCGACCCGAATACCTGGGACGCCGACAAACCCGAAAATTACGTCGATTGCGTCGCGTACGGCGGGTACGCGAGCCCGACGCGCCCGCAATCCGGCACGCCGACGACGCTCCCCCCCGGCGACGGGACCCAGTCGTTGGCGCGTACCAAAGGCAACGGCGAGGCCGGCAGCAACGACACCGACTTCGCGCTCGCGCCGCCGAACGTCTGCAACAACGCGGGCGAGTGTAGCGATCTCTCGGGCGGCGGGAGCGAGGTCTGCGGCGACGCCGACGGCAACGGCTCCGTGAACGTCACCGACGGCGTGCAGACTCTCCGCGCGGCGGCCGGCCTCCCGAGCCCGTGCACGCTCGCGCGCTGCGACGTCAACGGCAACGGCGAGGTGAGCGTCACCGACGGCGTGCAGGTGCTCCGGAACGCCGCGGGTCTGCCGCTCACGGGAACCTGCGAGCCCGTGAGTTAGCGTTTCGGAGCGAACGGGACGCGACTTACCGGATCGTCACCGCGGCGTTCGAGATGACCATCGCGTCCCGCTCCTTCGCCTTCGACTGGAGCAGGATGGTGTTCCCGTCCTTCCAGTACGACGTCACGTAGGTCTCGCCGGGGAACGCGACGCCGGCAAAGCGCGCCTGGTAGCGCGCGACCTTCGTGACGTCGCCGT
This sequence comes from Thermodesulfobacteriota bacterium, assembly GCA_036781285.1. Lineage (GTDB taxonomy): Bacteria > Desulfobacterota > Binatia > UTPRO1 > UTPRO1 > UTPRO1. The sequence goes on along the minus strand of DAIQBH010000118.1, from coordinate 2,988 downwards.
CGAGGACGTGATCCACGATCGCCTTCAGGGTGATGCCGTAAGAGCAGAGGCCGTGGATGATCGGACGGTCGAAGCCGCCCATCGCCGCGAAATCGGGATCGGCGTGCAGGGGATTCTTGTCCCCGTTCAGGCGGTACAGAAGGGCTTGCTGCACGAAGCTCGGCGACTCGATCACGCCATCCGGGGGGCGCTCTGGCGCGACGTTGCCGGTCTTGGGTCCGGGCGGCCCGCCGAAGCCGCCCTCGCCGCGGAGAAAGAGGGCCATGCGATTGGTGAAGAGCGGCGTGCCCTTCGCGTCCTTCGCGTGGATCTCGAGGATCGCGACCGCCGCTTTGCCCTTGTCGTAGACGTCGGCGATCTTCATCTGCCCGGTCACGCCCTCGGCCGTGGGCGGGAGCGGATTGTGGATCTCGACGTCCTGCTCGCCGTGCAACAGCATGAACGGATTGAACTCGAGCCCGGGCATGTTGAGGATGTCGCCCATCGGGTGGAACTTCACGACCACCGCGAACGACGGCAGCACCTTGAGATTCTTCTCGTAGGTGTACGTCAGCTCGTTCGCGTCGGTCGCCGGAACGCCGGCGCCGATGCCGAGGTGGTAGAGGATGACGTCGTCGTTCCCCCACGAGGCTTTGCCTTCGGGGAACGTGGCGGCCATGGCTTTCGCGCGATCGATGGGCATAGGTCGCGGGGAAGTAGCGCAATCCGACCGCGCGGTTCAAGCGCTTTGCAAAGCGGAGGTGGTTTGCTACCTCCGCCTGTCGATGTCGTCCCCGTCCTCGCTCCATCCGGCGCTGCGCACGCGCATCTGCGACCTCCTCGGCGTCCAGTTTCCGATCGTCCAGACCGGCATGGGGTGGGTGTCGGGCGCGGCGCTCACCGCCGCGACCAGCGCCGCCGGCGGCTTCGGAATCCTCGCCGCCGCGACGATGACGCTCGACGAGCTCGATGCGGCGATCGGTGACGTCCGGTCGCGCACCGACCGGCCCTTCGGCGTCAACATGCGCGCCGACCAGCAAGGCGTCGAAGCGACGGCCGACCTCGTCATCCGTCACCGCGTGCGGCTCGCGAGCTTCGCCGGTCCGCCGAAGCGCGACCTCATCAAGCGGCTCCAGGACGGCGGTGTGCTGACGATGCCGACGATCGGCGCACCTCGTCACGCGGCGAAGATGGCCGAATGGGGCGTGGACGCCGTGATCGCGCAGGGACACGAAGGCGGCGGGCACACCGGCCCGATCCCGACCTCCTTGCTGCTCCCCGCTGCCTGCCGGGCGACGACCATCCCGGTCCTCGGCGCGGGCGGCTTCAACGACGGGCGCGGGCTCGTCGCGGCAATCGCCTACGGCGCCGCCGGCATCGCGATGGGCACGCGCTTCCTCCTGACGAAGGAGAGCACGGTCCCCGACCACATCAAGGCCGCGTACCTCAAGGCGAGCCTCACCGACACGGTCGTGACGCACGCGATCGACGGCGCCCCGCAGCGCGTGATCCGTACGGGGGTGATCGACCGCCTCGAGCGCGCCAACCCGCTGCTGCGGTTGCCGCGCGCCCTCGCGAACGCGCTCGGCTTCCGGCACCTGACGAAGACGTCGCTCGTCGACTTCATCAAAGAAGGGCTCGCGATGCGGAAGAGCCGCGAGCTCACCTGGGCGCAGCTCGCGATGGCCGCGAACGCTCCGATGCTGACGCGCGCCAGCATGGTCGACGGCAAGCTCGAGGTCGGCATCCTGCCGACGGGCCAGGTCGTCGGTGTGATCGAGCAACTGCCGAGCGTCGCCGAGGTGCTCGCCACGATCATGCGCGAGGCGGACGAGACGCTGACGCGCCTCACCAGGGGTGCGCATGGCGCCGATCGCATCCGGGAGCGTGCCTGATGGACGTCCGGTTCTCGGCCGCCGACGAGGCGTTCCGTCTCGAGGTCCGCACGTGGCTGGAAGAGAATCTCGTCGGGGAGTTCGCGGCCCTGCGCGGGCGCGGCGGATCGGGCGACCTCGAGGGCGCCGTCGACGTGCGCCGGGCGTGGGAGAGGAAGCTCGCGGAGGGCGGTTGGACGTGCGTCGGCTGGCCCAAGCAATGGGGTGGCCGCGGCCTCGAGCTCAGCCAGGAGGTCATCTTCAACGAGGAGTACGCGCGGTCGCGTGCCCCGGGCCGGGTCGGTCACATCGGCGAGACGCTGCTCGGCCCGACGCTCATTGCGTTCGGTACCGAGAAGCAGAAGCAGCGCTTCCTCCCGCCGATCGTCCGCACCGAGGAGCTCTGGTGCCAGGGGTACTCCGAGCCGAACGCCGGCTCGGATCTGGGCAACGTGCAATGCAAAGCCGAGCGCGACGGCGACGAGTGGGTATTGCAGGGCCAGAAGGTCTGGACCTCGCTCGCGACCATCTCCGACTGGTGCTTCGTCCTCTGCCGCACCGATCCCCACGCGCCGAAGCACCAGGGCATCTCGTATCTCCTCGTGCCCATGAAGCAGCCCGGCGTCGAGGTGCGGCCGATTCGCCAGATCACCGGCACCGCCGAGTTCTGCGAGGTCTTCTTCGACGGCGCGCGCACGGCCGCCGACAACGTCGTCGGGCAGGTCAACGGCGGCTGGCAGGTCGCGATGGGCACGCTCGCGTTCGAGCGCGGCGCTTCGACGCTCGGCCAGCAGATGATGTTCGAGATCGAGCTGAACCAGGTGGTCGCGGCCGCGAAGGCGAACGGCGCCGCGCGCGACCCCGTCATCCGCCAACGCCTCGCCGACGCCTGGATCGGCCTCCGGATCATGCGCTTCAACGCGCTCCGGACACTGACCGCGATCGAAGGAGGCGCGGCGCTGAGCCGCGAGGCGCTGATCACGAAGCTCTACTGGGCGACGTGGCACCGATCGCTCGGCAAGCTCGCGGTCGACGTGCTCGGCGCCCGCTCGGAGATCCGCACGTCCGGATCGATGGACGACTACGAGGTCGACGAGCTCCAGCGCCTCTTCCTCTGGACCCGCGCCGATACGAT
>DAIQBH010000117.1:0-18363 GCA_036781285.1 Thermodesulfobacteriota bacterium | reverse complement strand
CTCACCCGTCCGCGACGGGCGTCACGCCGAGCCCGACGCTCACCCCGTCCGCGACGGGCGTCACGCCGACCCCGACGATCACCGCGACGCCGACCGAGACTGCGACCCCGACCCCGACGGCGACCGAGACGCCGACGCCGACGGTCACCGCCACGCCGACCGTGACGGCGACCGCGAGCCCGACCCTCACGCCGTCCGCGACGGCCGTCACTCCGACGCCGACCGCGACGGCGAGCCCGACACCGACCACGACCGCGACGCCGACGGTCACGGTGACCCCGACCGCGACGGTCACCGCGACTCCCACGGCAACCCCGACGCCGACGCCGACGGTCACGACGTCGTCGACCCCGACCGCGTCGCCGACGCCGACCCGCACTCCGACCCCCACACCGACGGCGACGCCGGCCTGCGGCGACGGCATCGTCGTGCCGCCGGAGATCTGCGAGAGCGACTCCGACTGCGGCCTGCTGTCGGTGTGCTTGCTCTGTACGCTCTGTCTGTGACCGAGCGCCGCGGCGCCCGATCAAGACGCCGCGGCCTGCTCCATCAGACGAGCGTCCGCCGGAAGAGACCCGTGAGCCGGTGCCACGCGTCCTCCGCCGACGTCGCGTCGTAGTCGGCGCGCTCGTCGCAGAAGAAGCCGTGGCCGACGCCGGGGTAGACCACGACCTCGTGATCGACGTGCGCCGCGACGAGCGCTTCCTTGATGGCCGCCGCCTGCGCGAGCGGGATGTAACCGTCCTTCTCGCCGAAGAGGCAGAGCATGCTGCCCGTGATCTTGGGCGTCCGATCGATCGTCGGCGGCGTCTCGCCGCCCGGGGCGCCGACCGCGATCCCGCCGCCGTAGAAGCTGACCCCGGCTGCGATCGGGAGCTCGCACGCGGCGAGGTACGTGAGGTGGCCGCCGAAGCAGAAGCCCATGGCGCCGACACCGCGCCCGCCGACCTCGCGCCGCGCCTTCAGATAGTCGAGGGCGCCCGCGACGTCGGCGATGGCGTCCGACGCCTTCACCTTGTTCATCAGCGCGATGCCGCGCTCGAGGCCGGCGGCGTCGTACTTGAGCTCGATGCCGGGCGCGCTGCGATGGAAGACGTCGGGGGCGAGCGCCACGTAGCCCTCGGCGGCGACGCGGTCGGCGACGCTCCGGATGTGATGGTTCACGCCGAAGATCTCCATGAAGACGAGCACGGCGGGGTACGTGCCGGGTGCCGTCGGACGAGCGAGATACGCGGGCATCGTGGCGGAGCCGACGGGAACCTTGACGCGTTCGTGAGTGACCTGCATCGAGCGAGCCTCCTTCGGACGAGGGATAGGGCGCCGCACGGCGCCCGTTGGGTTTGCGCGCGCCGGGGTCGGCGCTCGCCGCTGCTAGCACGCGTCACCGCCGGTGATCGAGGATGCTGCGCGTCACGACGCGCACCCGTCTCGCGACGCCTCCGGACGCTTGCTATGCCGGCCGCTCCGAAAGGAGCGAGTCGATGAGCAAGACGAGCATGACGAAGGCCGAGCGCGAGGCGTTCCTCGCCGAAACCCACGTCGGGGTGTTCAGCGTGACCGAGCCCGAGCGGGGGCCGCTCAGCATCCCGGTCTGGTACCACTACGAGCCGGGCGGCGTGGTCCGCTTCACGACCGGCGGCGGCTCCAAGAAAGCCAAGCTCATGCGCGCGAGCGGCCGCGCGAGCATCCTCGTCCAGACCGAGGCGCCGCCCTACAAGTACGCGAGCGTCGAGGGCGCGGTGCGGATCGCGGGCGAGCCCGACTACGAGCGTGACGTCCGCGCGATGGCGGTGAAGTACCTCGGGAAGGAGATGGCCGAGGCGTACCTCGTGTCCATCGCGACCGAGTACCACGACGTGGTGCTGGTCGAGCTGACCCCCGAGCGCTGGTTCACCGTGGACTACTCGAAGGCATTCGGCTGAGACGGCCGGCGCCGATCGAAGAACGCCATGCGACCTCTCACGTGTTTCCGGCAATCCCTCTCTAGTCATGGCGTGATTGTCGGGTCACTCTGACTCCGCGTACGTAGGCGCGTCGTCATCCCATGTGCCGTCCCTTTTCGAGGGTCGGAGGAGGATCCCCCGTGACGAAGTGCCGTACGCTCCTGGTGTCTACAGCCGCCCTCGCGGCTCTCGTGCTCAGTGCCGGCGCCGTGTCGGCCGATCCGGCCACCTGCCGCCGGTCGATCAACGCGAACCTGGGCAAGTTCGTCCAGGCGAAGCTGAAGCTCCTCCAGAAGTGCGAGGACGCGGTGGTTCGCGGCAAGATCGCGGGGCCGTGTCCGGATGCCGGGACCGCGAGCAAGATCACCCGCGCCGCCGGCAAGCTCCGGCGCGCGGTGAGCCAGCGGTGCGGCGGTCTCGACCGCAATTGCGGCCTCGGCGGCGACGACGAGACGCTCGCCTCGATCGGCTGGAACGTCGGCAGCTGTCCCGGTCTCGAGACGGCGGTGTGCTCCAACCCGATCAGCGATTGCAACGGCGTCGTCGATTGCATCGACTGCGTCGGGCAGGCGGCCGTCGATCAGGCGGTGACGCTCTCGTACGGATCGCTGAATCCGTCGGCGGTCGGGACCGAGTTGAACCGCTGTCAGGCCGCGATCGGCAAGAGCATGGCGCGCTTCTTCGCGACCCGCGCCCAGACGCTCGCGAAGTGCGAGGACAAGGTGCTCCTCGGGTCGCAGGCGGGCCCGTGCCCCGACGCCGCCAAGGCCGCGCCCAAGATCGCGCGCGCGGCCGCCAAGGTGCAGACGGCAATCTGCAAGGCCTGCGGCGGCGCCGACCGGCTCTGCGGCACGCCCGACGACCTGTCACCGATGACGATCGGCTTCCCCGCGAGCTGTAGCGCCGTGACCGTTCCGAACGGCGGGCCGGCCTGTAGCGGAGCCATCACGAGCCTCCAGGACCTCGTCGACTGCGTCGGCTGCGTCGTCCAGTTCAAGACCGACTGCGTCGACATCCTCGCCGTCCCGACGCTGAAGGCGTACCCCGCCGAGTGCGGCGTCGCCGCGACGCCGACGCCGACCCTGACCGCTACGCCGACGCCCACGCGCACCCCGACGCCGAGCGCGACCCGGACGGCCACCCCGACCGGGCCGGTCGCGACCGCGACCCCGACGGCCACCGCGACCTTGACGAGCGGCGCGACGCCGACCGTCACCGCAACCGGAACGCCGGTGTCGACCGCGACGCCGACCATCACCGCGACGCAGACGCCGACCCCGACGCCGACGGCCACGCCGAATTGCGGCGACGGCATCATCACGCCGCCCGAGACGTGCGAGCAGGGCATCCCGTGCGGCCTCACGAACATCTGCGTGGCCTGTCTCACGTGCCTGTGACGCGGGCGTTGCGCGACTGAATCCGCGGCGCGAGGATCGTCGGATGCCCCGACGTTCCTCGCGCTCGACCGAACCCGAGCTGTTCGCGCCGGCGCCGGTGTTCCCCGACGGGCTGGTCTACGCGACCGACTTCCTCGCGCTGGACGAGGAGGCCGATCTGGTCGCGACCGTCGCGGCGCTGCCGTTCAGCCATTCGCAGTACCGCGAGTACACGGCGAAGCGCCGCACCGTGAGCTACGGCGCGTCCTATGACTTCTCGGCGAACCGCCCGCTCCCCGCGCTGCCCGTGCCGGCATGGCTCTTTCCGCTCCGCGCACGGGTCGCGACGTGGACCGCGATCCCCGCGGACGACTTCGCGTTCGCGCTCGTGACCGAGTACCAGCCCGGGACCCAGCTCGGGTGGCACCGCGACGTCGCGAATTTCGAGACGGTCGTCGGTGTGTCGCTCGCCGGTGACGCGCGCATGCGCTTCCGGCCGTGGCCGACGACGGCGCGACCGCGACGCGCGGCGTTCCACCTCGACTTGAAACCGCGGTCGGCCTACGTGCTCCGCGGCGACGCCCGCTGGCGCTGGCAGCACGCCATCTCGCCGACGAAGGCGTTGCGCTACTCGATCACGTTCCGAACGTCGTCGTAGTCAGGCCGCCGGCGCTTGGGACGGTGCGCCGGTTGCCTACCGCGCGACGCCACGCACGGCCCAGGCTCGCGCCACTAGCGCGATCGTTCCGTCGGGTTCCCGCGGCAGCGAACGTTGGAGCCGTGCGGCCACGGCCTCTCGTTGCGGGGCTTCGAGCGTTGCCAGATAGGATGGCGCCGGGCCCGTACCGCCCAGAAAAGGCTTCCAGAGCTCGGTGAACGTGGAGAAACGGGTGGGAATTTCGATCGCGTCGCAGACGACGTCCGCAAGCCCTCCGTCGCGGAAGAGGGACTCCAAGATGCGCGGTTGGCAGATCGGGAAACGGCGACCTTCGTCCAGCTGGGCGGCATCGGGGTCGACCGCTGCGACGGCGTCCCAGAAGGATCGCAGAAACTGCATCCGCCCCGCGTAGTCCCAGACGCATGCCGAGACGAGGCCGGACACGGCGGTGCTGCGTCGCATCTCGTCGATCGCCGCCGCGGGCTCGGGAAAGAAGTTCAGGGCCAGGAGCGAGCTCACGCTATCGAACCCGCCCGGGCGCGTCGGGAGCCGCCCGATTCCCGTCACGACGAACGAAACGCGCCGGTCGACGTGACGCCGACGAGCGAACTCGATGAATGGCGCGGACGGATCGCACGCGACGACCGACGCGGGGTTCGCCCCGACACGGATCGCGTCGGAAAGGGCGCCTGTGCCACAGCCGACGTCGAGCCAGGTGGCCGTCGGGCGCACGGACAGCCACGACACGAACCGCGGCGCGAGGAGACGGCTCCACCGACCCATGAAGTCTTCATAGGCCGCGCCGGCGGTCCATGCGTCGCTCGACTCAGGCATGACGTCTCGCCATTTCGCGCCGGCCGACACGATCCATTCGCGATGCGCGTCCGCGCGGATCACGTGACCAAGGTGATGGCACGCACGAGCAGCTTGTTCAGCTCGGCGATCTTCTTCGCGGTGCTGCTCGTTTGCGACTTCACGGCGGTCGTGGCGGTTCGAACGAGACTCGGCGCGCCGCTTTCGGCCGGCACGCCGTCGAGGGCTTCGAGCACCTGCGCGGACCAGGCGCGGAAGGACTCGTCGACGAACCCCGAGGTGTCGGCGCCGAGCCGACGTCCCGTGACCAGCAGGGCATTCACGGTGGCGATCTCACCGCACCCGCAGGGCGTCGCTGCATCGTCCGCGTCGGCGCTGGGTGCCCCGAGCGGCGTCTCGACGTGCCAGGCATGACCGCACTCGAGCCTGTTGCACTTGGTGATGCCGCTCTGACTGCGGCGGATGATCTTGGTGGCGATCGTCTTCGACGCCGTTCCGCACGTCTTGCAGTTCATCGGACCTCGTTTCGTCTGGCGAAAAGCATCGCCAGCGGCGACGCGGTCGTCGACCGCTATAGGGTCGGCGCCCCGTGCGCAAACGACGGACGAGAGCCCTCGAGGGATCGTGCGCCGCGACGTCCGCCCGGCGCGGTCGCGATCAGGGCAGCGTGCCGCCCGCCGCGACGATCTGATCCGCGATGCGCGCGCGCGCGTCGAGGACGCCCGTCGGGACGAAGCTCGTGAAGCGCGCGATCGTCGCGAGATGCTTTTCGAGCTCTTCGCCGTCGGTGTCGTTGGCGAAAAGGGCGCGGGCGTTCGACGCGAGGCGCTCGCTCGCCTCGGCGCAGAAGACCGTCACCATGTCCTGCTCGAGCTTGGCTTTGTCCTCGCCGCGGCGGCGGATCAGCTTCTGCGTCCGGACGACCGCGCTCTCCATGACGAAGACGTCGATGATCATGTCGGCGAAGCGCTCCAGGTGCATCTGCTTCCGGCCGATCTCGGCGGGCTCGCGCTGCATGAGGAGCTTGGTGGTGTACGCGACCAGGCGCTTCGCCTGGTTCACGGCGTGCTCCTCGTGGAAGAGCGTGTGGTCGACGGGCAGGTGGTGCCCGTTGCCGCTCGCCAGGTCGGCCTCGACCTCCTGCATGAACTCGAACATCGGCAGACCCTGCGTCATCACCCGCTTCATCATGGTCGCGGGGATGAGGAGCCGGTTGATCTCGTTCGTGCCCTCGAAGATGCGGTTGATGCGCGAGTCGCGGTAGTGCCGCTCGAGGGGGTAGTCGGCGACGAAGCCGTAGCCGCCGAGCATCTGGAGCGACTCGTCGACGACGTAGTCGAGCGTCTCGGTGCCGAACACCTTCACGATCGACTGCTCGATCGTGTACTCCTCGATCGCCTTGATGACCTGCTTGTCGTAGTCGTCGGCCTTGGGATCGATCGCGTCGATGCGGCGGTCGATCAGGCCCGCGGTGCGGTAGCTCGCCGACGCCGCGACGTAGATGCGGACCGCCATGTCGGCGATCTTGCGCTGGACGGCGCCGAACTCGACGAGCGGCGTCTGGAACTGCTTTCGGTCGCTCGCGTACTTCACCGCGAACTCCAGGCACTCGCGCGCGCCGCCGAGCGCCGCCGCGCCGAGCTTCAGGCGGCCGACGTTCAGGATGTTGAAGGCGATGCGATGACCGAGTCCGAGCTCGCCGAGCAGGTTCTCGGCGGGCACGACGACGTCCTCGAGGATGAGCTGGGTCGTCGACGAGCCCTTGATGCCGAGCTTGTGCTCTTCGGCGCCGGTCGAGACGCCGGGATACGCGCGCTCGACGAGGAAGGCGCTGAACTTCTCGCCGTCCACCTTGGCGAAGACCGTGAAGAGGTCGGCGAAGCCGCCGTTCGTGATGAACTGCTTCACGCCGGTCAGCGAATAGTCGCCGTTCGGGAGGCGCGTCGCCTTGGTCTTCGCGCCGAGCGCATCGCTGCCCGAGCCCGGCTCGGTGAGCGCGTAGGCCGCGAGGAGCTCGCCCGACATGAGGCGCGGGAGGTAGCGCTGCTTCTGCTCGTCGGTGCCGTAGAAAAGGAGGGGCAGGGTGCCGATGCCCGTGTGCGCGCCCCACGCGACCGCGAACGACGCGAGCTTGAACGCGCGCTCGCCGATGAGCGTCGAGGTGGCTTTGCTGACCCCCATCCCACCGTGCCGGGCGGGGATGTCGAACATCAAGAGCCCGAGCTCGCCGGCGCGCTGGAGGAGCGCGCGCATGACCCCCGGCGCCTGCGCCTCGATGGCGTCGGCCTGCGGCAGGACCTCGCGGCGCACGAACTCTTCCGCGGCGGCGGCGATCTGGCGGTCTTCGGGACCCAGATCCTCGTAGGTGAAGCAGTCGCGGACGGTCGTGCCCGTCAGGAAGGAGCCGCCGGTGGCCAGGGGTTCGCCGAAGGTCATGGGATGCGGAATCAGCAAGCGATGTGCCACGTCGCACGGCGCGTCGAAGGCTCAACTCGTCGAACTGTCACGGACATTTCGTGTCCTGCCCACGTATCGTGGTCGTGCGAGCCTGCAAGTACGGGAGACACGGCGGCAAGTTCTCGCGAGCGAGCGAGGATGCCGCGACCCGCCGGCCGAGGGGTCGCGGGCTACGAGGCCGCTCGTCCGAGCCGAGCGGGAACGGGGCGGGACGCGGGAAGCCGCAGGCGGATGCCGCGATCGCGGAGCACGAGGAACGGCTTCTCGACGAGGTAGTGCAGCACGGCGGCCGCCGCGAACGAGAGCCCGAGGTAGACCGGCAGGAACAGGACGAAGCGCGTCAGCGCGGATGGCGCCGTCGACCCGAACGTCGCATCGGCGAGCACCGTGGCGACCGGGATCAGGGCGTAGTGCACGAGGTAGAGCGTGTACGAAAGTTTGGAAACCACGAAGAGCCGGCGTCCGCGAAACCACGCGCCGGGGCCGCCGCCGAGCGCCAAGCCGAGCAGCATCCCGCTCATGCCGATCGCGAGCACGGTGCCGAGCGGCACCTCGTCGAAACGATCGATCGTGTCGAAGAGCGGGGCCGCGACGAGCAGCACGCCGACGATCGTCGCGCCGACCCAGAAGAACGCGCCGGCCGCATGTCCGCTTCGCAGCGACGGCCACAGCGCTCGGTCACGATAGAGGAGCGCGCACAGCATCCCCATCGCGAGGCCGTCGAAGCCGAGGTGGAACGGGCTTCGGAAGAGCTGGAAGTACATCGGATACGTGAGGCCGGCGGGCGTGTCGCGCGCGACCATCCAGCGGACAACGATCGGCAGGAGCGCCACCGCGAAGACGAGCAGGTACTGGAGCACCGGTCGCCGGACGGCGAGCACGCCCGCGAGAACGAGCGGCGCCAGGAGATAGAACTTTTCCTCGACGCCGAGCGACCAGAAGACGACGAGCAGATCCGACCCGAGGTAGTCCTGCATGAAGAGCACGTGGTAGCCGACGCGGTGGGCGAGATCGCGGGAGTCGACCACGTAGTGCGGCACGAGGCCCGCGGCGACGACGGCGATCATCGCGTAGTACGCGGGGACGATCCGGAGCCCGCGGCGCACGAGGTAGTCGCCCCAGGTGTGGCGGTCGAGGATTCCGCCGTAGCGGCGGCAGACGTGGTGTGTGATGAGGAACCCGCTCAGCACGAAGAAGAGGTCGACGCCCATCCACCCGTTCACGAGCGGCGTCGCCGCGTCCCACCCGGCGATCGGCAGGAGCGCGCCGCCGTCCGGCCGGAACGGGACCACGGCATGCCGAAAGAGCACGAGGATGATCGCGAGCGCGCGGAGGCCGTCGAGCTCGGGGAGCGCGCCCGGGGGCCGCTCCATCGCGAGGTAGCGGCGGAGCGCGGCGAGCCGCGCCGTCATGCCGGCTGGCTCGCGAGCCCGAGCGTCTCCTGCATCGGCCGCTTGCGTACCTTCCAGATCACGCTGTCGACGACGTAGTGGTGGAAGTTGATCGCCTGCGCGACGGCGATCGTGAGAAAGCCGAACGCGTCGAGGAACGTGTAGGCCACCGTCGAGATCGCGAGGCACGTGAGCACGTAGCGCCAGGCGTTGCGCGTCTGGCAGAGCGTCGACAGCGAGGGCGCGCTCGGGTCGATCCCGGCCGCGAAGCGTTTGTTGTTGAAGTGCCAGACGAAGAGCAGGTACTGCGCGTTGTGCCAGACGTTCATCACGAGCCAGCCGGTCGTGATGCCGGGAATCACGAGGTACCCGAGGATGAAGACCATCACGTGCGACGCCACGTAGAGGGTGTGCGTGAGCGGGAGCTCGCCGCGAAGCCAGGCCGCGACCCGCGTGGCGGTCCACGCGGCGAGCGCGACCACGGCCGCGACGGCGACGAGCGTCGCGACGGGTTCCGCGACCGGGATCGCCTGGAAGGGCATGCCGAGAAATCGGGTGTCGCCTTGCGCCGAGCGGTGGAGGACGCCCCAGAGCGGCAGCAGAAAGAAGGCGGCCTGGTAGAGCCGATCCGGCCCGACCGAATCGGCACCGGCCTTTCGCCGATAGATCTGGGCGATGCCCCAGCTCTGTCGCGTGTAGTGCCACCATTGCCAGTAGAAGTAGGTCGTCGTGAGGATCCACGCGCCGAACGTCGCCGAGAGCGCGAGCGTCGCGCCCAGCATGACGACCGGCAGCCAGGTCAGAAGGCCGAGATGCGTCCGCAGGCTCGCGCGGTCGAAGCAGAGGCGCGTGTACGTGGCGACGACGTGGGGATAGCCGAGCAGCCAGAGGTCGGCCGCGACGAGCGGCATGATGAGGTCGCGGTTCACGAGACCCGCGGTGCCGGCCGCGATCCCGATCGCGATCGTCCCGACGACGAGGCAGAGATCGAAATTGCGGCCCCGCAGCCACGTGGCCGGGGCCGCGGCCGTCCCCATCGTCATCGGTGCCGTGATCGCCTGCATCTGCCCGAATGCTGAGGCAGCAAGAAGCGCACCGGTGCGTGATCGCATGCGACTCCGCGTGACGGCGTTCGGCGCCGCCGGCCCATTGGTGGGAGGTCTCGGCGCCGCGACCCGACAGTCGCGTCACCGGTTCGTCGGCGTCGTCACGCCGGCGGCGGTGCCCCATTGGTCAGCATGACCTTCCACGACATGCTCGAGCTCCCGACGCTGCTCGGCTGAAGTCACCGCGGACGTCCGCTCGTGTCACGGTCGTCGGCGCGACGCCGTCCGGCCTCCGCCCGACAGCGCGACGAGGCGCGCGGTCGCCTGCCGTTCCCAGCGGAGGGCGCCCTGCGCGCGAGCGACCTCGGCAGCGCGGCACAGCGAGGTCCGGGCGTCGGCTGCGTCGCCCGCCGCGAGGGCGCACTCGCCGCGGAGACGCCAGACCTCGGCTTCGTAGTAGCGCTCGTCGGTGGCGGTGATGTGCGCGAAGGCCTCCGCGACCGCGGCGCGGGCGGCCTGGTGATCGCCGTCCGCGATCTCGACTTCGGCGACGAGGGCGAGGAGGAACGCCCCGTGCCAGCGGTCTCCGAGTCGGTCACGGTCGGCGAGGGCGGCGCGCATCACGGTGCGACGCCGATCGGCCGGCCACTCGGGACGAAGGGCCGCGTCGTACACGTCGAGCAACGCGCGATAGCTGGCGAGCCCGTTGGCTTCGGCCAACTCGATGGCGGCAGCCGTCGTCGCGGCGCCGTGCGGATCGCGCGTGAAGACGGCGCGCTCGGCCGCGAGGAGCTCGGCGTGTGCGAGCTCGGACACGGCACCGTGTCGCTGGCTGCGCGCGCGGGCGTCGGCCGCATAACGCTCGGCGGTGGCGTCGTCTCCCTGCACCGTGTGCACCAGGGCGAGCTGCGAGCGCAGCATGCGAGGGATGCTGAAATTGCGCGGTACGTGGGAGGTGACGTCGGAACCAAGGCCCGCTTCGAGCTCGCGGCGCGCGCGTCCGAGCTCGCCGAGTCCCGACGACGCGAAGCCCGCCCAGCACGCGGCGATCGCCGCGAGGGCGGGGTCGCCGGCCGCGAGCGCGGACATGCGCTGCGTCCGGCCATGGGCGGCGCGGTGGCGGGCTCGCGTCAGATCGACCACCGCGAGGCCCATTTCGGCGGTGAAGATGCCGAGCGAGTGGGCGGCCTCTTCGAAGATCGATAGGGCGCGCGCATAGGCGTGCTCGACCTCCGGCCGTGAGTAGCCATGTGCGAGCACGAGAATCTCACCGAGCCTGAGACACAGAAGACCGGCGCGCGGCGTGGTATCCCCGCCCGGCGTCGTCGCGAGGGCATCGAGACGCGCGAGCGCGGTTGCCATGTGCGCGGCGGCCTCGCCGTACGCGCAGCGCGCCTCCGCGCCGGTGGCGGCGTGCTCGAGCCACTCGACCGCGCGCGCGCCGAGGCCTGCTTGGTCGAAATGCGCGGCGAGACGCGCCGCGACCGTTGCGGCTCCCGGTCCGTACGCGGCTTCGAGCGCGACGGCGAGCTTCCGGTGGAGCGCGCGACGATCATGGGTCGGTAAGCCGTCGTAGATGATGTGGCGATGGGCCGCGTGCGGAAAAGCGTAGCGTCCGACGACGGAGCCGTCGGGCCACGCGCCCTCGCCGGCGCGCCGCAGGAGGCGTCCGATCGACGCGAGCCGCTCGCACGCGTCGGCGATCTTCGCCGGCGGCTGCCCGAGCATCGTCGCGAGCTCGGGGACGAGCGCGGCGGTCCCGATCACACTGGCCGCCTCGACGATCCGGCGGAGCGGATGAGGCAGGCGGGCAGCCTCGCTCGCGACGAACGCGCGCAGGCTCTCCGGGAGCTCGGCGAGCAGCCGATCGGCGTCGTCGGCGAGCTGCCAGCCCGCGGGACCGCTCACGAACGCGCCGGCCTCGAGCAGGTCGTCGACCAGCGCGCGCAGGAAGAGCGGGTTGCCGGCCGACAGCGCTTCGAGGCGTGCGGCGAGCCTGGCCGGCGGCGCGCCTGGCCCGAGGCGGGCGCCGAGGTAGGCGGCGATGCTCGGCTCGTCGAACGGCGCGAGCGGAAGCTCGACGGCATGGCGCTCGCGTACGAGCTCGCGGGCGAGAGCCGTGATGCGGTGTTCGCGGATCGCGGCATCGACGGGGCGAAAGGTCGCGACGATGCACAGGCGGAGCGGGGAAGGACTGCGAGCGAGAGCGCCGATGAAATCGAGCGTCGCGGCGTCCGCCCAATGCAGATCCTCGAGCACCAGCAGCAGGGGCGCGCTCTCGGCGAGCCCGCGCAGTACGTCGATGCCCTCGCGCAGCATGCGCGCCGAGGTCGCGCCGACGAGCGCCGGGACGATGCGCCGGCGCTCCTCCGGCCGGAGGAGATGGGGCAGGTGCAAGAGCCACGTCGGCGCCGCGCGCCGGAACGTCGCCGTCAATGCGCGCGCCCGTGGTCCGGTCGCCATGTGTGTCAGCGCGGCCAGGATCGGGAGGTAGCTCTCCGGCTGTCCATGCTGCTCCATCGCGGCGCCACGGCCGAGCCACAGCGCCGACTGCGCGGTCCGCGCGGCGCCGTTCGCGAAGTCGTCGGCGAGTGTCGTTTTCCCGATCCCGGGCTCGCCGGTCACGAGCACGACTTGCGGCTCGCCGCGCATGGCCCGGGCCCAGCGCGCCGCGAGCTCTTCGCGCTCGTGCGTGCGGGCGATCACGGCCGGCACCGTGGCCTCGGTGGCGTCGTCGAGCGCGGGCGTAGGCCGGAAGACGTACCCGCGCCCACGCACCGTCGCGATCCACCGCGGGGCGCCCGCGCTGTCGACCAGCGCCAGGCGGAGCTCACGGATGACGTTCGCGACCGTTTGCGGCGTGACCGCCACTCCCGGCCAGACGGCATCCAGGAGCTCGTCGTTGCTGACTACGGTGTCCGGGCGCTCGCAGAGATGGCGGAGGACCTCCCAGGCCTTCCGGCGCAGCTCGACCGGGGCGGCGCCGCGCAGCAGGCAGCGCTTTTCCGGATCGAGGTGGAAGGGACCGAATGAGATGGGGGAGCTCATCGCCGACCGTTGCGAGATCGGCCTAGCCCGAGTCGCGGCGGGGTCGCAACGCGGGGGCTCGTGAAATGTGTAGTTGTTGTGAGGATTCGGGGCCGTGTCTCGCGCTAGGCGCAGACGAACACCCACCCGGATCGCGCCAGCGCAGCTTGCTCGGCGTCGACGAAAGGAGACGGACGATGGCCGCACGAATCGCAGGAACGAACGAGGGGGCGCGGCGCGCCCGGCGAGGGATCCTCGCCCTGACGATGCTCGGCGCGACGCTGACGCTGACGGTGACGGTGGCGGAGGCGCAAACATGTAGTGCCGTTCGGGGGAGCGGCGGGAAATCCGCGAAGCTGGCATTCGCGCGCGTGCAGCCCGATTGCGCGCTCCCCGACACCAGCGTGCTCGGCGGCATCCCGGCGTGCAGCGGCGACACGCCGAGCGCGTCCACGTGGGCCATGGACCCGAAGACCAAGATCACCTTCGCGGCGAAGAGCGACAAGGTCGGGAACGTCCAGATGCGGGTGGCCGCGTCGGGGATCGTCGATGGCACCGGCATGCCCGTCGACGGCAACGGGGCGCTCCGCTTGACGGTGCGGTTCGTGCTCGAAGATCCGACCGGGAGCCCCTCTACGACCCAGCCCATCGAGCTCGTCACCCCGGTGTTCGTCTCGAAGGGCAAGGCCAAGATGGACGTCACGCTGAACGACATGCTCACCGGGAGCGGCTACGCCGCATTACCGCCGTGCTTCCGCACCGACCTGGTTGCGATCGGTTTCGAGGATCCCAACGGGGATCCCTTGGGGAGCGTCACCAGCCCGCTGTTCAGCGAGCGCTCGGGTACCGGGTTCGGCGCCCGCGGCTAGTACGCTCGAGAGACGTGTCCTGGCCCGGACGGGCAACGCCCGTCCGGGCTCAGGTCTTGGCGGCGGGCTCGGTCGGGCGGATCGCGACGACTTTTCCGCCGCTGGCGCTGACGATCGCCGGACGCTCGGGGTTGGCGGCTCTCTCGGCGGCGGCTTTGGCCGCGAGCTGCTGCTCCATGCGCTTCCGGGTCGCCATCACGCGCTTCGCGTCGCGGTAGCCGGCGTCCATGAGCGCGCGGTTCTTCGACGGGTACGCGTTGAAGACGTGGAGGGGGCCGAAGCCGCTGTACTGCTCGCCGGGCTCGATGACGGTGACGGGGACGTCGTGGAGGCGTCCGTTCTCCATGCGCGCGTAGAGGTAGCCCATGTTCCCGACCGTGCGCCACATCACGTCGGTCAGGCGCTGGAGGAAGCCCAGCATGCTGCCGAAGCGACCCTGATAGGGCAGCTGGCTCGCGATCGGCGCCAGCAGATAGATCTCGGTCGCGCCGAGGCCGAGCGCGTGCTCGAGCGGGATGTTCCAGGCGAAGCCGCCGTCGACGAACCAGTCCTTCCGGAACTGGACGGGCGGAAAGAGGAACGGAATGGCATAGCCGGCGCGGGAGAGGGTGCGGAGGTCGCGCCAGCTTTCGCAGTCGCGCTTGGAGTAGACCTCGCCGCGGCCGCGCGACACGTTCAGCAGCACGAACTCGAGCTCGATCTTGCTTTCGAAGATCTTCGGGAAGTCGATGTACTCTTCGATCGCGCTCGACAGGCGATCCATCGAGAAGAGCGAGTGCCCGAAGATCAGGTTGTGCGTGAGGCTGGGCGAGACGATGCGGGGCAACGAATAGAAGTTGTTCCACGCGTCCTGGAGTTGCGGCACGCCTCCCGAGACGTAACAGCAGGCGTTGATGATGCCGATCGAGCTTCCGACGATCACGTCGGGCTTGATCCCTTGCTCTTCGAGCAACCGCAGCACGCCGACGTGATGTGCGCCGAGCGCGGCGCCGCCGCCGAGGATGAAGACCCGCTTCTGCTTCTTCGCCACGTCGCCTCCCGTCGAGCGATTACCAGAACCACCCGCGCCGCCGCCGCAAACCGTCCTGGATCATGTCGTGGATCCGCTGCTTCACCTGCTCGACCTTCTTGCCGATGACCTCGTCCTCGTCGTTGGCGTTGCCGCGGAACTCCATCGGCTCGCCGAAGTAGAGGTGGTAGCGCACCGGCAGCGGGAACCAGTTGAGCAGGACGGGGAAGGCCGGCATGCCGAGGAGATCGGCGAGCGGCTTCACGTTGGCGATCGAGATGGCCTGCTCCTCGGAGCCGACGACGGCGACCGGGACGATCGGCGTGGTGGTCTCGAGCGCGAGCCGCATGAAGCCGTAGCCGAACTCCTGGAGCTGATAGCGCTGGTTGAACGTCTTGTTCATCCCGCGCACGCCTTCCGGGAACGCGATCACGGCCTCGCCGTGCTCGAGGATGTCGCGCGCGTTCTTCGGCGTGCCGACGACGCCGCCGGCGCGCGCCATGAGGACGTTGAAGAAGGGAAGCGTCGGGAGCCAGTACTCCCCCATGCCGCGGATCGGGCGGGCCGGGTCGGCGTCGAGCACGGTCGCGACGGCGATCATGGCGGCGTCGATCGCGATCTGGCCGGCGTGGTTCGGGATGACCAGCACCCGCCCCGCCGGCAGGTTCTCGAGGCCGCTCGTCTGGACGCGGAAGTAGTAGCGATAGAGAAGCGCGAAGAGCAGGAGCGTGCGGCGCGCGACGTCGGCGTTGAAGCCCCAGGGATCGTAGCCGAAGCTGTTGAGCTCGATCGGCGAGCGCCGGATGCGATCGCGGAGCTCGTGGTCGAGGTCGCGGATCAGGCGCGGGGCGAGGCTCTGAAGGACGCCGCCCGCCAGGTCGGAGAGCGCGTCCAGCGAATGGGACATCTGCTGCGCCGGGTCGGCGCTCGGATAGAGGTCGTCGGGCACGAGTACGTCGGCGTCGTCGAGCGGGGGATGTCCGGGCTTGCCCGCATCATGCAACAGGATCCCGCCGGTGCCGACCACGGCACGCGGGGTCCGACGGCGGCGCGGCGGACGATCGGTCGGGGTCTTGGAGGTACGGGCCATGCCGGATCTCAGTGCCGCACGCTGCTGAAGATCTCTTCGAGCGTGAAGAGCGGCTGGAAGCCCGTTGCCTCACGGAAGCGCCGGCCGTCGATCGTGCACGGATACTTCACGAAGTCGAGCGCGCCCGGCGGCAGGTGGTACAGCCCAAGCTGGAAGAGACTGTCGATGGTCGTCCGCGCGAGCGGCTCGGGGAGCGGGACGGCGGTGCCGCCGGTCTCGCGGATTGCCACCTTGAGCGACACCGCGCCCGGACCGGTCACGTTGAAGATGCCGCGGATGCCGGTTTCGAGCGTGCGGCCGATCGCCTCCGCGAGATCCTCCTCGTGGATGAACTGCACCATCGGGTTGAAGCCCATGATCGTCGGGACCCAGCGGAGCTTCAGGTAGCCGCCGATCGAGTTGTGCACGTAGTAGCCGAGCGTCGGTACCGGACGGAGGATCGCGGTCGCGATCTCGGGGTACTTCCAGAGGAACGTGTTGCAGAGCGTGTCGACCTCCGCGAGGTCGCGGATGTCGGGGTAGTGGCGGCTCACGTTCAGCGCCGTGTCCTCGTCCATGTAGTACGAGTTCTCGGGGAGCGCGCCGTAGACGTACGAGCTCGAGAGCACCACGAGCTTCTTCACGCCGTAGGTCGCGCAGCACTCGAGAAGCCGCTTCGTCCCCGCGACGTTGATCTCGTGGCGCACCATGGGGTCCGCGCGGAAGTGGCGAACGAACGCCAAGTGGACCACCGCGGAGGGACGTTCCCGCCGGAAGATGTCCTCGAACTTCTTCTTCCGGAGGTCCATCGTATGGACCGTGATGTAGTCCGGGTGCCCCTCCCAGGGGGCGCGGTCGACGCCGCTCACCGCGAAGCCGTCGGCGACGCGCTTCGCGACCAACCGACCCTGACCCCCGGCAATGCCGGTGATGAGCAGGCGCTCCACTGGGTGCCTTGTACGTGACCCCTCCCGGGACCGCAACGTCGCGGAAATACGGGGTGCTCGGCGTGCGCGATGGTCGTGCGCGAGTCTTCGCACAGCAAGCCGCGTGCGCCCGGATCGCGACCTCAAGTTATGGCTCCCCTCATCCGATAGCAGGGCGGGGATGCGCGCATGAGCACGACGGGAACGCCCAACCTGGGGCGCCTACGCGCGGAGATCGTCAACGCGCGGGACGTACCGACGATTCCCGTGCTGCTGCTCCGCATTTTGCGCGTCGTCGACGGCGAGCGCGCGTCCGCCAAAGATCTCGTCGACCTCATGCAGCGCGACCAGGCGCTCGCCGGGCGCGTCTTGCGTCTCGCGAACAGCGGGTTCTTCGCCTGCGCGCGCGAGGTCGGTACGCTGTCGCGTGCGGTCATGCTGCTCGGCTTCTCGACCGTGAAGAACCTGGCACTCGGCATCAAGATCCTCGAGACGATGCGCGGGCGCGGCGGTCCCGGCATGGCGGCGCTGTGGGAGCATTCGGCGCTCGTCGGTGCGGCGGCGCGGCTGATCGCGCAGCGCACGCGCGGCGCCGATCCCGAGGAGCTCTTCACCGCGGGTCTCCTGCACGACATCGGGAAGGTGATCCTCCGCATCCGGTTCGAGGAGGTCTACGACCGCATGGCGGCGGTCGGCGGCGAGACGCCGCTGCACGTGCGCGAGCGCGACGCGTTCGGCGTCGACCACGCGCGCGCGGGTGCATGGCTCGGCGAAGCGTGGGCCTTGCCGCCCGCGATCGTCGAAGCGGCCGGTGCGCACCACGACGAGCTGCCGGAAGGCACGCCGCTCTCGGGATCGGTCATCATCAATCTCGCCAATCGTCTCGTCCATTGGACCGACCTCGAGCAGGGACTGCTCGCGCCCGAGGCCGAGAGCGTGCTCTCCGGCATCCCGGGGCTCGGGTTCGGCGCCTGCGTCGAGATCGCGGCGCAGTTGCAGGGACAGAAGGACGACCTGCGCGTGTTCTACGGAGCCGACTGACATGAGCCAGCTTTTCCGCGAAGCGGTCGGGAGCGCCCAGGAGCAGTACGACACGCTCCTGATGCACCTCTCGCTGATCCGCGACCTGACCCACTGCGGGCAGAACGCGCCGACGTTCGAGGCGCTCGCGACGCAGCTCGCCGAGTGCCTCGTGCATGGGCTCGGCCACGAGCGCGTGCTCGTGCTGACCGGACGTCCGCACGAGCCGCTGACCGTCGCCGGAAGCTACAGCCAGAACGAGCGATTCGGGGAGACGCCGGAACCGTGGCCGGCGACGCTGCCCGTGCTCGCGTCCGAGGTGATGGAGGAGCGGGCGCTCGTCCGCTGGGGCGGCGAGGGTGTCGGGCAGCGCCGGCCGCTGCCGGACGGTCTCGCGGGCTCGGTCGTCGGCTTCCCGCTCGTGGTCGGCGGCGACTGCGTCGGCGCGGTGCTCTGTCTCCAGGTGGTGCCGATCGTCTGGGATCTCGTGAGTCAGCGCGCGCTCGAGCTCGTCGGCGAGATCCTCGGCCAGGTGGTCACGATCGCGCACATGCGCTTCTCGATGACCGCGATCCAGCGCGGCCTCGAAACCGAGCTCGGCGACACGCGGAGCCAGGTCGAACAACACGAGGAAACGTTGCGAGCGCAGTCGGGGCGCATCGGAGATCTCGCGACCTCGCTCATCCGATCGAACCGCGCCAAGAACACGTTCCTCGCCCTCATGTCCCACGAGCGGCGGACGCCGCTCGCGGTGATCCT
>DAIQBH010000116.1:0-18532 GCA_036781285.1 Thermodesulfobacteriota bacterium | reverse complement strand
CCTCGTCGCGTTTCCCGAAGTGGTCGTCGGGATTCGCCTTCCGGTTCCCTACCCTGGAGTGCCGGTCGTGCAGTTCCTCGGGCTCGCAGTGGTGATCGCGGCGGCGCGATGGTTCGCGGGGGAGCCACAGCACGCTCGACTCGTCACGCGGCTGCTGCGGATCGCACTGGTGCTGTTGGCCGCGTGGGCGACGATTCGCAATCCTCCACTGATCGGAGGCATGCAGGACCACTGGCGACGCTTTCCGGTCCTGTTCTACGGCAGCATTCCGGCATTCGCCGCGCTGGTCTGGATCGACGCCAAGCGCCGGTCGCCGGCCCGCATCACGCCCATCGTCGTGGCGCTCCTGCTCGGGATGATCGCCGAAAAGGCTTCGGCGGACTATTGGAAGCTCTTTACGGACCCGCGGGTCAGCATCGCCGTCCAGGGCTTCTTTCGTAAGGTCGACTACTGGTACCAGTTCGCCTGGACGGTTCCCGTCGGATGCTTGGCTGCGGTGGCGGCGCGCCTCGTGACCTTGCCCGTCGCCGTCTTCGCCGGAATCTCGGTGCTCTTCATTCCGGCGGGCGTGAATCAGAATCCGAACTACTACCAACAGTCGATCCCCGCCGCGTGGTCCGAGCAAGCGGCGCTTGCGAAAGGCGGATATTGGGGAAGCACGGGACACCGGCGCTGGGGACAGACACCGGCCCAGTTCGAGCTCGCGCGCATCCTGCGCGAGGAGATCGCGGCCTCGCGCATCACGTTCGAGACGCACGTAACCCATCTCGAGCCGTTCGTGATGCTTGCCGAGGACAACGTACTTTTCTCGGTCTACACCGGCATCAACGACGACACCTACATCGCGGGGGATTGGGAACTCGACATCAGCAATGTCGGTGGCCGCGTCTTCACCCGGCGCGACATCGCGGATGCGCTGGCGCGCCGTCCGCCGTACGTCGTGGTGCACGATCGGACCCGGAACGGGCGAGTGCTTCCCGAGCCCGCGGCAGGGCTCGTGGCAAGCACGCTCGGGGACTACGAGACCTTGTTGGACGACGATGGCGTCCGCCTCCTCCGTCGTCCCGATCTCCGTCCGCGTGAATGATCGGACACGTCGCCGGAGGCGTCGCGTGTCAGACCGCTGTCGCGATCACCGCCATCTCGTCGCCGGGATTGATCGGTAGGCTCACGCGTTCGGCGAGCCATTTCGGCACGAGTGCCCGCGCGACTCGGCTCGGCAGCTCGCCATACGCCGCGATCTTCTCGATTGCGACGCCGAGGTTGCGGAGACGGCCGATCGACTGCACGTGCTCGATGCGGAACCCCGTCTGTTCGAGCAGCTTACGGATGGTTCGCCGGTCGAAGTACGTCAGGTGCTCGTTCGGCTTGAGGTGCGACCAGCGATCACCGGTGACGCGCGCCACGAGTGACCCGATGTCGGGCGTGGAAATGAAAACGACACCGCCGGGATCGAGGAGCGCGTGCACCGCCTTCAGGGCGACGACGGGCTCGGGCATGTGCTCGAGGAAATCGTTCATGGCGACCGCGTCGAAACGTCGCCCGGCGAGGTCGCGATGGGGAAACGTGCCTGCGATCACGTCGAGGCCGCGCTCCCGGCAGAGCACGACGGACTTCGCGTTGATGTCGAGTCCGAGCGTGGTCCAGCCGTGGGCGCGAGCGACGACCGAGAATGCACCGGGGCCGCAGCCGAGGTCCAGGAGTCTCCCGGGCCTTCGCCAGCGCTCGATGAGCGCGATCCGATCCGCGAACGACCGCTCGTCGGCTTGTTCGGTTCGGACGTAGTACGCGGCCGGGGATATGACCTGATCACTGTAGAGCTGCGCGAGAGTGCCGAGTGAGAGCCGGGGGTTCACGTACGCGAGGTTGCACTGCCGACAGCGCACGATCGCGAATCCGTCTTTGTGGAGGGCGGGTTCGTCGTCGCGTGCCCCGCAGAGTGGGCATGCGACCACCTCGCGTGTGGTCGTCTCGGTCATACGGGGATTCGGAAATCTAGAAAAGGCGGCCCAGGTTCAACAGGTTCAGCGACACCGTCCACCACGTATTGATGGCGACGCACAGGAGGATGAACGCGACGTGCCACGGGCGGATGGGGCCGCGATTGTCGAACAAGAAGCCAACGAAGAGCACGATGCCGATCCACCAGAAGATCGTCCAGCGCTCCCAGGGCGCGAACCACATCATGAAACCGCCGATCAGGCCGGAGACGATCCACGCGACCCGGCGGATGACGGGCCGGTCCGGGGGCCCGAGCGGGCGGTCCATACCGCTCAGCGTGAGGACGGTGAGTGGCGCATAGAAGTCGAGAGCGAAGCGGTACCCGAGCTGCGTCATGCCGGTGCCGCCGTGCTGGAAGAGGACTGCCATGAAGACCAGGATCCCCGCCCAGCACGCGAGCGTCCAGCGATTCCAGGGGGCTTTGAACGCGTAGAAGAACGCTGGCGTCGTGTACCAGATGGCGATCCCGCCCACGCCGGACAGGATCCACGGGTATTCGTCGTAGAAGAGCGGCTTCGCCTTGAAGAACCCGTAGACGTGACGCTCGTAGTACGACCAGTGCAGCAAGCCGCGCTCGTAGAGTGGATCGCCGCCATCCTTGGCGTGTAACACCTCGTACGCTTCGTTCCCGAAGACACCGAAGCGGGCGAAGTTGTATCCGGAGTTGAGTGCCAGGAAGGCGAGCAGCGGCACCGCGAAAGCGATGAGCCAGCCGATCCGTGGCCGCGGAATGATCTCGTCGGCGCGCGGGTGAAGCCACCGATCCGAGAGCGACAACAGGACGAACGGGGCCGCGACGATCGTTTCCATGCGACACCAGAACGCGAAGCCGAGGTACGTGGCCATGAGGGCGGGACGCGCTTTCCCGAACCACTCGGCCACGAGCATCCACATGAACATCCCGTGGACGATCTGCGCGAGGTACCACACGGAGCCGATCGTCGTGTGGTACCAGTGGACGCTGCCGAACCCGAAGAGGATCGCTCCCCAGACGGCGGCCGCCCGCGACACGGGCACGCGGCCGAGCGCGATGCGCGCATACGCGACGGCGAGGCTGCCGCAGAAAAGTGAGAGCCCCGTCTGGAACCAGCCGAACGGCAGCTCCCATCCGCCGTTCAACTTGACGAGCCAGGTACGAAGCGGTTCCGTCTGGAAGATCCAGATGACCGGCGCGAGAAGCACGGCCGGCGTCGGCGGATTCGTGAAATAGGCGCGCCCCTGGTACTCGGCCATCTCGAGGTGTGGCGGCCTCTGCGGTAGTGACAGGCTGCCGTGCACCATCGCGTTTGCGAGGCGCGAGTACTGATCGTAGGCGGTGGCCCCCGGGCAGGTGAGCCAGTAGACGAGGAGCGCCGCGAAAAACAGCAGCGCCGCGTCACGCCGCCCGTGAGGGTCGGGTAGCGGCCGGACAGGCTCTCGCGGTGGCGCCGCGGCAAACCTGGAGCGGCCTTCCGGCTCGGACGTCGGAGACGTCGACTCCGCTGGCGGCGCCGGCAGGGTCACTCGCGGCCGACGACCTCGAGCGTGCGGAAGAAGTACGCGATCTCCGCGCGCGCCGTCTCGGGCGCATCCGATCCGTGGGTCGCGTTCGCCTCGACGCTCTGGCCGAGGTCCTTCCGGATGGTTCCGGGGTCGGCCTTCGCGGGATCGGTGGCGCCCATGAGGTCGCGCCAGCGCTTGATCGCGTTGTCGCCTTCGAGCGCCATGACCATGACGGGGCCGGAGCACATGTACTTCACGAGGCTCCCGAAGAAGGGGCGTTCCTTGTGGACGGCGTAGAAGCCCTCCGCGTCGCCTTGGCTCAGCTGGAGAAACCGCGCCGCCGCCACCTGTAGACCGCTCTGCTCGATCCGGCGGATCACCTCACCGATCAGGTTCCGCTTGACCGCATCGGGCTTCACGATCGCCAACGTCATCTCTCTCGCCATTACGACGTCCTCCAGGGAAAACTTGAGTGAGACAAATGGATCAGGGTCGGTTCAGCGGCCGAGGGACGCCGCCATGGTCTTGCCGAGGTCGGCCGCGCTCTTCACGACCTTCGCGCCGGCGGCCTCGAAGGCCTTCATCTTGTCGGCGGCCGTACCCGCGCTGCCGGCGATGATGGCACCGGCATGGCCCATGCGCTTGCCCTTCGGCGCCGTCTGGCCCGCGATGAAGACCGTCACGGGCTTGGTCACGTGCTCCTTGATGAAGGCCGCGGCTTCTTCTTCGGCGCTGCCGCCGATCTCGCCGATCAGGATGATGCCTTCGGTGCCGGGATCGTCCTGATAGAGCCGGAGCACGTCGATGAAGCCCGTGCCGATGATCGGATCGCCGCCGATGCCGACGCAGGTCGACTGGCCGATGCCGAGTTGCGTCAGCTGGTGCACGGCCTCGTAGGTCAGCGTGCCGCTGCGCGACATGACGCCGACCGTGCCAGGCTTGTGGATGTAGCCGGGCATGATGCCGATCTTGGCCTGGCCGGGCGTGATGAGGCCGGGGCAGTTCGGACCGATGAGGCGAGTCTTCCGGCTCTTCAGGAACTGCATGGTCTTCACCATGTCGAGGGTCGGGACGCCTTCGGTGATGCAGATCGCGAGCGGCATGCCGGCGTCGGCGGCCTCCATGATCGCGTCGGCCGCGAAGGGCGGCGGCACGAAGATGAGGCTACAGTCGGCGCCCGTCGCCTTTACCGCCTGCTCGACGGTGTCGAAGATCGGGAAGCCTTCGAAGTCGGTGCCGCCCTTCCCCGGCGTGACGCCGCCGACGACCTGGGTGCCGTACTCGCGACACGCCTTGGCGTGGAACTGGCCGGTGGCGCCGGTGAGGCCTTGAACGATGACGCGCGTGTTGCGGTCGACGAGAATGCTCACTTCGCACCCCCCGCAGCCCGCTGCGCTGCCGCGACCGCGAGCTTCGCGCCTTCGGCCATGTCGGCGGCCGACTCGATCGCGAGACCGGACTCCTTCAGTATCTGCTTCCCGCGCTCCACGTTGGTGCCTTCCATGCGCACGACCAGCGGCACCGAGAGGCCGACCTCTTTCGCCGCCGCGACCACGCCCTCGGCGAAGACGTCGCAGCGCAGGATGCCGCCGAAGACGTTGATGAAGATCGCCTTCACGTTGTCGTCGGAGAGGAGGAGCCGGAACGCCTGCGCGACCTTCTTCTGGTCCGCGCCGCCGCCGACGTCGAGGAAGTTGGCCGGCTCGCCGCCGGCGTACTTCACGATGTCCATCGTCGCCATCGCGAGGCCGGCGCCGTTCACCATGCAGCCGATGTTGCCCGAGAGGGCGATGTAGCTGAGGTCGTACTTGGCGGCCTCGGTCTCGCGCGGATCCTCCTCGTGTACGTCGCGGTACTCCTTGAGATCCGCGTGGCGGAAGAGCGCGTTGTCGTCGAGGCTGACCTTCGCGTCGAGGGCGATGAGCTCGTTGCCTTTCGTGACGACGAGCGGATTGATCTCGACCATCGACGCGTCGCACTCGTGGAAGGCGCGCGTCACGGCGGTGAAGAAGGTCACGGCCTTGTTCACGAGCTCCTTCGGCAGGCCGAGCCGGAACGCGAGGCGCCGTCCCTGGTAGGGCGTGAACCCAACCGTCGGATCGACCGTCTCGTGGAAGATCTTGTCCGGGGTCTTGGCGGCGACCTCTTCGATCTCGACGCCGCCCTCGGGCGAGGCGATGATCCCGACCTTGCCGGTCGCCCGGTCGACGACCACGCCGAGGTAGAGCTCGCGCGCGATTTCACAGCCGCTCTCCAGCAGGACCTGCCGCACGATGCGGCCGTCGGGACCGGTCTGGTGCGTGACGAGGGGCTTTCCGAGGATGCCCTTCGCGAACTCGGCCGCCTTCTCCGCGTTCGGCACGACCTTCACGCCGCCGGCCTTGCCGCGGCCGCCGGCGTGGATCTGCGCCTTCACGACGACCGTGCCGCCGAGCTTCTTCGCGACCTCGGCCGCCTCTTCGGGCGAGCGCGCGACGCCGCGCTTCAGCACGGGCACGCCGTAGCGCTCGAGGATCTCTTTCGCCTGGAACTCGTGGATGTTCACGGGGCGTCAGGCCTTGAGGATCTTGTCCATCGCGGAGACGAGCTCCTCGACGTGGCTGACCGACACCGCGAACTCCTTCTTCTCCGCGTCCGTCAGCTCGAGCTCGATCACGCGCTCGACGCCGCCGCCGCCGATCAGCACCGGCACGCCGACGTAGAAGCCCTTTACGCCGTACTCGCCCTCGAGGAGCGCGGCGCACGGGAGAATCCGCTTCCGGTCCTTCAGGTACGCCTCGGCCATCTGCACCGCGGCCGACGCCGGCGAGTAGAAGGCCGAGCCGGTCTTCAGGAGCGCCACGATCTCGCCGCCGGCCTTGCGGGTGCGATCCTCGATCGCCTTCAAACGGTCTTCCTTGATGAGCTTCGCGACCGGGATGCCGCCGACGGTGCACGCGCTCCGGACCGGCACCATGTCGTCGCCGTGGCCGCCGAGCACGATCGCCGCGACGGACTCGACCGACACCTTCAGCTCCTCGGCGACGAACGTGCGGTAGCGCGAAGAGTCGAGGACGCCGGCCATGCCGACGACCTGATTCTTCGGGAAGCCGGTCACGCGCTTCATCTGGGTGACCATGGCGTCGAGCGGGTTCGAGACGACGATGACGAAGGCCTTGGGGGCGTGCTGCTTGATGCCCTCGGCGACGGCCGTGATGATCTTGGCGTTGGTCGCGAGCAGATCGTCGCGGCTCATGCCCGGCTTGCGGGCGAGGCCGGCGGTCACGATGCAGACGTCGGCGCCGGCGATGTCGGCATAGGAGTTGGTGCCGGTGATGCTGGCGTCGAAGCCTTCGATCGGACCCGATTCGAGGAGATCGAGTGCCTTCCCCTGCGGCATCCCCTCGACGACGTCGAAGAGGACGACGTCCCCGAGATGCTTCAACGCGCAGAGGTGCGCGAGCGTACCGCCGATGTTGCCGGCCCCGATGAGGGCGATCTTCTTGCGTGCCATCGCTTCGCTATCCTTCCATGTGGGTGATGATCGCCGAGCCGAACTCCGAGCACTTGAGGAGCTTCGCGCCCGGCATCTGGCGTTCGAGATCGTAGGTGACGGTCTTCGCGGCGATCGTGCGCTCGAGGCCCTTCACGATCAGCGTCGCGACCTCGTTCCAGCCGAGGTGCTCGAACATCATGACGCCCGAGAGGATCACGGAGCCCGGGTTGATGACGTCCTTGCCGGCATACTTGGGCGCGGTGCCGTGCGTCGCCTCGAAGACCGCGGCGCGGTCGCCGATGTTCGCGCCGGGCGCGAGCCCGAGGCCGCCGACCTGCGCCGCGCAAGCGTCGGAGATGTAATCGCCGTTCAGGTTCGGCGTCGCGAGGACGCTGTACTCGCTGGGGCGCAGTAGCACTTGCTGGAACATCGAGTCGGCGATGCGATCCTTCACGATCACCTTGCCGGGGATCGCGATCTTCCCGCCGGCGTCCTCCTCGAGGACGATCTGGCCGCCGAACTCCTTCTTCGCGAGCTCGTAGCCCCAGTCGCGGAAGGCGCCCTCGGTGAACTTCATGATGTTGCCCTTGTGGACGAGGGTGACGCTCGGCTTCCCCTGCGCGATCGCGTAGGCGATCGCGCGCCGGACCAGGCGCTGCGACCCGAAGGCGGACATCGGCTTGATGCCGACACCGGACTCGGGGCGGATCTCCTTCTTGAGCTGCGTGCGCGTGAACTCGATCAGCGCGTTGGCTTCCTTCGAGCCCGCCTTGAACTCGATGCCGGCGTACACGTCTTCGGTGTTCTCGCGGAAGATCACGACGTCGAGCTTCTCGGGCTCCTTCACGGGGCTCGGGACGCCCGTGAACCAGCGCACGGGACGCACGCACGCATAGAGGTCGTGGACCTGGCGAAGCGTGACGTTGATCGAGCGGATGCCGCCGCCGACGGGGGTCGTGAGAGGACCCTTGATCGCGATCTTGAAGTCGCGGATGACGTCGTTGGTCTCCTCGGGGAGCCACTCGTTCTCGCCATAGAGACCGAGCGACTTCTCGCCCGCGTAGATCTCCATCCAGGCGATCGCGCGCTTGCCGCCGTACGCCTTGGCGACGGCTGCGTCGAAGACGCGCTGGGATGCCTTCCAGATGTCCGGCCCGGTGCCGTCGCCTTCGATGAACGGGATGATCGGACGGTCGGGAATGGTCCAGGCGCCGTCGGCGCCGACCTCGATCCGTTCGCCCTCGGATGGAACTCGCACGTGCCGGTAGGCGCTCACCAAAGACCCTCGCTGGAATGACGTGTCAGCGCGCGTGCGCGCAGTGCGGAAAAACCGCGGGAAACGGGGGCGGACAGTAACGAGTCGACCCAAGGGTGTCAACGCGCGGCGGCGTGACGACGCCTCGCGCGCCGCATACGCGACGACGCCTTGACCGTGCGGAGGGCCGTTCCCTATAACGCGCGGCCATGGGCCTGCGTGGGTGGGTAGGAGTGGCGCTCGTCGCCGTCCTGATTTCGACGACCGGATGCGGTGGCGACCCCATCGAGCTCTGCGAGGGGTGCGGCACTCCGACGCCGACCCCGACGTTCACGCCGGCGCCGACGGAAACCTCGACGCCCGCGTCGCCGTCGCCGGGCACGTCGCCGTCGACCTCGACGAACCCGTCTCCGAGCCCGGGCTCGGCGACGTAGCTCAGGCGACGGTCGCGACGACCGCGATCGATCCCGAGGGCACGTACAGACGCCGCTCGCCGCCGCCGATCCGTCGGAGCAGTCGCGCGAGCCCGCCGCCGACGCGCGGGAACCCCGACGCGAATCGCGTCGCCAGGAAGTCCAGGCGCGCGTATTGGCGTGCCGGCTCCATCGTCTCGACGCGGAAGCCCGCCGTCTCGAGCGTGCGACGTAGCGTCTGCTCCGAGAAGAGCACCACGTGTTCGGGAAACTTGAGCGACACCCAGCGATGCCCCTGGAGGCGGGCGAGCCAGCTCCCGACGTTCGGCGTGAC
This sequence comes from Thermodesulfobacteriota bacterium, assembly GCA_036781285.1. Taxonomy (GTDB): domain Bacteria; phylum Desulfobacterota; class Binatia; order UTPRO1; family UTPRO1; genus UTPRO1. The sequence goes on along the minus strand of DAIQBH010000116.1, from coordinate 9,572 downwards.
CGCGAGGAGCGCGCCGCCGGGCCGGAGCGCCGCTCGCGTCTTCGCGAGCGCCCTGAGCGGATCGCAAAAGTGCTCGAGGCAGTCCTGCATGCTGACGACGTCGAAGTAGCGCTCGGGCACGTCGGCGTCCTCCCAGGTGCCGAGGACGACGCGCGCGCTCGATGGGACGCGTGCGGCCGCGGCGGACGAGCGTTCGACGACCCAGCGCTCCGGGAAGCGCGGCGCCGCGACCTCGGTGAGGTAGCCGTAGCCGGCGCCGACGTCGAGGATGCGGCCGCTCCCGACGTGGCGGTCGACGAGCGCGAGCCGCCGGCGAAACGTGTCGCGCGCATCCTCGGCCATGCCGGCATAGTCGGCGTAGCCGGTGGCGTTTGCCGCCGCGCTGGTGAAGTAGCCGTCGTCGTAGAGACGCCCGAGCACCGCCGCGCTCGGCATGGGGTTCAGGTACCAGAGGCCGCACTCGCGACACGCGACCATGCGATAGCCGTGCGCGGACGCGTGCGGGTCGTGCTCGGCGGCGCCGCAGAGCGGGCACGGTCGCGGCTCCGCGTCGGGCCGCGGGATGCAGTACACGCCGCGATGGAGCCGGCCACGCACGCGCCACAAATCGCGGGCCATCCGCAGACTGTCCCGAACGAGCTGGATGCGGGAGTCGTCGTTGTGCGTCAGGCGAACGGGAAAGCGCTGTACGCGAAAGCCGTTGTGGAGCGCGGCCGTCAGGATCTCGAAGTCGAACCCGAAGCCGTCGACCGTGCGAACGGCGAAGAGCTTGCGGGCGACGTCGGCGCGGAAGGCCTTGAGGCCGCACTGTGAGTCGCGGAACGGTAAGCCGAGTGCCAGGCTCGTCAGCACCGAGAGCGTGCGTCCGGACAGGAGGCGCAGCGCGCCGTAGCCGCGGTTGATCTCCGACTCCGCGAGCTCGCGCGCCCCGATCGCGACGTCGGATGTGCCTTCCTGGAGCGCGGCCAGCATCGGGCGTAGACGCTCCAGATCGTACGGGCAGTCGGCGTCGGTGAACGCCACGAACGGGTGGCGAGCGGCCGCGATTCCGGCGGCGACGGCCGCGCCCTTGCCGCGGTTGCGCGGCTGGCGGAGGACGCGTACCGGCACGGCGCCCGCGAACGTCTCCGCGACCGTCGCCGTGTCGTCGGTCGAGCCGTCGTCGACGACCAGGATCTCCGCCGCCGCCGCGAGCCGCGGGAGCGCGTCCGACGCGTGCCGCAACGTCGCGAGGATGCGCCCGCCCTCGTTGTAGGCCGGAACGATCAAGGACAACCCGGCCGGCATCGTCATGGCCTCCCCATAGGGTTCACGATCGGGCTCTGCAACCGTCGCCCTTGATTCTCGCGGGGGCCTCGGACAGACGGGCTCGATGTCGACCACCGTTCGCGCGCTACGGGAAGCGGACCTCGCGGAGGCGGACCGCATCTTCCGTGTCGCCTTCGGGACGTTCCTCGGAATGTCCGATCCGACGCGATTCGGCGGCGACACGGACTACGTGCGCACCCGCTTTCGTCTCGATCCGGCCGGTGCGTTTGCCGCCGAGCGGGACGGCGTGCTGGCCGGGTCCGTGTTCGCGGTGCTCTGGGGCAGCGTCGGGTTCTTCGGGCCGCTGTCGGTGCGTCCCGAGCTCTGGGACCAGAAGGTCGCGCAGGCGCTGCTCGACCCCGTGATGGCGCGGTTCGCCGAGCGGGGCGTGACGCACGCGGGACTCTTCACGTTCGCCCAGAGCCCGAAGCACGTGGGGCTGTACGGCAAGTACGGGTTCGCGCCGCGCTTCCTCACGATCGTCGCCGCGAAGCCGGTGGCCGCGAGGAAGACGACGGGTGCATGGCATCGACTCTCCGTGATCGCCGACCGGTCGCGTGCCGTCGCCGGATGCCGCGCGGTCAGCGAGACGGTGTACCCTGGCCTCGATCTCGCCGAGGAGCTCGACGCCAGCGTCGCGCACGCGATCGGCGACGCGGTGCTGGTCGACGACGCGCATGTCCCGACCGGATTCGCGCTCTGCCACGTCGGCGCCGGTACCGAGGCCGGCACCGGCGCGTGCTACGTGAAGTTCGGGGCCGTCACGAGCGGCGCCGATGCGCCGTCGCGCTTCGAGCGCCTGCTGGACGCGTGCGAGGCCTACGCCGCCGAGGCCGGCGCACGGACGCTCGTCGCGGGCGTGAACCTCGCGCGCGAGGGCGCGGCGGCCGCGCTCCGGGCGCGCGGCTTTCGCACCGTGATCCAGGGCGTGGCGATGCACCGGCCGAACGTGCCGGGCTATGGCCATCCCGACGCCTGGGCCCTCGACGACTGGCGCTAGCTGTTTGCGTCGCTGCTAGCCGCTCGGGCGGCTGGCGACGATGCGCTTCGCTTGCGCCGACACCGTGGCCGAGACGTTCTTGCTCTTGGCGAGCATGCGGATGTCGCGATCCACGAGGCCCGAGAGGAAGCGCAGCGCATAGACGAGCGGTGTCTTCGGATTGGTCACGAGGCTGAGCCGCACCTGGTAGTTCTTCGTCCAGTCGCGGCTGTCGCCGATGATGCGCAGCAGCTCGTCGTCGGCGCTCCGGTTCTTGCAGATCGCGATGATCTCCTCGTCACCGACCCGGGGATTCTGGAGGACGAAGCGGCGGATCATCCTGTTGGCGTCGCGGATCAAGAGCATGCGTGCCTCGCGGTTGCCGCGGAGGGCGAGCTTGATCTTCTCCGAGACCGTCATCGTCTGGAGCTGGAGTAGCAGGCTCGGCTCGACGCCCTTCCCTGCCGCCGGATCATCGACGAGCGCCGCGGGCACTGCGATTCCGTCGGTGCCCGCCGTGACGGCCTCGGCGATCGCCGCCGGATCTTCCGCGTCCTGCATCCCCGTGCGACCTAGACGCTCGCCGCCGCGACCCCGCGCTGTTCGCGGACGTCCTTGATGACCTTTTCGGAGAGGTGGGGCGGTACCTCCTCGTAGTGGGCGAAGCTCATGTGGAAGTCGCCGCGGCCGCTCGTCATCGAACGGAGGTCGGGCGCGTACTTCAGCACCTCGGCCATCGGCACCTCGGCGCGGATCACCTGGTTCGGCGGCTTGGGGTCGACGCCGAGCACCTTGCCGCGCCGTGAGTTCAGATCGCCGATGACGTCGCCCATCGCCTCGTCGGGCACGGTGACCTCGAGCTGCATGATCGGCTCGAGCAGAATGGGTCGCGCCTTGGCGAGCGCGTCCTTGAAGCCCATCGAGGCGGCGATCTTGAACGCCATCTCGGACGAGTCGACGTCGTGGTACGAGCCGTCGAAGAGCGTGATCCGGAAATCGACGACCGGTGAGCCGGTGAGGATGCCGCGCGGCATGGCCTCGCGGATGCCCTTCTCGACGGCCGGGATGTACTGGCGCGGAATCGCGCCGCCGACGATCTCGTCGACGAACTCGAACCCGCCGCCGCGCGGGAGGGGCTCGATCTTGATCCAGGTGTCGGCGAACTGGCCGCGTCCGCCGGACTGCTTCTTCAGCCTGCCTTGCGCCTCGGCGCGGCCCTTGATGGTCTCGCGGTACGGCACCTTCGGCGCCTTCAGCTCCACCTCGACTCCGTACTTTCGCTTGAGCCGCTCGACGACGACCTCGATGTGGAGCTGGCCCGAACCGGAGACGATGATCTCCCGGCTCTCGGGGTCGCGCTCGATGTGGAGCGCCAGGTCCTCCTCCATCATGCGATGCAGCGCTTGCGTCGCCTTTTCCTCGTCGGCCTTGCTCTTCGGCTGGGCGGCGAACGACATCACGGCTTCGAACTGCGGGAGCTTCGGCAGGAGGACGGGTGCCTTCTCGTCGGCGAGCGTGTCGCCGCTGGCGGTTTCCTTCAGCTTCGCGACCGCGCAGATCTCGCCGGCGACGGCGTTCCCGATCGGCGTCTGCTTCTTGCCCTCGAGGCGCAGGAGCTGGCCGAAGCGTTCCTTCGAGCCGTGACTCGTGTTCTGCACGGTCGAGTCGCTGCTGGCCCGCCCCGACACGACGCGAAAAATGGACAGCTTGCCGGCGAACGGATCGTTCACCGTCTTGAAGACGAACGCCGAAAAAGGCGCGGCGGGGTCGGCGAGGCGCTCGGCCGGCTCGCCCGTCTTGGCATCGACCGCTTCGATCGGCGCGAGATCCGCGGGCGACGCGAGGAGGTCGACCGCGGCGTCGAGCACCGCATGCACGCCGATCCCGCGCGCGGCGGTGCCGACGAGGACCGGGAGGAGCTTCCGCCCGAGCACGCCGGCCCGCAGGCCGCGGCGGATCTCGTCTTCGGAGAGCTCACCGCTCTCGAGGTAATGTTCGAGCAGGGTGTCGTCGGTTTCCGCCACGGCTTCCAGCAGGCGGTCGCGATACTCACCGGCCGTGGCCACGAGGTCGTCGGGAATCGCCTGCTGTTGCGGCACCGCGAAGTCGGCGCTCGCGATCATCGCCTTCATCGTGACGAGGTCGATCCAGCCTTTGAGGTTGCCGGTCGCCCCGATCGGGATCGCGATCGGCACCACCTTGGCGTCGAGCGCCCGCGCGACCGGCGCGAGCGCCTCGTTGACGTCGGTTTCTTCGCGGTCGAGCCGGCTCATGTAGCCGATCGCCGGGATCCCGAGCTCGCCGCACCAGTTCCACACGCGCTCGAGCTCGACCTTGTGCTCGCCGTGCGGCGAGAGGACGAACACCGCACCCGTCAGCGCGGCCAGGGCGGCGCGCGTCTCGGCGAGGAACACCGAGTAGCCCGGCGTGTCGACGATCGTCAGCTCGTGCTTCCGCCACGAGGCGTGATGGATGCCGACGAAGATGGAGGTCTTGCGCCGGACGGCTTCGGGGTCGACGTCGAAGAGCGACGTGCCGTCGTCGGTGCGGCCGAGGCGCGTCGCCCCGCCGGCGGCGAGCACGAGGGCGTCGGCGAGCAGCGTCTTCCCGACGCCACCGTGCCCGACGATGCCGATGTTGCGGATGCGTGCGACCTCTTCGGCAGCCATGCGATCCTCCCCTACGGCGCTACTGGGTTCCTACTGGTTACGACGATGAATGAGCCGGAGCCCCTCCAGGGTCAAGAACTCGTCGAAGGTTTCGATCGTGGTGGACTCCGGCGCGAGCATCGTGGCGAACCCGCCGGTCGCGATCACGCGCGCCTCCGCCCCGATCTCGTCGCGAATGCGGCAGACGAGGCCGTCGACGAGGGCCACGTAGCCGTAGACGACGCCGGCCTGCATGGCGTGGACGGTGTTCTTGCCGACGACCTTCGGCGGCCGCACGAGCTCGACCTTCGGCAGCTTGGCGGTGCGCGTCACGAGCGCGTCGAGCGAGATGCCGAGACCGGGCGTGATGACGCCGCCGAGATACTCGCCCTTCCCGGAGACGCAGTCGAACGTGGTGGCCGTTCCGAAATCGACGACGATGCAGGTCGTTCGGTACCGCTCGTACGCGGCGACGGCGTTCACGATCCGGTCGGCGCCGACCTCCTTCGGGTTGTCGTAGAGGATCGGCATGCCCGTCTTCACGCCGGGGCCGACGACGAGGGGCTCGGCGTGGAAGTAATCGCGGCAGAGGTCCTCCACGACCTTCGTCATCGGCGGCACGACCGAGCATACGATGATGTCGCTGCGCTTCGGGATCGGCAGCTCGGAGGCGCGGTAGAGGTTCCAGAGGAGCACGCCGTATTCGTCGGCGGTCCGGCCGGGATCGCTCAGCACGCGCCAGTGCCGGACGAGCGTGTCGCCCTCGTAGACGCCGATCACGGTGTGGGTGTTGCCGACGTCGATCGCGAGCAACACGCCGCTCATGCCGTGCGCCCCGTCGGGGTCGCGAGCTGCCGGTAGCCGTCCACGATCGAGACGTCGCCTGCCATGATGCGCTCCTCGCCGTTCCTTCCGTCCAGCACGAGTCGACCCTGTCCGTCGATCCCGCGCACCGTACCTTCGCTCCGCCGGCCGGCGCCGTCGATCGTGACCCGCCGACCGGTGAGACAGGAGAGCGACTCCCACTCGGGCGCGATCACCGCGAAGCCGTCGCGAACGACGCGATCATAGACGCCCTCGAGCGCGCCGCATAGAGCGGCGGCGAACCGCGCGCGCTCCACGCGCGTTCCCGTCGCGAGCCATACGGACGTCGCCATGGCGCGGAGCTCCGGCGGGAACGCGCGCGCCGGCGCGTTCAGGTTCACGCCGATGCCGAGCACGACGCTGCGGATGCGGTCGACCTCGGCGTCCATCTCGGTGAGGATCCCGGCGACCTTCTTGCCGTCGAGCAGGCAATCATTGGGCCATTTGATCGCGACCCGGCCCGGCGCGAGCGTGTCGAGCGTCCGAGCCACGGCCACCGCCGCCGCGAGTGCCAACTGCGGCGCGTCGGCCGGCGCGAGCCGCGGTCGCAGCACGAAGCTCGCGTAGAGGTTGACGCGCGCCGGCGACACCCAGCTCCGTCCGAGGCGGCCGCGGCCGCGCGTCTGCGCCTCGGCGAGCACCAGCGTGCCCTCCGGCGCGTCCTCGCGGGCGAGTCGGGCGGCGTGGACGTTGGTCGAGTCGATCGTCTCGAAGCACTCGAGCCGCCGTCCGAAGCGCGTCGTCTCGAGGTGGCGGGCGACCTCCGCCGGCAGCAGCCGGTCGGGGGCGCCGGCGAGCGTATAGCCGCGCGCGCGGTGCGACTCGATGCGATAGCCCTCGGCGCGGAGCGCTTCGACGTGCTTCCAGACGGCGGCACGCGAGATGCCGAGCGCCGCCGAGAGCGCCTCGCCGGAGACGACCGATTCGCGGCGGAGGAGGCTCAGGATGCGCTCGACGGTCTCCATGGCGGGCGTGCTCAACCGGTTGCGGTGATCCGGAGATGGAGCGGCACCGCCGGCGCGGAATGCGTGAGCGCGCCGATCGAGATGCGGTCGGCACCGGCGGCGGCGTACGCGGCGACGTTGGCGAGCGTGATGCCGCCCGACACTTCGACCGGCACGCGGCCCGCGACGAGGTCGACGAGCCCGCGCGCGGCGTCGGGCGTCTGGTTGTCGAGCAGCAGCGCGTCGGCGCCGGCGGCGAGCGCGGCCTCGACCTCGGCGGCGCTTCGGCACTCGACCTGGAGGCGGAGCGCCGCGGGCGCGGACGCGCGGACGCGCCGGACGACGTCGGCCGTGCCCCCGCCGAGGGCCACGTGGGTATTCTTGATGAGGATGCCGTCGTCGAGCCCGAAGCGGTGGTTCACGCCGCCGCCCATCGCGACCGCGTGCTTCTCGAGGAGGCGAAGGCCCGGCAGCGTCTTCCGGGTGTCGACGATCGCCGCGCGTGTCCCCGCGACCGCGTCCACGAAGCGGCGCGTGAGGGTCGCGACGCCGGCGAGGTGCTGGAGCAGATTCAGGACCACACGCTCGCCGGCGAGGATGGCGGCCGCCGCGCCGCGAATGCGGACCGCGGGCGTCTCCACCCCGCCCGCCGCGCCCTCGTCGAGCACGACCTCGACCGCGAGCGTCGGGTCGACCAGCGCGTACGCGAGCGGTGCGAGGAAGAGCCCGGCCACGACGCACGGCTCTTCAGTCGAGATCACGGCCGTCCCCTGGAGTCCCGCGGGCAAGGCGGCGGCGCTGGTCACGTCGCCGCGGCCGATGTCCTCCTCGAGCGCGGCGGCGAGCAGGCGCCGCGTCGACGGGTGCTGCGCCAGGACCGCGACCCGATCGGCATGCGCGCCCGCCATCGTCAGGCCTCGACCGGCGCGACGTACGCGATGTCGCGGACGATGAAGGCGCCGGCGGCGGTGTCCGCGGCAGCCGTGAGCTGCCACTCTTCGATGCGTGCCGCACGAAGGACGTCGCGTTCGACGGTGGCCAGCGTCGCGAGCGTGTCGGGATGCGCCGCGAGATCGAGCGTGGCGACGCCGCGGCCCGGTGACACGCCGCCCTCCGACTTGGCCTTGTTGACCGCCGCGACGGCCGCGACCGCGACGTCGAAGCTCGCTGCGTTCGCGGGTGGCGCGATGTCGGCGAGCTCCGCGAGCGTCGGCCAGGGGGCACGATGGATGCTCGCGTGGCCGGTTTCCTCCGCGAACACCCACGACCACACCTCGTCGGTCACGTAGGGGAGGACGGGCGCGAAGAGCCGGAGCAGCACGCGGAGCCCGAGCCGGAGCCCCGCGATCGCCGAGCCGCCGGCGTCGTCGCGCGCGCGGTGCTTCACGAGCTCGAGGTACGTGTCGGTGAAGTCGTGCCAGAAGAAGGACTCGGTGTCCTGGAGCGCATGCGCGTAGTCGAAGGCGTCGAATGCGCCCGTGACCTGCGTGATCAGCCGTCGGAGGCGCTCGACGAACGCGCGATCGAGCTCGACGTCGATGGGCGCCTGCGGCCCCGCCTGGGCGAGCACGAATTTCCCGGCGTTGTAGAGCTTGGTGACGAGCCGCTTCCCGACCTTCAGCACCTTCTCGTCGAACGCGGTGTCGGTGCCCAGACGCGCGCTCGCGGCCCAGTAGCGGACGCCGTCGGACGTGTACTCGTCGAGCAGGTGCATCGGCGTCACGACGTTGCCCTTGCTCTTCGACATCTTCTTGCGGTCGGGATCGAGGATCCAGCCGGAGACGACCGCGTGATGCCACGGGATCGTGTCCTCGTGCAGCATCGCCTTCACGATCGTGTAGAAGGCCCACGTCCGGATGATCTCGTGGCTCTGCGGCCGGATGTCGGCCGGGAAGCGCGCCGCGTGGCGCGCAGGGTCGAGCAGCCAACCGGAGCCGATCTGCGGCGTGAGCGAGCTCGTGAACCACGTGTCGTAGACGTCGGCCTCGGCGGTGAACCCCCCGGGTTGGTCGCGCTGCTCGGCGCGGTAGCCGGGCGGGAGGTCGACGGTCGGATCGACCGGCAGCGTCGCGGCGGCGGCGACGATCGGACGCGCGTAGTCGGGCTGGCCCTCGCCGTCGAGCGGATACCAGACGGGAAACGGCACGCCGAAATAGCGCTGGCGGCTGACGCACCAGTCGACGTTCAGGTTCTCCGTCCAGTTGCGGAAGCGGAGCCGCATGAAGTCCGGGTGCCAGCGGATCGTGTCGCCCTTCGCGAGGAGCGCCTCCTTCTTGTCGAGGAGCCGCACGAACCACTGGCGCGTCGAGATGAACTCGAGCGGACGGTCGCCCTTCTCGAAGTACTTCACCGAGTGCTCGATCGCCTTCGGCTCGGCGCGCAGCGGCGCGGTTCCGGTCCCCGTCGCGTCGTTCGCCGCCTCACGGAGCATCGCGACGATCGCCTGGCGCGCGCCGCCCATGCCCTTTCGCGCGATCTCGGCGTAGCGCGCGTTCGCGGTCGCGGCGTCGCGGCTCGGGAACGCGTCGCTGCCGAACGTGATCGACACGAGGCGGCCGTCGCGGCCGACGATCTGGCGGAGCGGCAGCTTTTGTTCGCGCCACCACGTGACGTCGGTCGCATCGCCGAAGGTGCAGACCATCAGGATGCCGCTCCCCTTCTCGGGGTCGACGAGCTCGCTCGGAAAGATCGGGACGGGCACTTTGAAGATCGGCGTGAGCGCCGTCTTGCCGAAGAGTCCTTTGTAGCGGGCGTCGTTCGGGTGCGCGGTGACGGCGACGCAAGCCGGGAGAAGCTCGGGGCGCGTCGTGGCGATCACGAATTCGCCGC
>DAIQBH010000115.1:3777-18588 GCA_036781285.1 Thermodesulfobacteriota bacterium | reverse complement strand
CCTTCGTGACCGCGGCGACGGTCTGCACCTTCCGCGCCACGTCCGCGCTGCCGACGATCCGTGCGGCCACGAGCTTCACGAGCAGGCCGACGATGAACACCACGACCATGATCTCGATCAGCGTGAACCCGGCCTCCCCGACCCGACCCCGCACCCGCCGCGACTCGTTCTTCACGCTCGTGGACATACCAAGGAGGGAGCACCGCCTCAATGCGGGTGCGCGCGACCCGTCCGCGTCGCACGGCGGGCCTGTGGAATGCGCCACGCGCCCGACGGCAGCGACGATGCTCAGGCGGCTCGCAGGGTCGCCGAGCGACGAGCTAGATGAACTGCCGCCACCACGGTGCGCCGGCTTGGCGGTACTTGTCGGCGGCGGCCGTGGCGGTCTTCCTGGCCTTCGGAGCCGGAGCGCTCGCCTTCGCGGCTTTCTTGGCGGGTGCGCTCTTCGCCTTGGCGCGCGGCGCGGGCGACTTGCTGGCGCGCGCTTTCGCCGCGGATGCCTTGGTGCTCTTCTTCGCCGAGGTGTTGCGGGTCGTCTTCTTCATGGCGGGTCCTCTAAACGATGGATGACACGCCCGCAACTCGGACGGCGACGGGCGCGGTCACTTCACCATGCGGTTGAGCTCGAAGATGGGCAGGAGGATCGCGAGGACGATGAAGAGGACGACGCCCCCCATGAAGACGATGATGATCGGCTCGAGGATCGTCGTGAGCGCGACGACGGCATTCTCGACCTCGTCGTCGTAGGCGTCCGCCGCTTTTCCGAGCATCGCCTCGAGCTGCCCGCTGCGCTCACCGACCGCCACCATGTGCACCACGAGCGGCGGGAAGAGGCCGCTTTCGCGCAGCGGCGGCGCGATGCTCTGGCCCTCGCGGATGGCGTCGCGCGCGCGCTCGATCGCCCGCGTGAGCACGCTGTTGTCGACGATGCTCTTCACGATGTCGAGCGCTGGCAGGAGTCCGATGCCGCTCGCGAGGAGCGTCGCGAGCGTTCGCGCGAAGCGGGCGACCGCCAGCTTCTGCGTCAGCTTCCCGAAGTAGGGAATCGTCAGCATCCAGCGATCCACGCGCTCGCGTCCGGCCTCGGTTCGCGCCCAGCGGAGCAGGCCTACCGTCGCCGCGCCGAGCACCGCGAGGATCAGCCACCACCACTCCGCGACGAAGTCCGAGACGCCCAGGAGGAGCCGCGTCGGCGCGGGGAGCTGCTGGTGTGTCTCTTGGAAGATGCGCGTCACCTTCGGCACCACGTACGACAAGAGGAAAAAGAGGATCACGCCGCTCAAGAGCAGCATGATCGCCGGGTAGGTGAGGGCGCTCCGCACCTTGCCGAGCAGCCGAGCCTGGTTCTCCGTATAGTCGGCGAGGCGCTCGAGCACGACGTGCAGCGCGCCGCTGACCTCGCCGGCCCGGACCATGTTGATGTAGAGCGAGGCGAAGATCCGCGGGTGCTTCGCGAGCGCGTCGGCGAGCGTGCTGCCCTCGGTGACCTCCTGGCGGACCTGCGCGAGGATCTTCGCGAGCGCCGGCCGCTCGGCCTGCTCGGAGAGCGCGCCGAGCGCCTCGACCAGCGGCAGCCCTGCGGCGACGAGCGTGCTGAACTGACGCGTGAGCGCGGCGAGCTCCGCGGCCGGCACGCGCTCGGCCCGGGCGGCGAACAGACGTGACGCCCGGGTGGGCGCCGCGCGCTCCTCGTCGAGCGCGGTCGGGAAGACGCCGGTCTTCCGGAGCTTCTGCCGAGCGCCACGGGCGCTGTCGGCATCGACGACCCCGCCGACCGCACGACCAGCCGTGTCGAGCCCGCGATACGCGTAGAGCGGCATCAGCGTGACCGCCGAATCACAGCAGGTCTTCTTGCGTGACCCGCAGCACTTCCTCGAGCGTCGTCTCGCCGGCAAGCACCTTGGCGGCCCCGTCCTCGCGGAGCGTCACCATGCCGGCGTCGGCCGCGGCCCGGCGGATCGCGCTCGCGTCCGCGTTCTTCATGATGAGGGCCCGCACCTCGTCGTCGACGACGAGGAGCTCGTGGATGCCGGTACGGCCGCGATAGCCGGTCTGCTTGCACGCGTCACAGCCGGCGCCGCTCGCGTAGAGGGTCCGTCCCGCGACCTGCTCGGACGTGAGCCCGATCTCGGCGAGCATCTCGGCCGTCGGCCGCATCACGCGCCGGCAGTGGTCGCAGACCCGGCGCAACAGCCGCTGCGCCATCACCCCGAGCACCGACGACGACACGAGGAACGGCTCGGTTCCCATCTCGACGAGACGCGTGACGGCGCTCGCCGAGTCGTTGGTGTGGAGGGTCGAGAACACGAGGTGGCCGGTGAGCGCCGCCTGGATGGCGATCTCGGCCGTCTCGCCGTCGCGGATCTCGCCGACCATGATGACGTCGGGATCCTGGCGGAGGATCGACCGCAGGCCGCTCGCGAACGTCAGGTCGATCTTCGGATTCACCTGCATCTGACCGACGCCCTGGAGCTGGTACTCGATCGGGTCCTCGATCGTGATGATGTTGCGCTCGGTCGAGTTGATGGTGGAGAGCGCGGCGTAGAGCGTGGTCGTCTTGCCGCTGCCGGTCGGCCCCGTGACGAGCACGATGCCGTGGCTCTGGCGGATGAGGCGCTCGACCAGCGTGAGGCTCCGGCCGGTGAGCCCGAGCTCCTCGAGCCCGAGGAGCGTCGCCGCCCGGTCGAGGAGGCGGAGCACGACCCGCTCGCCGTACGCCGTCGGAATCACCGAGACGCGGACGTCGATGTCCTTGCCCGCGACCTTCGTGCGGATGCGGCCGTCCTGCGGCAGGCGCTTCTCGGCGATGTCGAGGCCGGCCATGACCTTCACGCGCGAGATGATCACGGGCTGAAAGCGCTTCGGCGGCGAGATGACGTCGTAGAGGATGCCGTCGATCCGGAAGCGGACGGTCAGCACGCGCTCGAACGGCTCGATGTGGATGTCGCTCGCCCGGTCTTTGACCGCCTGGAAGAGGAGCGAGTTCACGAGCCGGATGATCGGCGCCTCGTCGCTCGCCTCGAGGAGATCGCGCGGCTCCTCGAGCTCCGTCGCGATGAGATCCAGGCGTTCCTCCTCCAGGTTCCCCATGAGATCCGCGGCGCTCCCGCTCGCGAGATCGTAGGCGCGGTTGATCGCGTCCCCGAGCGCGTCCGCCGGCACGATCACCGGCCGGGTCGGGGCACCGAAGAGGACCCGCAGGTCGTCGAGCGGTCCGAGCGTTCGCGGATCGGCGAGCGCGACCAGGACCGCGTCGCCTTCCCGATGGAGCGGCAGGATCAGGTTCCGGCGCGCGAACTGCATCGGGACGGTCGCGAGCAGCGCGCCGTCGACGTCTGCCGCGGCGATGCGCGGCGAGAACGGGAGATCGAACTCCTCGGCGCGCGCCCTGGCTTCCGCCTCGGGCCCGATGGGGGCCGGCGTGCCGGGGGCGGTGCGTGCCGGGGTCACCATGCTTGGAAGGCTTTCAGTCCTCGCTGTCGGCGTGGGCCGCCTCGGGGCGGGCCGCGCCCAGCGTGATCGTGAGGGTACCACCGCGACTGTCGAGCTGGTAGGCGGGCGGGTCGTCGGTGGTGAGGTCGAGAACGAGCCGCATGCGGCCGTCGTGGTGCGCGACACGGATCCGCCGCACGAGCGGATCCATCACCTTCAGGAACTCGACCTTCGCACGCTTGGTGCTGTCCCCGAAGACGTCGATGACGATGCGACCCGGCTTCCCGAGCACGTAGTGCGTCACGTTGCTCGGCACCCCGCCCACGTCGATCGCCATCACCGCTCCATCGGCGCGCCGATCGATCTGGACGGCGCCGATCGCGAGCGCGCCGGCAACGGCACCGTCCGGGGAGGGGATGGTGGATGCGCCCGGCGCCCCGACCGGCAGCTCCCGCTCCTCGGGAAGGGCGAACGACGGCATGTCGAGCGGATCGGGACGACGGCTCGGGGCGCCGGCGGCCCCCATCAGGTCGCGGAAGCGGTCGCGCTCCGCCATCGAGACCTCGGCCGCGTCCTCCTCGTTCCTGATGATGTGGGGCGTGAGGAAGATGAGCAGGTTGATCTTGTTCTTGTTGCGCTGCGTGTTCTTGAACAAGTTGCCGAGCACCGGGATGTCGGCGAGGTAGGGCACTCTGCTCTCGAGCGCGTTGATCGAGTCCGAGATCAAGCCGCCGATCACGATCGTCTGGCCGTCCTTCACGTTGATCGTGGTGCTGGCGCTCCGGACCGTCGTCGTCGGGCCGACCTCGTTCGCGTCGAGCTGGGGATTCTGGACGAGCGCCGAAACCTCTTCGAAGAGGGCGAGGCGCACCATCTGCCCCTCGGAGATCTGCGGCGTCAGCCGGAGCGTGATGCCGACGTCCTCGCGCTCGATCGTCGCGAAGGTGTTCGCGAGGTTCTGCTCGCTGGTGGCCCGGCTCGCGACGAACGGCACGTTCTGTCCGACGATGATCTCCGCCTCCTCGTTGTCGGTCGTGAGGATGTTGGGCGCCGAGAGGATGTTCACGTCGTTGGAATTGTCGAGGGCGGTGAGAAGCGCCGCCTGCGCCGGCACCTCGGTGCCGTTCGGCAGCTTCACGATCTGATCCGACAACCCGGCGAGCACGAGGCCGGGCAGGGTGCCGGGATTCGTGAGCGCGGTGTTGAGGTTGCCGAGGTTGGTGCGGCCGATGCCCTTGCCGTTCGGGAGGAACGTCGCGCCTTGGAGCTCGATGCCGAGCTGGCGAATCCGCTCGAGCGTGACCTCGAGGATGATCGCCTCGACGTAGACCTGCCGCCGGCGGATGTCGAGCTTCTCGATGACGTCGCGGAGGATCGCGAAGTCCTCGGGCGCGGCGGCGACGACCAGCGAGTTCGTCGCGGGGTCTGCGGTGATGCGGACGTCGCCGGAGAAGTCGATCGCCGATTGCTGACCCTGCTGGCCCTGCGCCCCCGGTTGGTTCACTGCGCGCTGCTGCTGCCGATTCTGCGACGAGCGCCGGAAGCTGCTCCCGGTTTGCCGGCGGTTCCGGCCCTGCGCACCGCCTGGCTGGTTCGGCTGCCGATTCTGCCGGCCCGCCGTCGTTCCGCCGCCGGCGCCGGTGACGTCCAGCAGCACCGGCAACATGTCCTCGGCGTTGGCGTACTTCAGATAATAGACGTTCACTCGGCCGCTGCCGGGCGGCAGCGGCACGTCGAGCCGCTGCACCATCGCCTTGATCTGCGCCATCTGCTCGGGGGGCGCGTTCACGATGAGCGTGTTGGTGCGCTCGTCGGGCGTGAGCTTGAAGGCCTTGAGCGTCGTCGGCGGCCCGGCGGGCTTGCCGGCGGCCGCCGGCGCGCCGGGGGCGGTGCGCTCTTCGAGCGCTTGCGCGATCGTGTCGGCGAGCTCGCCCGCCATCGCGTGCTTGAGGCTCAGCATCGCCGTCTGGCGGCGGGAGCTCGCGACGTCGAGCTCGGCGACGAGCTTCGCGAGCCGCTCCACGTTCGCCGCGGAGTCGACGAGGATGAGCGCATTCGTCTGCGCGTACCCGGTGACGAGGCCGTCGGCCGACACCATGGGCTGGAGCACGGGGATGATGTCGCCGACGTCGACCTGCGCGAGCGGCAGGAGTCGGGTGACGTACTCCTCGCTCGGCGCCTGGCCCTTGGCTTCGACCGTACGGAGGCTCGTCGCTTTCGCGTCCTTGGTCGGGATGATGCGGATCGCGGCGCCGCTCGGCACGGTCGTGAAGCCCTTCACCTGGAGCACGGCCTGGAAGACCGAATAAGCCTCGTCGGGCGTGATGCGCGTCGGCGAGACGACCGTGACCTTGCCCTGCACGCGCTCGTCCATGACGAAGTTCTTGCCGGTGATCTCGCCGATGAACTTCACGAGGACGGCGATGTCGACGTCCTGGAAGTCCATGGTGATGTACTTCTCGCCGTCGCTCTCGACGACGGCGGGCCCCGCGGCCCCAGGAGCCTCGGGCGCCCCGTCGGCGCGCTCCGGGGTGCGCGCGACCGCGGGCGACTCCTGCGCGTCGACCAACGCCGGCACGCCCGCAACCAACATCGATGCGAGCACCACCCGCACCGCGACCGAGCCCGTTGCCGTCCTACCCCGTGCCGCCACTGTCACCGCCTCTCGGGTCAGCGAATCTCGTACGAGAAGTTCTTCGCTTGCTTGTTGCGTTGCAGATCGACGGCGATGTGCCCTTCGTTTTGCAGCTCGGTGAAGAGCGAGATCGCCTTGGTCGGGTCGGTGAGCTCGACGCCGTTCACGCGGTTGATGACGTCGCCGTTCTGGAGCCCGATCTTCTCGAAAACCGAGCCCGGCTTGATCGCGAAGACGCGAAAGCCGACGGTTTTCCCGTCCTGGAAGAAAGGCACGGCGCGCGCCTGCGTGAAGACCTCGTTGATGTTGGCGACCGTCGACTCGAGCTCGCGGCGATCGATCAGGAACTTGCCGTCGGCGGTCTTCTTGATGCGCTCGTTGGCGGCGGCCGCCGGGCCGGCGCCGGTTGCCGCGGGGTCCTTGCCGCTCTGCCGCGCGGAGGAGATCTCGAGCACTTCCTCTTCCCCGTCACGGCTCAGCACCACGCGATCCCACTCGACCCGGGCGAGCGTGGCGACCTCGAGAATGGTGTCGCCGACGCGGTAGAGCATCTGCCGGCGTGCCGCTTGATCCTCGATGATCGCGAACGACGCCGACGGCTCGTGCGCGAGCGCCGTGCCCCAGAGCTTCAAGTTGAGGTCGGTCCGCTTGTAGGCGGCCGGCGCGCTCGGATCGTCCGTGCCGCCGGCGCGCTTCACCGCGTTGAAGACGTCGCGCTCGGCGATCACCGCGTACGCCGATTCGGGCTCGACGCTCGCGGGCGCGGCCGCGGGTGCCGTCGCCGGGAGCGCCGCACGCGGCGCGGGCGCCGCGAGGCGCGCCGCGACCATCGCACTCACGATCCGCGCTGCGAAGAGCGCAATCATCCCGAGGAGGAGGAGATTCAGCGCGATCAGCGCCGGACGCCACGACGCGGTCAGCATGCTCGCGACCGTCATAGGGTAAAGGGGATGGGCGTTCAAGCGAGGGTGCGCGCCATCCCCGCGAAAGATCTGGCGTGATGCGGCGACGGCGTGCACCACGCGCGCGGCGCGAGGCTCGCTTGTCTTTCGCTCTGAATCCCCTCATACCTGCGCGATGGAAGCGGAGCACGAGCAAGTCGCGGTTCGTCGCAAGAAGCTCGCCGAGCTCACGCGGCTCGGGTGCGCCGCGTATCCGAACGACTTCCGGCCGCGCGACGTCGCGGCCGAGCTGCTGGCGCGCTGGAACGACACGCCGGCGTCCGATCTCGAGGCGGCGCCGGTCGCCGTCGTGCTCGCCGGACGCCTCATGGCCATCCGCGACTTCGGCAAAGCGGCGTTCGCCCACGTTCAGGACGGCACAGGCCGCCTCCAGATACACGTGCAGCGCGCGGTCGTCGGCGACGAGGCATGGGCACGCTTCAAGCAGCTCGACCTCGGCGATATCGTCGGCGTCGAAGGGACGCTCTTTCGCACGAAGACCAACGAGCTGACGGTGGCCGCCAAGAGGGTCTGCTACCTCGCCAAGGCCCTCCAGCCGTTGCCCGAGAAGTGGCACGGGCTCCAGGACGTCGAGCGCCGCTACCGCCAGCGCTACCTCGACCTCCTCGCCAACCCCGAGACGCGCGAGGTGTTCCGGAAGCGCGCGCTTCTGCTCCAGGGCCTCCGGCGGTTCTTCACCGCGCGCGGGTTCCTCGAGGTCGAGACGCCGATGATGCAGGCGATCGCGGGCGGCGCGCTCGCGCGGCCGTTCGTCACGCACCACAACACGCTCGACCTCGACCTCTACCTGCGCATCGCGCCCGAGCTCTACCTGAAGCGCCTCGTCGTCGGCGGGATGGACCGCGTCTTCGAGCTCAACCGCAATTTCCGAAACGAGGGAATGTCGACCGAGCACAACCCCGAGTTCACGATGCTCGAGTTCTACCAGGCGTATGCGAGCTACGCGGACCTGATGGACCTCACCGAAACGCTCTTCGTCGAGCTCGCGAACGAGCTGGCGGGCGGGCTCGTCATCCCGTGGGGCGAGCACACGATCGACCTGACGCCGCCGTGGACGCGGCTCACGGTGAAGGACGCGGTCGCGAAGTACACCGGCATCGCGCGCGCGGACGTCGAGGACGAGGCGACGCTCCGCACCTACGCCGCCACGCACGGCATTCCCGTCGCCGACGACGCGCCGTACGGCAAGGTTTTGATCGAGCTCTTCGAGAAGACCGGCGAGGAGAAGCTGATCCAGCCGACGTTCATCACGCAGTACCCGGTCGAAGTGTCGCCGCTCGCGCGCTCGAACGACGCCGACCCGACGATCGTCGACCGCTTCGAGCTCTTCATCGGCGGTCGCGAGCTCGCGAACGGGTTCTCCGAGCTCAACGATCCCGCCGAGCAGCGCGCGCGCTTCGAGATGCAGCTCCGCGCCAAGGCCGGCGGCGACGTCGAAGCGCACGCGATGGACGAGGACTACGTGCGCGCGCTCGAGCACGGCATGCCGCCGACCGCCGGAGAAGGGATCGGCATCGACCGGCTCGCGATGCTCCTCACCAACTCCCTCTCGATCCGCGACGTCATCCTGTTTCCGCAGCTCCGCCCGGAGCGGCGGTAGACGGCCGAGGCAGGCCCGATCGGTACGCACGATGCGCTATGAATTGATGGTCGGCCTACGCTACCTGCGGGCCAAACGCTCCGAAGCCTTCATCTCCCTCATCACGGTGATCTCGATCGTCGGCGTGATGATCGGCGTCATGACCCTCAACATCGTACTCGCAGTCATGACCGGCTTCGAGGAAGACCTCCGCGACCGCATCCTCGGCTTCAATCCCCACATCGTGCTCGTGTCGTACGCCGGCACGATCCCGAACCCGGACGAGGTCGTGCAGAAGGTGAAGGACACGCCCGGCGTCGCCGCCGCGGCCCCGCTCGTCTACAGCCAGGTGATGCTGAGCAGCGGCCAGAGCGTATCGGGCGTCGTCGTCCGCGGCGTGCCGCCCGAGCTCGAGGAGGCGGTGATCGACCTGAAAGCGCACCTGACGAGCGGCTCGCTCGAAGGGCTCGGGGCACCGTTCGAGGTGCCGGTGGAAGGCATCGACAAGGACGCCGACGGAGACGGCAAGCCCGACACGACCACGCTCACCGGCGTGATCCTCGGCCAGGAGCTCGCGAAACAGCTCGGGCTCGCGATCGGCGATCCGGTGAGCGTCGTGTCGCCGCTCGGGACACCGTCCCCGGTCGGCCCGATTCCGAAGGTGAAGCGTTTCGTCCTCGCCGGAACGTTCGACTCCGGCATGTACGACTACGACTCCGGCCTCCTCTACATGGGACTCGCCGATGCCCAGAAGTTCTTCGGCCTCGGGAAAGCCATCACGGGCGTCGAGATCCGCGTCACCGATCTCTACGCCGCCGAGACCGTCGCTCGCCAGCTCGAGCAGACCCTCGGCTCCCCGTTTCGCGCCCGCGATTGGATGGAGGTCAACCGCAACCTCTTCCTCGCGTTCAAGCTCGAGAAGGTCGTCTACTTCATCGTGCTGACGCTGATCGTGCTGGTCGCCGCCTTCAACATCGTCGCGACCCTCATCATGGTCGTCATGGAGAAGCGGAAGGACATCGCGATCCTGAAGTCCATGGGGGCGACCGACCGTTCGATCGCGCGCATCTTCATGTTGAAGGGGCTCATCATCGGCGTGGTCGGGACGCTCCTCGGGGTGATCGGCGGCTACGCGGGGTGCTGGGTGCTCAAGCGGTACCAGTTCGTCGAGCTGCCGAAGGACGTCTTCTACGTCTCGACGCTGCCCGTGCGGGTGTACGGCGAGAACTTCGCGACGGTCGCATTGGTGTCCGTCGTGATCTGCCTTCTCGCGACGATTTACCCCGCGCGACAGGCCGCGGGACTGGCGCCCGTGGAGGTGATCCGCTACGAGTAGGCGCCATTGATCGCCCTCCGGAACCTCTCAAAGGAGTACGTCGACGGTCCGCGGGTGGTACGGGTGCTTTCGGGCCTCGATCTCGAGATCGGGTCGGGCGAGCGGGTGGCGATCGTGGGAGAGTCGGGGGTGGGGAAGAGCACGCTGCTGCACATCCTGGGTACGCTCGATCGGCCGACGGGGGGAGAGGTGTGGTTCGACGGTGAAAACCTGACGAACAAGAGCGATCGAGACCTGGCGCAATTCCGCAATCGGGAGATCGGGTTCATTTTCCAGTTCCATCACCTGCTGCCGGACTTCACGGCGCTCGAGAACGTCATGATGCCCGCGCTCATCGCGGGCACGGCCGCGGACACCGCGCGCCGGCGTGCGAGCGAGCTGCTCGGCCGCGTCGGGCTCTCCGAGCGCCTCGAGCATCGGCCCGGCGAGCTCTCGGGCGGCGAGCAACAGCGGGTCGCGGTCGCGCGCGCGATCGTCCAGGAGCCGCGCGCCGTCCTGGCCGACGAGCCGACGGGCAATCTCGATCCGCACACCGGCGAGGGCGTGCAGGAGCTCCTGCTCGAGCTCAACCGCGAGCACGACATCACGCTCGTCGTGGTCACGCACAGCGCGACGCTCGCCGGCGCCATGGATCGAACGCTTCGCCTCGAGGCGGGACGGATCGCGGCCGACACGCCGCGCGCGGCCGCCGTCTGAGCATGCGCAACCGTGGGGAGGTGGTGATGCGGCGATCGGTGACGGCCTCGGGGCTTCTGCTCCTCCTGCTCGCCCTCGGCCTCGTGGCGGTGCCGCCCACGGCGGCCCGGCCGGCCGCATCGGCGAGCCCGTCGCACATCGCGGTCGTCCGTATCGAGGGCAATCAGCGCGTCGACGAAGAGGCGATCCGCATCCACATTCAGAGCCGCGCCGGCCAGCCCCTCGATCGCACGACCGTCGACACCGACGTCCGCGCCATCTATGCGATGGGCTTCTTCGAGAACGTCGAGGTCTCGCGCGAGGAAGGCGCGGAAGGGACGACCCTCGTCTTTCGCGTCCGCGAGCGGCCCCAGATCACGAGCGTCGCGATCGAGGGGACCAAGAAGCTCCGGTCCGAGGACGTCGAGGCGGCGCTCAAGATTCGCCCGCACACCATCCTCGATGCCGAGAAGATGCGCCGCGGCGTCGACGACGCGAAGAAGCTCTACACGGAAAAGGGCTACCTCGACGCGAAGATCACGCCGAAGATCGAGCCGATCGCCGGCACACCGAACGAGATCGCCCTCACGTACGCCGTCGAGGAAGGCAAGATCGTCCGCATCCAGGAAATCGAGATCGAGGGCAACACGGCCTTCAGCGACCGCAAGCTGAAGCGCGTGATGACCACGAGCGAAGAAAACCTGATCTCCCGCTTCACCGGCGCCGGCGTGCTGAACGCCGAGGCATTGAAGACCGATACCGAGCGGCTCACGGCCTATTACTACGACGACGGCTACATCACCGTCCGCGTCGACGAGCCGAAGGTCGAGCGCCGCGACGACGGCCTCTACGTCACCGTGAAGATCTCCGAGGGAGACCAGTTCGAGGTCGGCGCGGTCGAGTTCGCGGGGGACGTGCGGAGCGACCTCGACCTCCAAAAAGACCTCGACCTCAAGAGCGGCGACACGTTCCGCTCGAGCAAGCTGCGTCAAGACATCCTGAAGCTCACCGACCGGTACGGCGACGTCGGATACGCCTTCGTGAACATCGAGCCCGAAACCGAGATCGATCAAGACAAGAAGATCGTCGACATCCGCTACAAGATCGACCAGGGCCCCGAGGTCGCGATCGACAAGATCGTGATCACGGGCAACACCAAGACCCACGACAAGGTCCTGCGCCGCGAGCTCAAGGTCCAAGAGCAGGAACGCTTCTCCGGCACGAAGCTCAAGAAGAGCCGCGACGCGCTGAACCGTCTCGGCTTCTTCCAAGAGGTGAACCTCACCACCCAGCGCGGGCGGAGCGAGGAGAAGCTCAACCTCCAGGTCGACGTGAAAGAAGGGCAGACCGGCTCACTGACCGCCGGCGCGGGGTTCAGCTCGGCCGACAGCCTCCTCTTCAACGCGCGCATCCAGGAGAACAACCTCTTCGGACGCGGTTATCGCGCCGTCCTGAACGCGGACTTCGGCAGCGTCCGGCAGAACTTCGTCGGCAGCTTCACCGACCCGTGGCTCTTCGGCATCCCACTCACGGCCACACTCGACGCGTTCCGCTGGCGCCTCGACTACGACGAGTTCACCCGCGGCGGGACGGGCGTCGGGTTCCGGCTGCTCTACCCCCTGACCGCGCTCGGCTACGAGAAGATTCTCGGTCGTTGGTCGCTCGACGAGGTCCGCATCGGCGCCGAGTATCGGCTCGAGGACGCGGAGATCAGCGACATCAGCCTGCGCTCGCCGCCGACGGGCGTCGCGTCGGAAGGGCGCATGATCACGAGCTCGATCCGGCCTATCGTCTCGCGCAATACGCTCAACAGCTTTTTCGATCCGACCCGCGGCTCGGCGCAAGAGTTCTCGATCGAGTACGCGGGACTCGGGTTCGAGAGCGAGTTCATCAAGATCGACGCGCGCACGCGCCACTTCTGGCCGATCTACAAGTCGCCGTCCTGGGGAACGTTCGTCTACTCGATCGCCGGCCAATTCGGGTACGGCGTGGGCTTCGACGGCGTCATCGACGACGAGCTGCCACTCTTCGAGCGTTATTTTCCGGGCGGCATCAACAGCATCCGGGGTTTCGCCGTGCGCACGCTCGGTCCCCGGGAGTCCGTTTTCGACCCGCAGGGCGACGAGATCAACACGGACCCCGTGGGTGGCAGCCGCCAGATCATCGTCAACAACGAGATCATCTTCCCGATCGTCGAGCCGCTCGGCCTGAAAGGCGTGGTCTTCGTCGACGCGGGCAACGCGTGGCTCAATTCGGACGGGTGGGATTTCGGCGAGATGCGGTACGCGGCCGGCGCCGGCGTGCGCTGGCAATCGCCGCTCGGGCCGATCCGCATCGAGTTTGGTGTCCCGCTCAACAAGAAGAAGCACGACAGGGCCGCCCTCGTGCTCTTCTCGTTCGGTGCGCCGCTCTAGCAGCGCCATTACTCCAAGGAGACGACCGTCATGAAGCATCGCATCACGATCCTCACGTTGTCGCTGGCACTCGCGTTGCCGGCCATCCCCACGGCCGCCGCGGACATGAAGGTCGGCATCGTCGACCTGCAACGGGCGCTCAACGAGTCCTCCTCCGGCCGCCGGGCCAAGGACTCGTTCAAGGGCGAGTTCGAGAAGATGCAGGAGGGTCTGAAGCGCGAGAAGGACTCCCTCGACCGCATCAAGGAGGATCTCGACAAGAAGAGCGCCGTGCTCAGCGAGGACCAGAAGAAGACCAAGATGGAGGACTTCGAGCGCCGCCGCCGCGATCTCCGGCGCAAGCTCGAGGATTCCGACGCCGAGCTCCGCAAGAAGGACCAGGAGCTGACCGGCAGCATCCTCAAGGACCTCGCGGTCGTGATCCAGGAGATCGGCGAGCGCGAGGGGTACACGCTGATCCTGGAGAACTCGAGCAGCTCCGTGCTCTACGGGTCGAAGACGATCGACATCACCGACTCGGTGATCAAGGCCTTCGACGCGAAGCACTGAGCGAGCTCCGCGCGGGTAGCGCGGCCATGGACGAGAACGAGCGTACCGACGGGGCCACGGCCGGCGCGGGCGACCCGGTCGATTTCGCGGCGCTCGCGCGCCTGCTGCCCCAGCGGTATCCGCATCGCCTGATCGACCGCGTGCTGCTGCACGAGGAGGGCAGCCGCCTCGTCGCGCGCAAGGGCGTCACGGCCGGCGAGCCGTTCTTCGCGGGCCATTTCCCGACGCGCCCCGTGATGCCGGGCGTGTTGATCTGCGAGGCGCTCGCGCAAGCGAGCGCCGTCCTGATCGCGCGCGCCGATCCACCGCCCGCGGCCGGCGTGACCCTGAAGCTCACCGGGCTCGAGCGCGTGCGTTTCCGACAACCCGTCGTCCCCGGCGACGTGCTCGACCTCGACGTGCGGGTGGTCGCGCGCGAGCCCGCCGCATGGCGCTTCCGCGGCCGTGTCCACGTCGGCGAATCGACCGTCGCGGAGACCGACTTCGCGATCGCGCTCGTGCCGAGCGCGCCGGCGGGCATCCACCCGACGGCGATCGTCGCGCCGGGCGCCGCGCTCGGCGTCGAGGTCACGATCGGACCGTACGCGGTGATCGGCCCGCACGTCCGCGGCGGCGACCGCACGGCGATCGGTCCGCACGCGGTACTGGACGGTCACACGACGCTCGGGGCGGGGAATCGCGTCTTCCAGTTCGCGAGCGTCGGCGCGGACCCGCAGGACTTGAAGTACCGCGGCGAGCCGAGCGAGCTGCTGATCGGCGACCGCAACATCATCCGCGAGTTCTCGACGCTGAATCCCGGTACCGCCGGCGGCGGCATGATCACGCGAATCGGCAACGACAACCTCGTCATGAACTACGCGCACGTCGGCCACGACTCGCAGGTCGGCAACCGCTGCATCCTCGCCAACAGCTGCGCGCTCGCCGGACACGTGACCATCGAGGATTTCGTGTTCGTCGGCGGCCTCGCGGCGGTCCACCAATTCGTTCGCGTCGGCGAATCGGCGCTCCTCGGCGGCGGGGCCATGGTGATCCACGACGTGCCGCCGTTTTGCAACGCCTCGGGCGACCGCGCGCGCCTCCGCGGCCTGAACGTGATCGGGCTCCGGCGCCGCGGCTTCGACGCGGCCCGCATTCGCGCCATCAAGCAGGCCTACCGCATCCTCTTCGACGGCGACGAGCCGCTCGTGGAAGCACGGGAGCGCTGCGCGAACGAGCTCGGCAGCGAGGGT
>DAIQBH010000115.1:0-3767 GCA_036781285.1 Thermodesulfobacteriota bacterium | reverse complement strand
TGTTATTGCACTGTTCCTGCCGCTGATCATGCTGATCGACCAGCTCGGCAGCGAGGGTGACGTCGGGCGCATGCTCGCGTTCATCGCCGCGTCGAAACGCGGCGTGTGCGCGGCCGGCAAAGACGGAGCCGGCGGAGACGACGACGGTGGCGACGCCTGAGCGCATCGGCCTGATCGCCGGCAACGGCCGCTTCCCGCTGCTCTTCGCGGAAGCAGCGCACCGCGCCGGCGTCGAAGTCGTGGCAGTGGCGCACCAGAACGAGACGCCCGACGAGATCACGAACCTCGTCACGCACCTGACCTGGGTCCGCGTCGGCGAGCTCGGAAAGATCATCCGTGTCCTCAAGGACGCCGGCGTTCGGCGCGCCGTCATGGCGGGCGGCATCCGCAAACCACGCCAGCTCTCCGACTTCCGACCCGACTTCCGCGGCGCGGCCTTCATCGCCAAGACCCGAAGCCTCCGCGACGACGTGCTCCTCCGCGGAGTCGCAGCGGAGCTCGAGCTCGACGGCATCACGATCGTCGAGTCGACGCTCTTCCTCGGCGACCTCGTGCCACGGGTCGGCACGCTCACGCGGAAGGCGCCGAAGAGCCGCGAGTGGGAGGACGTGCGCTTCGGGCTCGAGGTCGCGCGTGAGATCGGCCGGTTCGAGGTGGGGCAGAGTGTCGTGGTGAAGCGTCGCACGGTGATCGCGGTCGAGGGCATCGAGGGGACCGACGCGGCGATTCGCCGCGGCGGCGAGCTCGGCCGGGGAGGGGTCGTCGTCGTGAAGGTGAGCAAACCGGGTCAGGATCTGCGGTTCGACGTTCCCGCCGTCGGAATGACGACGATCGACGTGATGCGCGAGGTCGGTGCGAAGGTGCTGGCGCTGGAAGCCGGCCGCACGATCATGATCGACCGTGCCGAGGTGATCCGGGCGGCGGACGCGGCGGGCATCGCGATCGTCGCGGTGGAGTAGTTCCGCCCACGGTTGGACCGACCCGCCGCGATGGTCTATCGATGAGACGGGTGAGGCGGCGGCGGTCGGCGGCAGTGCCGTTTCTCCGTTTCGTGCGTGTTTGCGGGATACCCGAGAGCAATATCGCAAATACGTCGCAGCAAAACGTGGCATGTCGCTTGCTGCCTCGTCTGCGGGACATTCCGGCCCGGACGCATGCCCTCGACGTTCCCACATAGGCTTCTCGACACCGACGCGACCCTGACTCTCGGCGGCATCTCGCCGACCGAGAAGGTCATTGCATTCTGTCGCGTGCTGCTCGCGACCGCGACCTTCGCGATCATGCTCGTCGATCCGAAGACGCCCCTCTGGCCGGTCGCCGCCTATCCGCTGGTCGGCACCTACGTCGCGGTGAGCCTCGTCCTCTTCTGGCTCGTGCGGAGCGAGATCGTCCGCGGCCGCAAGGTCGGCCCGTACTCGGTCGTGCTCGACATGGTTTTCGGCGTTCTCATCACGCTCTTCACCGAGCGCGGGGCCACGCCGTTCTTCCTCCTGAATCTCTTCGTGATCGCGAGCGTCAGCGTGCGCTGGGGATTCAAGGCCGCGGCGCCGATCACGATCTTCCTCGCCGGCCTGTATCCGGTGCTGATCTTCATCGCGAGCCGCTGGCTCGAGCCCGAGTTTTTCAGCGTGCAGCGGGCGCACTTCTTCCGCCCCATCTATCTCGTCGCCCTCGGCTACCTGATCGCGTACCTCGGCGAGCACGAGCGCCGGTCGAAGCAGAAGCTCGGCGTCATGCTCGATCTCACGACCGCGATCCGGCCGGGCCGGGCCCCCGGATGGGCGCTCACCCACATCATGCGGCGCATCCTCCATCACTACGACGCCCCGCGCGGCGTCGTCGTGCTCCGCGATCCCGAGAGCCGGCGCTACTTCACGTGGGACATGAACCGGCAGAACGGCCGGTTGAAGCTCGGCCTCCGGATCTCCGAGCAGGACCCGTTCCCCCTGTCGTTCGCGAGCACGACCGAGGCGTTCTTCTGCAACACCTCGGATCCACGCGGCCTGACCGCGCTCTGCTACGACGTCGTGAGCGGCGCGACCCAGCGCAAGGTCGTCGCGGGCGACGTCCGTCTGCCGGGCGAGGGCGCCGACCAGGCGCTCCTGATGGTGCCCATCCTCATCCAGCGCGAGCTCCGCGGCCGCGCCATGGTCCTCCGCAAGCGGCGTCCCAAGTTCGCGCGCGAGGACATGGAGTTTCTGCTCCTGGTCGTCGGCCAGGCCGCGGCGGCCTTCGAGGCGGCACGCCTCCAAGCGAAAGCGGAGGAAGTCGCGGTGCTCTAAGAGCGGGCGCGGATCGCGCGCGATCTGCACGACGGGTTCATCCAATCTCTCGCCGGCATCGATCTCCGCGCCGAGGCCTGCCTGAAGATGATCGAGAAGGACCCCGCGCGCGTCCCGAAAGAGCTCGCCGAGCTCCAGCAGACGGTCGAGCGCGGCTACCGCGAGGTGCGCCACTATCTGAACGTGCTGCGCAGCTCGAGCCGGGAGGCCCACGATCTCCACGCGACGCTCGAGCAGGTGGCCGCGGAGTTCTCGATCCGCGAGCGCCTGCGCGTGAGCCTCGAGCTCCCGAAGGACGACCCGCCGCTCCCGCCGTCGACTGCGTACGAGCTGACGCAGATCGTGCGCGAGGCCCTCCGGAACGCGGTCCGTCACGGCGGCGCGAAGGACGCCACCGTGAAGCTCTCGACCTTTGGGCCCCACTGCTCACTGGTCATTTCCGACAACGGGCGCGGCTTCAAAGCCCCGTCGGGCGCCGTCGGTACCGACGGCACCGTGCAACCCAATGCCGTGCCGTGGTCGATCCGCGAGCGCACCGCCGCGCTCGGCGGCACCCTTCGCGTCCGCAGTCACGCCGGGAAAGGCGTCGAAATCCACGTCGTCGTTCCCGCGACGACGACGTCACCGAAGACGTCATCATCTACACACGAGCAGACCCGCAGCAGGAGGATCGCATGATGAACATCCAACCGCGCCGCCGCCGCGTCGTGATCGTCGACGACCACACGCTCTTCCGCGATGGTCTCCGCACCATCCTCGGCATGGAGGACGATTTCGAGGTCATCGCCGACGTCGAGAGCGCCGAGGACATCGTCGAGCTCATGTGGGAAACCAAGCCCGACGTGCTGCTGCTCGACATCCGCATGCCGCAAGGCAGCGGCCTCGACGCAGTGCCGGCGGTCTGCCGCATCAGCCCGAACACCACCGTGATCGTGCTGACCGCGTGCGACGAGATCGAGGAGCACGTGCGCGCGTTCAAGCTCGGCGCGCGCGGCGTCGTCCTGAAAGACTCCGCCCGTCAGACGCTGGTGCAGGCGATTCGCTCCGTCTGCCGCGGCGAAACCTGGATGGACCCGCGCATGCGCGGCGTGCTCGTCGCCGAGCTCGCCCGGAGCGGCGACGACGCCAATGGAAGTCTCGCGATCGACCGCGACGACGGCCTCACCGACCGCGAGCTCGAGATCGTCCGGCTCGTGGCCGCGGGCAAGAAGAACAAGGAAGTCGCCGAGCAGCTCGCGATCAGCGAGCGGACGGTGCGCACGAACCTCACGAGCGTCTTCCAGAAGCTCGGCGTCCGCGACCGCATCGGGCTGGTCATGTACGCCCTCCGGCACGGCCTCACGGCGGCGGCATGAACTCCACGTGCTTCGCGAGACATTGCGACTGGCGGTTGCCGACGCGCGACGAGAGCTAGCGCTGTAGCGGACCGCCACGGAGAGCGGGCAGATCCCGAGCGCCATCTGGACGGTGAGCTTCGCCACCGGC
>DAIQBH010000114.1:2352-18689 GCA_036781285.1 Thermodesulfobacteriota bacterium | reverse complement strand
CCGCGACCGGCACCGACGCCGACGGCTGCGGGACGAAGACCGCGCCCTGCCGCTCCATCAGCCAGGCCGTCGCCAACGCTGCCCCCGGCGACAAGATCGTCGTCGGCCCGGGCCGGTACGGCGACGTCGATGGCGACGGCATCCTCGGCGAGCCCGGGGAGGAAGCGGCCGCCGCCAGCGCCCTGGTCACCGTGACGAAGCCGCTCGCGATCGAGTCGCGGGACGGTGCCGCCGCGACGATCATCGACGCCGGCGGAACCACCGCGAATCACGTGCGGATCGTCGCCAACGGCGTTCGGTTCGGAAAGCCGAAGAAGGGCTTCACGCTCCAGAACGCGCCGAGTGGCTCCGGCGTGACCGTCGAGGTGTCGCCCGGGAACGACGTCGTCGTCGCCGGCAATCGCTCCGTCGGAAACCGCAACGGGTTCAGGTCGGTGGCTCAGGGCATGTTGTTCACGGGCAATCAGGCGATCGGCAACACCGACGCCGGATTTCTCCTCTGGTCGGCGGGCACGCGGCTGATCGGCAACGAGGCGATCGGCAACGAGAACGGCGTGGAGGCCGAATCCGACGGTCGGAACGCGCAGATCATCGGAAACACGATCGTTCGCAATTCGCTTGCCGGCATCGAAATCGACGGGAAGGAAGGCGCGGTCATCACCGGCAACATCGTGAGCGGCAACCTCGCAGAGGGCATCCGTCTCGACGCCGACGATGCGCTCGTGTCCGGCAACGTCGTGAACGGCAACGTCGACGCCGGCGTCTACGCGAACGGCACGCGGATCACGATCACGAAGAACACGGCGTACGCGAACGTGGGGCCCGGGGTCGTCGTCACCTCCCCGAGCCAAGACGTCACGGTCACGGGCAACAACCTCGCCGGCAACGACCGCGAGAGCAACGGATGCGGCATCTTCAAGTTCACTGACGACGCCGTCGACGCGACCGGCAACTTCTGGGGCACGTCGACCGGACCGGGGCCCACGCCCGCGGATCAGGCGTGCGACGACACGTCGGCCGACAACCTCGCAACGACGCCCTTCGCCCCGAAGGAGATCAAGGTCAAGCCGAAGCCGCCGAAGATCGGCTGATCGACGCGCTCGGGTGTCGACGTCGACTCGCTCGGCACGTGTCCGGATCCTCGTGGGCATCGAGCGCGTGACCCGTCACGGCTGGCCGAGCCAGGCTCGCGAATTGCGGGACAAGTAGCGGGAAGCGCCGGGCGGACCGCTCGTGTCAGAACCCGCGCCATGACGATCCCCACGCATCGAGAGATCAGTCCCGCGATCCACTACTGGGGCACGCCCGTCGTGCTCGTCAGCACCCGCAACCCCGCCGGCGGCGTCAACGTGTCGCCGATGTCGTCGGCCTGGTGGCTCGGCTGGAGCTGCATGCTCGGCTTCGACGCCAGCTCGCAGACGGTCGCGAACCTCCGCCGCGAGGGCGAGTGCGTGTTGAACCTGGCGTCGCCCGACGAGGCCGCGATCGTGAACGCGCTCGCGCTCACGACCGGCGCCGCCGCGGTGCCGCTCCACAAGAAGCTCCTCGGCTACCGCCACGAGCCCGACAAACCACGCCACGCAGGCCTGACCTTGCTGCCGTCGATGCAGGTGAAGGCGCCAAGGGTCGGCGAGTGCCGCGTCCACCTCGAAGCAGTGGTCGTCGGCATGCGGCCGTTCGCCAAGGAGGACCCGCGGATGGCGATCCCCGCATGCGCGGTCGAGGTGCGTGTCGTGCGGGCGCATGCCGACGAGGCGATCCTCGCGGCGCCGGACCGGATCGACCCGGGCCGCTGGACGCCGCTCCTGATGAGCTTCCGCGAGCTCTTCGCCCGCGGGGAGCGCGTCGCGCCGTCCCGGCTCGCGAGCGGCGGTGAGGCGGCGTACGCGCCGTGGAAGCGCGGCCCCGTCATGCGCCTGGCGTCGCGGGCGCTCGGCGCGGTAGCCCAGTACCGTTATGGCGTCGAGGAGGACGGTCATGCGATCGACCGCGCGGAGTGAAGACCGCCGCGACGGCGGTCGACCACTCGCACGCTTCGGGACGGACGACGCGCGCTGGAAGGCGATCGTCGCGCGCGACGCCGGCGCGAGCGGCACCTTCGTCTATGGGGTCACCACGACGGGCGTCGTCTGCCGGCCGGCGTGTCCGTCGCGGGCCCCGCGCCGCGAGAACGTCGTCTTCTTCGACGCGGCGGCGGACGCCGAGCGCGCCGGCTTCCGTCCATGCCGGCGTTGCCACGCCGGTCGCGCGGCCTCCGACCCGGCGCGCGCGCTCACCACGGCCTGCGCGCTGCTCGCGGCCGACGACGACGAGGTGCGGATCGCCGACGTGGCGCGGACGGTCGGCATGACGCCGGCGAGCCTGGCGCGTGCCTTTCGCGCCAAGCTCGGCGTCACGCCGCGGCAGTATCGGCAGCGTCTGCTCGCCGCGCGCGCGAAGGCCGCGCTCGCGAAGGGAACGCGCGTGACGGACGCGGTCTACGCCGCCGGCTACTCGACGAGCAGCCGCTTCTACGCGGGCGCCGGGCGCGAGCTCGGCATGACGCCGGCCGAGGCGCGGCGCGGCGGGAGCGGGCAGCGCGTCGCATATACGACGCGTCCGACCTCGCTCGGCACGGTCGGGATCGCGTGGACGAGCCGCGGCGTCTCGGACGTCGCGTTCGTCGCGGATGCGCGCGCGTTCGAGGCGGCGATCGAGCGCCGCTGGCCGGCCGCCGTGCGGGCACGCGCCGCGCTACCGCGGTGGATCGATCGCGTCGTCGCGGCGGTCGAGCGGCCGGCGGTCGCGGACGTGCCGCTCGACGTCCAGGGCACCGCATTCGAGGAGCGCGTGTGGCGGGCGCTGCGCGCCATTCCACCGGGCGCGACGCGGAGCTACGCCGAGGTCGCGTCCCGCATCGGAGCGCCCGGCGCGCACCGCGCGGTCGCGCGCGCGATCGGCCGGAACCCGCTCGCGGTGCTGGTGCCCTGCCACCGTGTCGTCGGCGCCGACGGCGGGCTCACCGGCTATCGCTGGGGGCTCGAGCGGAAAGCGGAGCTGTTGCGCCGCGAGCGTACGGCGCGGCCGGTGCTGCGCCGCCGTGCGGCCCGCTGAGCGCGAAGGTCCTCACGCGCAGTGGGCGCCGCGCACCTCGGGCGGCGGCGTAGCCGAGCCCTTGGACTTGATGAGCTTGAGCTTCCCTGCGCCCTGCTCGCGCGCGATTTGCGGCACCACGCGCACGCGGATCGGCAGCGGCGCCACGCCGTGCGTCGCGAGCTTGTCGCCGAGCGTGGCGGCGAGCCGGCGCGCGGCGTCGCCGCCGGCGTCCGCCGTGACGACGATCGTCACGTCGAGCCCGTCGGCGGCCTCCACGATCTGGTACTGCGCGATCTCCGCCATCGCCGCGAGCGGGCTCCGGAGGTGGATCGGGTGCACGCGGACCGTGCCGCCGCCGATCGCGGGCAGCTCGAGGATGTCGTCGGAGCGTCCCTCGAGGGCGACGATCCGCCGCGTGGTGCGGCCGCAGTCGCAGGGCTCGTCCGTGAGCGTGACGAGGTCGGTCACCTCGAAGCGGATGAACGGCTGCGCGTAGTTGTCGAAGTTGGTGACGAGCACCTTGTGGCCCGCGGTGCCGTCGGGCACGGGCCGATTCCGCTCGTCGACGACCTCGAAGAGGCAGCGGTCCTCGAGGAGATGCATGCCCCGGTGCGCCGCGCAGTCGTACGCGGTGATGCCGAGCTCGGTGAGACCGAGGAGATCGAACGGGTCGACCCCCCACGCGGCGCGGATGCGGCCGGTCATCTCCGGCGTCCGGACCTCGCTCGACGTGGCGATGGTGCGAGGGGCGATGTGCAGGCGGCCCTCGAGCTGCTCGGTCGCGAGCATCGCGAGCGCGGACGGGTAGCCGTTCAGCGCCTCGGGCCGGAAGCGATCGAGCGCGGCCGTCAGCTCGCCGAGCGGCTGCGCGGCGCTCAGGGACAACGACCGGAACGGCCCCAGCGACAGCGACGCCGTGCCCCGCCGCGTCATGTGCTTCGCGTCCGGCGCCGCGACCCAGGCGACCCGCGGACGGGGCAGGCGCGGCCGGAAACCCGCGATCCCCGTGAACCGCATGGCGCCCGCGAGGAAGCTCCGCCACGCCGGGCGGTCGTACACGTAGATGCCCTTGCGGCCGGAGCTGCCGCTCGACGCCATGACGCGGTACTCCCCGAGGAAGAACGCGTCGTCCCCGCCGAGTCCCGCGAGGTGCGCCTCGAGCGCGGCGCGGGTGAGGCGCCGGTCGGGAAAGAAATCGTCGAGCCCCTCCATCATCGTCGTCTTGGTCACGGGGGGCAGGGCGTCGAGCCGCACGTCGCGCGCGGCAATGGGGCCGCCGTAGAGCGCCCGGTAGAAGGGTGACGCCGCGCTCGCGTGCGCGACGAGGCTCGCGAAGCGCTCGCGTTGATGGGCGAGCAGCCGTTCGCGCGGCCAGCGCTCGCGCTCGCGGCCGGCATTCGCGAGGGGAAGGGCGCGCGCGACGTCCACGAGATTCTTTCGCACATAGGAGATCGACATGGTCACCTCCGGCGCGACCGGCGCGGGGTCGCGGCGGCGGCCTCGGCCGCTTCCGCGCGTAGCCCGCGGACGAGCGCGCGTTGCATGGTCTCCGTCAGGTGTTTCGGGAACCCGGTCGCGTCCGCCGCGCGCTCGAGCACGGCGCCGGTCCCCATCGCGACCGCCGCGCGCGCGATGTCCGCGGCGGGCATCGGCGGCGCGTCGCCGGTCTCCTGCCATTCGCGCTCGATCATCGCGGCGATCGCGTCCAACAGGCGCGCATGCGTGGCCGCGTAGCGGCGGTTCAGCGCCGCATCCCGCGCCGCGTGCACGCGGAACTCGATGAGCGCGAGCGACCAGTCCTCGTCCTGGCCGAGCTTCGCGTCCCACTGTCGGCCGATGGCGGCGCCGAGATCGCTCGGATCGCGCGTCCGCGCCGCCGCCGCCTGCATCTCGGCGATGCGCGTCGTGATGCGCTCGTCGAGCAGCGCGAGGAAGAGATCCGCCTTGCTCGCGAACCGCGAGTACACCGCCCCCTTCGTGAACCCCGCCTCCTCGGCGACCAGATCGAGCGAGGCGCCGTGGAAGCCGCGCCGGAGAAAGACGCGACGGGCGGCGTCGAGCAGGCGCCTGCGGGTGTCCTCGCGTTGCTCCTCACGGGTTCGCCGGACGATTCGCATACCGTTGGTATTAAGATACCGCCGGTATCAAAGTCAACCCGTGCGCGCGAGCACGGCGCACCCCTCGTCGACGCCCCGGGTCGACGTCGCCGGAGTGGAGCCGCGCCGCGCAGCGCGTTGACATCGCAATCGCCGCCGATAGGCTCCGGCCAGCATCGTCGAATCCACCACGCGCCGCGCCGCACGGCCGGTCCAGACGGGATCCCCCATGCCGTACGCTACGTCGTCTCAAATCGAGCAGAAGATCGTGCGCTGTCGGTTGATCTTTTCGATCGCCGTCGCCGTGGCGGTCGTGCTCGACCCGCTCCAGCCGCAGCTGAACCCGTGGCTCCACCTCATCGGAGGCGCGTATCCGATGGACCCGGACTCGCTCGGCGCGATCTTCCTGCACACCGCGTACAGCGCCTGCGCGTATCTCGTCTTTCGGTCCGGCCGGGTCTCAGACGAGCGCTTCGCGTCGGCAACCACCGCGGCCGACGTCCTGTTCGCCGCCGCCGTCGTGTTCGTGACCGAAGGCCGCAGCATCCTGTTCACGCCGTTCTTCACCTTCGCCATCGTCGGAAGCGGGGCGCGCTGGGGCCTTCGCCGGACGATGATGGTCACGTGCGCGAGCCTGGTGCTCTGGTTGGGCATGATCGTCGCATGGACGCCGGGCGGTGCGTTCTTCTACGTCATGCGTCCGGTGTATCTCCTGATCGTCGGCTACCTGGTGGGGTATCTCGGCGAAGCGCGGTTGAAGCTGCAATCGGAGGTCCAGACGCTCGCCGCCGCGGAAGACCGGTTGCGGATCGCACGCGACCTCCACGACGGATGCGCGCAGGTCTTGTCGGCGGTCAACCTCCAGCTCGAGAGTTGCCGGAACCTCGCCCTGGCGCACCGCACCGACGACCTCGTGGCCGACCTCGAGGAGATGCAGCGCAGCATCAACGCCGAGCACGACGAGCTCCGCGCGTATCTCCGCACGCTCGCCGGCATGAACGCCCCCGGCGGCGGCACCAAGAGCCCGGATCCGCGCATACGCGTGCGCATCGACATCGACGCGTCCGGTGCCTCCGTGGATCAAGTGTTGCGTATCGTCAGGGAGGGCGTCACGAACGTGCGCCGTCACGCCGCCGCGAGCACCGCCGTCATCCGAGCCGACGGCGACGCGGGCGGCATCGCGATCTCGATCGACGACGACGGTCGCGGGTTCGAGTCGCCCGATCAGGCGCCGTGGTCCATCGCCTCACGGGTGAAGGAGCTCGGCGGCTCGCTGCGGCTCGAAACGAGCGAGCCCGCGGGTGCTCACATCACGATTTCGCTGCCGAGCTCGTGACATGGCGCTCCCGATTCGCATCGCCATCGCCGACGATCATGCGCTCTTCCGCCAGGGCCTGAAGGCGCTGCTCCGCGGACGAGGCGACGTCATCGTCGCCGGGGAAACCGATCGCGTCGCCGACATCCACGCGTTTCTCGACCGCACGCCGTGCGACGTGCTGTTGCTCGATCTCCGGATGGAGCGGTCGGTGCTGGACGAGCTGCCCGGCATCGCCGCGCGCCTCCCCGTCGTCGTCGTGACGGCGAACGAGTACACGGACGAGCCGATGATCGCCATGCAATCCGGCGCGCGGGCCGTCGTCTTCAAGCGCTTCGCCGTCGAGATGCTGCTCGACGCCGTGCGCGCCGCGGTCGCCGGCGAGGTCTGGATGCCGCCCTCGTTGCAGGCGCGGTTCACGGCCGGGACGACCGGGCCGGCCCAACGCCTCACGCCGCGCGAGCTCGACGTCGTGCGCCTGGTCGCGACGGGACACAAGAACGCCGACATCGCGCGGCGGCTGTTCATCAGCGAGGACACGGTGAAAGCGCACCTCGGCAACGTGTTCGCCAAGCTCTTCGTGCGCGATCGGCTCGAGCTCGCCCTGTACGCGCTCCGCAACGGTCTCGTCGCCCTGCATCCCGCGGATGACGCGCCGGGCCACGAAGGATTCACCCAAAAGTCGTAGAGCGATTCACTCTTTCGTGGATTGTTGGGTCGGGTCCGCCTCGGGTACCTCTCCCGCACGTCCGGTGCCGTCCGGCACCCTTTCCAATCACACGCAGCGGAGATCGAAGGAGAACCCCTATGTTCCGTAAGATCGGCCGAGGATTGCTCGCAATTCTAGCGGTAACGGGCCTGACGGCCAGTGCCGCCAGTGCCAGCACGATCGCTCAGAATTCCGCGTGGAACATCACGCGGCCAGGATCCACCCAGACGTACGGCGTGGTCGCCTACGGCGACTCCATTTTCGCCGGCTACACCAGTGCGACGAACATCGCTCGCCGCGGCGCGCCGCACGTCACCGCCGAGTACCTGGCGGCGCTGAGCGGCCAACGCGTCGAAGTGCGCCGGCGCTGCCAGTCCGGCGCCGTCGCGAGCGGGATCTACAGCCGCATCAACAGCACGACGGACCGCGCGTTCATGCAGAACGCCAACACCCGCATGGTGATGTTCGAGATGTGCGGCAACGACTACCTGCAAGCGCGCTCGAGCTTCCGGAGCGCGAGCGGCACGTGCAACTACAGCGGGCTCCAGACGGCGTTCAACAACTGCGTGAACTTCACCGGGCTCGCGATGCAGAACATCAATCAGTTCGCGCACGCGAACACTCGGGTGAAGATGGTCATGAACCTCTACTACCCGGGGTTCAACGCCGACAACGCCTACAGCACGTGCACCGACGCGGTGAACGGCGACCCCGCCAACGGCAACCGCGTCCACATGCAGACGCTCTTCCTCCCGCTGCTCGCCGAGAGCAACTGGGAGACCTGCAAGCTCGCCGAGCAGCACGGCTTCGAGTGCGGCGACGCGTTCGCGACCTACATGGCGCGTGACTACGACTCGAACGGTGACGGCATCAACGACTCCGACGCCATCCGCTACATCAAGGGCGAGTCGAAGGCCGCCTACATTGCGCGAATCGTCGGGCTCAAGAGCACGCTCCGCGATTCCAACACGAAGCTCGTGAACAGCACCACGACCTTCGATTACCTCCAGAGCGACGACACCCACCCGACCTTCGAAGGCGTCACGGCCGGCACGCTGTTCACCACGCCGGGCGGCAACGTCGAGGTGTTCTTCGCCACGGCGGGCCCGTACCCCGACGGCAAGAATCCGCACTGGAACTGGAACGGTCATGACCGCCTCGGCTGGCTCATGGATCCGACCGCGACGTTCACGCCTCCGTCGTGCGGCAACGGCGCCGTCGAGACCGTGTGGCTCCCGTCCGGCAATCCGCGCGAGGAACCCTGCGACGACGGCAACAACGCGGGCGGCGACGGCTGCACGAGCCAGTGCGAGGTCGAGACGGGCTACGCCTGTAGCGGCGCTCCCTCGATGTGCGGTCCGATCTGCGGCGACGGTCTGATCGTCGGCGACGAAACCTGCGACGACGGCAACGACGACGACTCCGACGGCTGCGCGTCCACCTGCTTCGTCGAGGACGGGTGGAGCTGCACCGGCGAGCTCTCGACCTGCACGCCGATCTGCGGCGACGGCTTGATCCGCGGCACGGAAGAGTGCGACGACGCGGCGGCCAACGGCACGGCGGAGAGCTGCTGCACCGGCACGTGCACGTTCCAGCCGTCGGGCGCGGAGTGCAGCGACGGCTTGATCTGCACCGACAACGTCTGCGACGGCGCCAACACCTGCGTGGCGACGCCGAAGAGCTGCGACGACGGCGATCAGTGCACAGACGACACCTGCAACGAGACCGACGGGTGCGTGCAGACGCCGAACGGCGATCCCACGATCTACGACTTCGGCGGCTTCGATGTGCCGATCGAGGGCCAGCCGGTGTTCAACGTCGGCCAGGCCGGCAAGACGTACCCGGTCAAGTTCCAACTGCCGCGGCGTTGCACCGACGGCTACATCAGCCGGCTCGATGCGCTGACCTACAACCCGATCCGGATGGTGCAGGTGCCGTGCGACAGCACGCTCCCGGCGGATCCGATCGAGGAGACCAGTACCGCGGGCAACACCCAGCTCCGCTACGACGCGGATGCCCAGCAGTACATCTACAATTGGAAGACCTCGAAGGACTTCGCGGACAAGTGCTACCAGCTGGTCCTCGAGCTCGACAACGGCCAGTCGCCGTACGCGCTCTTCCAGTTCAAGAAGTAACGCACCCACGACCACGCGGCAGGACCGCGTGAGCGACC
The DNA here is from genome assembly GCA_036781285.1 of Thermodesulfobacteriota bacterium. Lineage (GTDB taxonomy): Bacteria > Desulfobacterota > Binatia > UTPRO1 > UTPRO1 > UTPRO1. The sequence continues at coordinate 9,321 of DAIQBH010000114.1, read as the reverse complement.
GGGACGCCGGCGGGGCACGACGCTCCGCCGGCGTCCCGGCTGCGACGTCGTACGCGCCGCCTCACACGCCGCGTGACTGGAGGTACAGCAGTGCGAGGAACGCGACGACGCCGCCGTAGAAAACGAGGCGGGCCACCGCCTCGACCGCGCGGCGCACGCCGGACGTTGCCGCCGGTGCGGCCCACGCGCTGCCGATGACGAGCGGCTCGAGGACGGCACGCACGACGGCGGCGAAGACGACGAGATGCACGATCATCGAGACCCAAAAAATCGCGAACGCCAGCAGATACGCTCGCAGTCCGTACGTGTAGTACTCGCCGAACGTCCCGCCGTAGGCCACCCACTGATGCAGCCGGAAGACCGGAATCGTCGGCACCAGGGCGAACGCGACGAACTTGAAGGCGGGATGGTCCGGCCACCGTCTCCACAGGCCGGTCGAACGGGCGTAGATCGCCGCGGGATTGCGCGCGGCACGACGGACCTCGTCCGGCGCGCCCCCGTCGGCGAGCGCCTCCGCCAAGGTCGGCGGATCGGCGATCTGGAGTCCCCAGTGAAACCAGCGGCCCGAGCCGAGCCGCAGCGACACCCCGCCGCCCGGCAACGGTACCGTCCAGGGCGCCAGGTGCTGCACCGACGCGCAGGGAATCTCGACCCGTTCGTGCAGGCGCTCGAGGACGAGCGTTCCGTGCGCGACGGCGCACGTGCCGGTGAAGACGCGGCCGATCACCCACGCCGCGAGCTCGGGCAGCAGACACCACGTCGTGAAGACGCGCGCCAGCCGGAGCGGATTCCCGAGAGTGGGCGCGCCCGGCCACGACTCCGGGAAGAGAATCATCACGGCGATGACGAGGAGGCTCGCGCGGCTCAGCACGACGAGGGCCGCGCGAGCGACGCGCCACCACCGTCCATGCGCGATCATCGGAAAGTGCATCGTCGAGAGATCGTCGGGCTGCGGCAGTGCGGGGTCGATAGCGTATGGCCTTCATCGAGGCAACGCATCCGACACATATTGCCCGCGCGCGCGCGTCTGGTAGCGTCGGCCGAGAGCTCATGAGCATGCGCACCGATCATGCGCCGCGGTCGGATCCCGACGGCATCCGAGTCTCCCCGAGGCGCGGCGCCAACCGTGCCGTACAGTTCGGCATCGCCGCCGTGCTCGCCGTAGTCGTGGGTGCGGGCGTGTTGCTCGCGAATCGTCCCGCGGCCCGGTCCCTTCCGACGTCGGCGAGCGTGCCGAGCAATGCGGCGCCGCTCGCGGCTGCGGCGGATCGCCCGGTGAAGGTGCTGCCGCACGTGGCTCCCGCGGCCCCGATCGCGGCGGAGGGACGGCCCGGAACTGAACCCGCGCGTGAAGCGCCCGCGGCGTCCCGCGCGGTGCCCGCGTCGAAGGACGAGGCGGCGGCACGCGATGCGGCGGAGAGCCAAGGCATGGTCGGGGACCTCATGCGCGACGTCGCCGAAGGGCTGCGCGTCCAGGGCGGCGGCGAGGGCATCGGAGTCTATCCCCCGAAGGGCACCAATCCGCCGAAGCCGGGGATGATCGTGCCGGACGACTTCGAGCTCCCCGAGGGCTACGTCCGCTATCACCAAGTGACGGACGACGGCCGCCGGCTTCCCCCCATCCTGATGTTCTCGCCCGACTACGATTTCGTCGACGCGGACGGCAAGCCCATCGCGGTGCCGGAGAGCGGCATCGTTCCGCCCGAGATGGCGCCGCCTGGTTTGACGCCGCGCATGCTCGAAATCCCGGGCGAAGCCGTCGCACCCGCGCGGTAACGGGCGCGGATCGCGGTTGCGGCGACGCGCCATACTGATGGTCGTGGTGGTGCTCGCCGCCGCGGCGGCCGGCTACCTGGCGTCCGAGCGCGCGCGCGCCCCGCGCCCACATGCCGAGCCCGTTCCCGTGCGGACCGTGCGCTCCGTGCCGGACCCGATCGGGATGCCCGCGACCGCCGATCCGTCGCCCGCCGCCCCGTTCGCGACGTCGCCGCGGACGGCCCGCACGCCGATGAGCGCGAGCGCGGTCAAGGCGCGCCGGCTCGCGGCGCGCGAGCCGTACGAGCGAGAAGACCTCCGCCGACTCTTCGAGCGGGTGCTCGCCGGCAAGCTCCGCGATCGCGAGCTCGGCTCCGAAGACTACGATCGATTGGTCGACGCCGCGCTCCGGCTCCGCGCCGCGCTCCGTGTGTTGCGCGGCACGGAAGAATCGGCCGCGACCGCCGCGGTCCGCGAGGAGCAGCGCCAGGCCGTCGGACTGATCCTCGGCGAGATCGAGGCGATCACCGGTCTCCCGCCGGCGGAGCTCGGATCCGTGCTCACGACGGCCGAGCGAGAGCCGAGCGAGAGCTCAGCGGGCGGGGCGATCGAGTAGCAGGTCGCGGTGCAGAGCCTGCTCGCGCCGGACGTGCCAGATCCGCTGGTCGAGGTAGTAGTGGTGCAGCGCGAAGCCCCAGAGGAACGCGACGCCGAGATCGCTCACGGTGAGCCCGGCCGCGAGCGGCACCTCGTCGGCCCCGACGCTGCACCCCGGCCACGCGCTGAAGAGACATCCGAGCGCGACGCGATACGCGAGCGTGAACGCAACGCCGGCCGCGAGGAACGCGGCGATCCTCCGCGCCACGAGCGGCGCGGGATTCTTCTGCGTGTGGCGCGTCGCGGCACGGTTCCGATGGTAGAACCAGACGATCGCCAGGTACTGCACGTCGTGGAAGGACGTGACGATCGGCATGATCGCCTCGTACTGGACGTGGGCGGCGACCGGCGGAGAGAAGAGCACGATCGCGACGGACGTCGCCGCCGCGAGGAAGAGAAGCTTCGTCCAGCGGATCGGCTGCGCGCCGCGTGCCCGCATCCACTGCCGTCCGCCCAGCCCAACCGCCGCGATGCCGACGAGCGTCCAGGCCGTCACCGCGACGGCGGACGCCCACGGTGGCGGTTCCGCGAGGCCCAGCAGCGCGAGCGTTCGTGGGTTGCCGAACGTGAAGGCGACGACCGGCGCCAGAAGCCCGACATAGAGGAAGAGCGCGTCCACCCGCAGGTCGATCGGTTCGGACTCGCCGCCCTTCCGCTCGTAGAGCACGAGCACGCCGTAGTGCTGCCGCACCACGTGCCAGTAGGACCAGAGCGTGCAGACGAGCAGGAAGACGTCGTACGGCGCACGGTGCCCGGCCAGCATCGCGATCGCGACGCTCGCCGGTCCGAGCGCGAAGAAGGCGAGGCTGCCGCGCAACAAGCGGGCGCGGGCACGCCGCTCGCTCGCGTCGAGGTAGGTCCGCGACACGGTGGCGAAGACGTGCGGCCCGTCGATGGCCAATATCCAGACGACGTACAACGTGACCGCCGCCACACCGAGGACCGCGTGCGCGGCGAGGAAGGCGAAGGCGACGAGGGCGCCCCCGATCAGGAACGCGAGGTCGCTCTTCCGGTCGATGACCCAGACGAGCTGTGGAGGTGCGTCGCTGCGAAGCGGGATCCGAAGAGCGGGGGCGTTCATCCGTCAGGCGTTCCGTGGGGACGTCGCGCAGGTCTAACGCAGTCGGCCGCCCGCCGACAACCGAAAATCGGCCGTCGCGTCACGCAGGGGTCTTCCTAACGATCGGGAACCACGTGCGCGTGACCGCGGGGATCGAGCGTTACACGCCCTTCTTTCAAGAGCCGGCCGAGTGCCCGCTTGAACGCTTTCTTGCTGAGCCCGAAGTGCGCGCGCAGCACGTCCGGCTCGCTGCGGTCGCCGATCGGCGGCGTGTCCGGATGGGCCAGGATGCGCAGCACGTGCGCCGCGTCGTCGGCGATCTCCTCGTGCGCCGTGGCGCGGAGGGAGAGCTCGAACTTGCCGTCGGCCTGGACGCGGGTCACGCGAAACATCGCCGACTGGCCGCGGGCGAGGCCGACGGGCTCGCTGTTCGGGACGAGGCCGACGAAGCGCCGCTCGACGATCACGAAGAGGCCGACTCCCGGATCGACGCGCCAGGCTTCGCCCGCGACCCACTCGCCCGCCGTCACGACGGGCCGCGCGCGCAGCATCTCGCTGATGCGCATGGTGCCGGCGAGCCGGCCCGTCTTGTCGAGGCGGAGCCCGACCGGGTGGCGGTCGCCGACTTTCAGGTCGCGCGTCTGCTCCCGAAACGGCACGAGCAGCTCCTTCGGCATGCCCCAGTCGACGAACACGCCGATCGGCGTGATCGCGGTGACGCGGAGGAACGCGACCTCGCCGCGCACGAGGGCCGGGCGTTCCGTGGTGGCGATCGGGCGATCTTCGGAATCGAGGGTGACGAAGACGGCGATCTCGTCGCCGACGGCGGCGGTCGGCGGCACCTCGCGCTTCGGGAGGAGGATGGGCGGCGCGGCGTCGGTCGCAGCGTCGACGTCACCGGCGGCCGGGTCGACGAACGCGCCTTCGCCTACCGGCGCGAGAAACGCGCCGATCGGCTCGACCCGCGCCACCCGGAGGGTCGCCATCGTGCCGAGCAGATCCTGGTGGGGAATCGCGATCCGCGCGGGCCGCGGCTGCGCCGGTCTCGCCGGGGGCCGAGGCTTGCGCGGAGCCCGAGGTCGTCGCCGATCCATCGGACAGCGGTAGCATGTCCGGGCGGGGGCCGATATTCACGGCGCCGTGCTGCACGACGCGGCCCTGACGCTCGATCTCGCGCCCGTCCTCGCCGACTACGCCGCGCACGGCTGGGCGCGGCTCGGACCCGTGCTCTCCGCCGCCGGCGTCGCCGCGCTCGGCGCGCGCATCGACGACCTCATGCACGAGCGCCTCCGCTACGACGGCATGTTCTTCCAGCGCGACTCCGGCACGGGACGCTACGAGGATCTGGAATTCGCGAAAGGCTGGCAGGGGCCCTCGTCCGACTACCGCAAGATCGAGAAGCTCGAGCTCGACCCGCTGTTCCGGGCGTGGATGGCGAACCCGCTCTTCGAGCGCATCGCGCGCGCGGTCATCGCGGGACCGATCGCGCTCTACCGCGCGGTGTCGTTCACCAAGAGCGCCGCCGGCGGCACCGCGTTGCCGTGGCATCAGGACGGCGGCCGTTTCTGGGGGCTCGATCGCGACCCCGAGCTGCAAATCTGGACGGCGCTCGACGACTGTCCGGTCGAGGCGGGCTGTGTCGAGGTGCTCGACGCGAGCCATCGCGCCGGCCTCGCGACGGTCGAGGGCGGCGTGATCGGCGCCGCGCTCCTCGCCGCCGCCGACGCCGAGGCGCGGGCGCTGCCGTTGCCGGTGCGGGCGGGTGAGGGGCTCCTCATCCACAATCATCTCTGGCACCGCTCGCGGGTGAACCGGACGGGCAAGCGCCGGAGCGCCGTCTCGTTCTGCTACATGAGCGCGGCGACGCGGTGCCGCCGGACCAAGCGGGCGCCGCGGACGTTCGTGCGGGTCTTCGAGTAACGGCGATGCATCGGGACCCGCTGCTGCGATCGCTCGCCGCCTACGCGGCACGCTTTCCCGACGAGCGCGCCGTGGCCGAGCGTTTCGCGGCGTTCGTCGCCGCGCATCCCGATTGTTTCGAGCGCACGTGCGTGCCGGGTCACGTGACCGGCTCGGCGTGGGTCGTGTCGCACGACGGCACGCGGTTCCTCCTCACGCACCATCGGAAGCTCGGCCGCTGGCTCCAGGTCGGCGGCCACTCGGACGGCGATCCCGACACGGCGGCGGTGGCGCTCCGCGAGGCGACGGAGGAGTCGGGCATGACCGGGCTCGCTCTCGCGACCGCCGAGCCGCTCGACCTCGACGCCCACGTGATCCCCGCACGCGGCGACGAGCCGGCCCACATCCATTATGACGTGCGCTTCCTGGTCGTCGCCCCGCCCGGTGCGACGCTCGCGATCAGCGAGGAGTCACTCGATCTGCGCTGGTTCCCGACCGACGCGCCCCTCGCCGTCGCGTCGGACGAGAGCGTCGCGCGCCTCTTGCGGAAGGCTCGCGGCCTCGCGCCGCGGGCGTAGCTCGTCGATCCAGGGCGCGAGCGCGCCGGCGATCCGCGCGTGCACCGCCGCGGAGGGGTGCGGGTCGTAGGGGCCGGCGTCGAACTCCTCGGTCGGGTACTCGTCCTTCAGGCGGGTGAGATCGAGCACCGGCATCCCGAGCGCGCGGAGCGCCGCGTCGGCCGGCCCGAACCCCTCGTCGGTCTTCGTCGAGAAGAGCACGAGCCCGCATGCGAAGCCGCGCTCCGCGCACGCCGCGCGCAGGCCGGCGACGTACGAGAACGACGCCGGCATCGCGACGATCGGCACCGTGCGCCAACCGGGCCGCGACCCGCGTGCGAGGTCGAGGAGCGCGTAGGGGAGGTGCATGCGCCGCAGCGGCACCTTCAGCCACTCGAGCGCGTCGCTCCCGCCGGTCGGCCGGATGGAGCCGAGGGCGTCGAGCGTGCCCGTGCGCGCGAGCTCGAAATCGGCGGGGATCAGCGTGACGACGACGAGGTCGGGATCGACCAGCGCCACCCGGCGCGCGACGGTCGCCGCGATCTCGCGGACGCTGTACCCCGCGACGCCGAAGTTGAAGACGCGGCCGCCGGACGGTCGCAGGCGATCGGCGAGGCGCTCGGCGAACGTGTCCGCCGTCGCGACGCCTTCGCCGAACGTGATCGAGTCGCCGACGAGGGCCACGCGAAACGCGGCCGCATCGCCGTCGCCGGCCGGCGCGACGTCCGGCCGCGACCGCAGTCCGAGCGCGTCGGTGTCGAAGCGCGTGTTCTGCCAGCCGCGGACGTCGCGCAGATTCGGCTGGTAGACGTACGGCAGGTCGGCGCCGCCGGACTCGAAGACGCGGTCCGGAAGATGACGGCTCGCGACGCCGGAGAGCCGGACGAGGCTCTCGGCGGCGGCGAGCGCCGCCAGGAGGAACGCGACGTACGCGAGGCGGCCAGCCTTCAGGCGCCCGGCCGCCTCTCGAACGTCGGTACGCCCTCGGGCACGTGGTGATAGGCCTGCTTGTCGATCGTGTAGATGACGATCTGCGGCCCG
>DAIQBH010000114.1:0-2342 GCA_036781285.1 Thermodesulfobacteriota bacterium | reverse complement strand
GCGCCGCTGGTGCTGGTCACCGCGACCGGTCAGCTCCAGAACGACGCTTCCAAAAACACCACCGGCCGGCTCCGCTTCTGGAAACCCGACACCTGTCAACCGGTCGGCTCCGAGATGCACCACCGCGGCCCGGTGAAGACGCTCGGGTCGTCGTAGGTCCCGACCTTCATCAGCACGGCACCCGGCACCGACGCCGTGCGCGTCAGGAGGTGCGTCCCGCACTCCGGGCAGAACTCGCGCGTCACGCCCTGCTCGAGGTCGGCGCGTTTGAAGCGCTTCGGTTCGCCCTGCGTGTACCTGAAGCCGGCCTCCGGCATGCCCATCACGAGGTTCGGTCCGCCGCCCGAGATGTACTGGCACTCGCGGCAGTGGCACTGCCCGCTGAAGATGGGATCGCCTTCCGCCTCGTAGCGGACGCCTTTGCAGTAACAGCCGCCTTCGATCTTCATGGTGGGGTTCTCCTTGGCGCGGACGACTACCAATCGCTCCGCGCCGCGACAACGGACGCGCCGTCGCGCGAGTTTCGGGTCCCCGCCGCGGGTGGTAGCGTCGCTCGATGGCGATGTCCGCGCGGAAGCCGGAAGTCCTGGCCCCGGCCGGCGATCTCGATGCGCTGAGAGCGGCGCTCGCGGCCGGCGCCGACGCCGTCTACTTCGGGCTCCAGGAGGGGCTCAATGCCCGCTCGCGCACCGGCAACTTCGCTCTCGCCGATCTCGCGGCGACCGTCGCGCGCGTCCATCGCGCCGGCGCGCGGGCGTACCTCACGGTCAACACGCTCGTCTTCGAGTCGGAGCTGCCGTTCGTCGAGACCGTGCTGCGGCGCGCGGCCGAGGCGGGCGTCGACGCGCTGATCGTGCAGGACCCGGCGGTCGCGGTGCTCGCGCGCGTTCTCTGTTCCGCCCTCGCGGTCCACGCCAGCACGCAGATGACGATCTCGAGCCCGGAGGGTGCGCTGTTCGCGGCGAGCTTGGGTGCGGTGCGCGTGGTGGTGCCGCGCGAGCTCTCCGTCGACGAGATCCGTCGCTTCGAGCTCGGGTGCTCCGAGGCCCGGTCCGACGTCGCGCTCGAGGTCTTCATCCACGGCGCGCTCTGCGTCGCGTGGTCGGGCCAGTGCCTGACCTCCGAGGCGTGGGGCGGACGCTCCGCGAATCGGGGCCAGTGCGCGCAGTCGTGCCGCATGCCGTACGACCTCGTGCTCGACGGCGAGGTGCGCGAGCTCGGCGAGGTCGCGTATCTGCTCTCGCCGAAAGACCTCGCGGGACTCCGCGCCGTCGGCGAACTCGCGGCGACGGGCGTCGCGAGCCTCAAGATCGAAGGCCGGCAAAAGGGCGCCGCGTACGTCGCGACGACGACCGCGATGTATCGTGCGTGGGTCGATGCCGTGACGCGCGACGGCGGACCGCGCGTGACGGATGCCGAGGCGGCGCGACGCGACCTCCTGCGGACGAGCCTCGTCTACACGCGCGGCTTCGGCGACGGCTTCCTCGGCGGATCCGATCATCAAACGCTCGTCGAGGGACGCTTCCCGAAGCACCGCGGCGTGCTGCTCGGCCGGGTCGCCGAGGTCGGGCGCGGGACCGTCGTCGTCGAGCCGCACCCGGACGGCCGGCCGTGGACGGGCGGGCGCGCCGCGGACGCCCCGCCGTCGGCCCCGGTCGGCACGCCGGTCGCGGCGCTCGCGGGTCTCGGCGGCGCCGCGAACGCGAGCGACGGACCCCGCGCGGAAACCGTCGAGCCGCGCGCCGGCATGGGCGTCGTGTTCGACGCGGGTCATCCCGAGGATCCGCGCGAGCCGGGCGGTCCGATCTTCGCGGTCGAGTCCTTGCGTGACGGCGTCTGGCGCCTCCGCTTCGGGCCGCCGGGTCCGGACCTCGCGCGCGTTACACGCGGGCAGCGCGTCTGGGTGACGAGCGATCCGGCGATCGTGCGCGAGACCGAGCGCGTGCTCGCGGCGGACGAGCCGGAGGGCCGGATCGCGGTCACGCTCGCCGTCGCGGGGCGTACGGGCGGGCCGCTCGTGGTGCGGGCGGTGGCGGGGACGGCGTCGGCCGAGGCCGCGAGCACGGTTGCGCTGGCACCGGCGTCGGGCGCCGGGCTCGGCGACGCGGTGCTGCGCGAGAAGCTCGCCGGGTTCGGTGGCACGCCGTTTCGGCTCGCCGAGCTCGACACGACTGCGCTCACGCCCGGGCTCCACCTTCCGGTGTCGGAGCTGAAGACGATGCGACGCGCGCTCGTCGCGGCGCTCCTGCCGCGGATCGAGCGCGGTCCCACGCGTACGGTCGCGCCGGAGCCGCAGGTGGCGCGCCTGCGCGCCGCCGCGCGCGCGCTCCGACCGGCGCGCT
>DAIQBH010000113.1:0-18810 GCA_036781285.1 Thermodesulfobacteriota bacterium | reverse complement strand
GGTCGTGATACACGATGAGCTGGTCGAGTTGCGACGCGAAGAGCGAGGACGGCGGCTCGTAAAGCGTCTGGAAGAGCCCGCGCCCGAACGTGCCGGAGTAGATCACTGGACGGCGCGAGAACAGCGACGTCGTGAAGTCGCCGTAGATGCGGCCGAGCCAGCGCGACTGGCCGAGCATGTTGAAGCGGTAAGGATGCTTGAAATAGAGGAGCGCCTCCGCCTTCCCGTACCCCCGCTGCTGATTGAAGTAGTCCTTCACGGTGTTGCGGCGAAAGTGCCAAACCATCGCCGAGGGGCTGAAGCCGATGACGTGCCCCTGGTTCTGCAAGCGCCAGCAGAGGTCGACATCGTCGCCGGCCGCCGTGAAGATCGGCTGGAACCCGCCGACCTCCTCCAACGCCCGCTTCTGGAAGGCCATGTTGCAGCCCGGGATGTGCTCGGCGACCTCGTCGTTCAGCAGCACGTGCGTCGGCCCGCCGGGCGACGCGGCGACGTATGCGGCGACCGCGCTGTCCTCCGGCGGCGGGAAATTCGGTCCGCCGACGGCGACGAACCCCGCCTGGAACTTGTAGACGAGGTACGTCAGCCAATCGGGATCGACGACGCAGTCCGAGTCCGTGTAGGCGATGATCTCCCCGGTCGACGCCTCCATGCCGACGTTCCGCGCGACCGAGAGACCCTTGTTCGGCTGATTGATGAGCGTGAAGAGCCGCGGATTGCCGGCGACGTAGCGCTCGGAGATCGCCTGCGTCGCGTCGCGGGAGCCGTCGTTCACGATCACGACTTCGTAGTGCGGGTACGTGATCTTCTCGAGCGAGGCCAAGCACGCGTCCATCGTGCGCTCGGCGTCGTAGGCGCAGATCACGACCGAGACCTTGGGATACTGCTTGAGTGACGGCGGGAGCGGCGCCGCGTACTGCCCCTGGATCGCGTGAAACGCCGGCTTGCGCTGGCGATCGCGGGTCACGAGCCCGAACGACCAATCCTCGATCTGGTGGCCGCCGGTGAACCAATCGTCGGTCCAGGAGAAGATGCACGTGCCGGCGAGTCCCGACTCGAACGCGGCTCGCACCTGCCACGACAAGGTCGCCGCCTGCACGTCCTCGCCGAGCCGCACGGAGTCGATGCCGTGCTCGGTCAACACGAGCGGACGGTCGCCCGCGAGGTTCTGGAGGCGGCCGAGGTAGCGGCGGAACGCGTCCTCGTGATGGAGGTAGACGTTGAAGCAGACGAAATCGAGGAACTCGAGGTCGAGGTATTCGGTCGGGGGGAAGTTCGCGTAGCTGACGAGCGCCTGGGGTGCGAGCGCCTTGATGTCGTCGCGCAGCACGCGCAGGAACGCCTGCATGCGCTCCGGCCCGTACCAGCGGACGATGTCCGGCGGAATCTCGTTGCCGATCATGTAGGCGAAGACGGCGCGGTGGCCGAGCGAGTCGCGAACGGCGCGCCGAATCGTGTTCCGGATCTCCGCCGTGACGTCGGGCGAGTCGAGAAAGCAAATGTGCTCCGCCCACGGGATGCCGATCATGACGCGGAGGTCGTAGGCCTCGGCGCGATCGAGGAGCCAGCGCGGCGGCACCGTGAACGTCCGGACCACGTTCACCCCGAGCTCGGTCATGAGCGCGAAATCGCGCTCGACCATGTCGCGCTCCGGGAACTGCGTCCCGTGCGATCCATCCTTGAAGGGACCGTACGAGACGGCCTTCATGAAGAACTTCTGGTCGCCGGCGAAGAAGAACTTGCCTTGCACCTGGAGCGGGCCGGCCTCGCTGGCGGTCGTGATCGCGACGGAGCGGGCGGCAGAGCTTGCCTGAGCCGGGGTCATGCGGTCGGCAAGGCCTTCGACATTCCTCGCCGTCTTTTCATACCGATACCACGTGGACAAGTCGCACCCGCGCGCGAAAACACGAGGGCCCCGATCCCGTCGCCGGAACCGGGGCCCTCGTTACGGAAGCGACCGACGCGCGATCAGGGCAGCCCGAGCGCCGTGCCGCGGATGGTGACGCGACCCGGGCCGGGAAGACCGGCGACGTTGTTCACGGACGAAGATCCCGTCGGGCCGACGCAGAAGACGGACCCGAGGGTCGGGTTCGCGACGTCGTTCATGGGCGCGTCTTCCATGCCGACGGCGATGAGCGTGTCGGTGCCGTCGATGCCCGAGACCGGCGGCTGGAAGGTGCCGCCACCCGTCAGGAAGCAGAGGCGATTCGCCGACTCGCAGCTGCCGACGGCGCCGCCGCAATCGGTGGCGCTCATGCAGCCGCGCTGGGCGTGACCGGACGCGACCGAGCAGTTCTGGGTGATCGGCCCGAAGGTGCACTCGCCCTCACCGTCCCCGTTCGAATCGACGCAGTCGTGGTCCGTGTTACCGTCCGACGTGTTGTCGAGGCACGCGCTCGGCCTGGTCGGCTCGCCTGGGCGGCCGCAGATGCCGCCGGCCGCACACGGCGCCGCCGCCGAACAAGGCGCGCCCGCCGTGTCTCCGCCGATGCAACGGTTGCCGCCGCACACGGTGGCACCGACGGCCGTACAATCCGCGTTGGTGAAGCACGGCGTCGACTCGGCGTTGTTGCAGGTCTGACACAGGCACTTCTGGCCGGGAGCCGCGGGTCCGCAATTCGGGCTCGCAGCGGACAGCGTTCGCACCACGGGGTTCGTCTCGTTCGAGAGGTTGATCGGCAGGGTCGCGATCAGACCACCCGCGGCAAGCGGGCAGTCGAGGCTGGTCCGCGCGAAGTCGGGACGGTTGGCGACGAAACCGTTGGCGTCGCACGGGAGACCCGCGCGCGTACCGCCGGTGCAGGTTCCTCCAGCTATGCCGTCGTTGATACCACCGGCGTCCGTACACGCAGCGCACGGGGTGTCGATCGAGAGACCGTTGTAGACCCGCGACGTCAGGAGCGCGGTCGTGACTGCCTCGCCGCTCTCGACGTTCGCCGTCCCCGAGATCGATCCGTTGAACTGATTGAAGACGCACGTCGAGACGCCGCCCGCGGCGAGCGAGAGCGGTCCACCGAAGTAGAACTCGCAGGTGTTGCCCAACCCGCACTGCGTGTCGTTCGTGCACTTGGCCGACGAATCGTGGCTGCACCGTTGATTGTCGAGCCGGCCGGCGCCCGCGTTCGGGTTCGCGATCGGGCCGGACACCGTGCACGTGCCACAGGGACGGATGTCGTCGGCACACGAGAGCGCAATGGTGACGTCGCCGTTGCTGATGATGGGAGCCCGGTGGGCGATGCCGGTCCACCCGGTGTCGAGGACGCTCAACGGATCGGTCGCGTCACCGCTGAAGAGGACCTTCGTCGGGCAAAGGCAGGTGCCCTCCATGCTACAGATCTCGAGACCGTTGCCCGCGTTCGGGCAGGTGGGCGAGCCCGGCGGGCTACAGAACCCTTCGGCAAGCGGCGTCGCGGTCGCGATCGGCGTCGGCGTCAACGAGCTCGTCGCTGTCGGCACCGGCGTGAGCGTGGCCGTCGGCACCGCCGTCACCGTCGCAGTCGGCACGGCGGTCGTGGTCGCCGTCGTCGTCGGAACCGCGGTGGCGGTCGGCTGCGCCGTGACCGTGGCCGTTGCTTCCGGAGCCGCGGTGACAGTGGCGGTCGGAAGGGGCGTCTCGGTCGCGGTAGGAAGCGGAGTCTCGGTCGGCTCCGGACCCGCGGTCTGCGTCGCGACCGGTTCGGGCGTCGCGGTCTCGGTCGGCTGCGCCGTGGGCTGCTCGGTGGGCTCGGCGGTCGGCTGTTCAGTCGGCTGCTCGGTCGGTTGCGCCGTCGGCTGTTCGGTCGGCTGTTCGGTCGGTTGCGCCGTCGGCTGTTCGGTCGGCTGCTCGGTGGGCTGAGCCGTCGGCTGTTCGGTCGGCTGCTCGGTGGGCTGAGCGGTCGGCTGTTCGGTCGGCTGAGCCGTCGGTTGCTCGGTGGGCTGCTCCGTCGGCTGCTCGGTCGGAACGGGCGACTCCGTCGCGGTCGGCGCCGGAGTTTCGGTTGCCACGGGTCCCGCGGTTTCCGTCGCGACCGGTCCGGGTGTCTCGGTGGGAATCGCCGTCGGCGTCACGGTCGGCACTGCCGCGTTGCAGCTCGCGCAGCACGACGCGACCACGGTTCCACCGCGGCTCGTGCACAATGCGGCGGACGCGAGCGGCCGACAGCGGCTCGTCGACGACGAGGAGCCGAGCTGACACGACACGCTGCCTTCGCGCTTCCCGCACGTGGAACGGATCGCGCAGCTTTCAATCTTGGTGCGGCACTTCTTCGGAACGAGACCCTCGCGCACGAGCCGATTCACCACCTTCGTCACGCACGAGGTGTAGCGACCGTGATTCTTGGCCTCGGCGCACGGACACTCCAGGTCGATGGTTGCCTGGACGGTACAGCGAGCGGCTTCACAGTCGACCGGCTGGGCCTCGGCCCGGGTCGTCGGCAAGGTGAGGAGCAATGCGGCGAAGATGGCTACGACGAGTCTCATGATGGCTCTCCCTTGGATGCGACCCGTAGTGCCTCGGGCCTGAGCGATGTTTCGATGCGCGGACACGAACGCCTCCTCCGAAACGCCCGCCCCCCTCCCTCTGCCAGAGCGACCCCATTCCACGCAACCATTTCGCACATCACCCTCCCAATATGACCCGCCCGTACGACCACGCCCCCGCCATAGCGCACGCCACCTCCGTCGTTCGTGAACTGGTGAGGGCAAGCGAAGCGAGCCCTCATCCATGCGCACGAGCTGGCGATGAGGTCGCTCAAAACGGTCGAGATGCGACCGAGCAACGGAGCAGATCGGCCGTTTTCGGCAACCGAATGCCGGGGGCGGGGATCGAACCCGCACGGGGCAAGCCCCACGGGATTTTAAGTCCCGTGTGTCTACCGGTTCCACCACCCCGGCGGGTGATGCCCGCGGCGTGTCACCGGCTGGCGCCGACGATCACACTCGACATCGTGAGACAGGAAGAAACGAGAGGCGGCGAGCGGATTCGAACCGCTGCATCGAGGTTTTGCAGACCTCTCCCTTAGCCACTTGGGTACGCCGCCGAAGGACCCGGTCGTACCATGCGATCCTCCCGACCGGCAAGGCGGCTCCGCGAACGAACGTCGCGTTGTCTCGTCAGCGCACACTCCGTACACTCGCGGCATGCGCCCCCTCCTCGCGGTCGGGTCCTTCGTGATGCTCCTGGTCGGTACCGCCCCCGTCCACGGTGAGATCTACCGCTGGGTCGACGAGCACGGCGTGACGCACCTCGCGGACACCCTCGACAAGGTGCCCGAGGCCTCTCGGGAATCGGCCAAGGTCTTCCAATCCAAAACCCGGCCCCCGGCACCCGTGCCAGCGGCGGACCACGGGTCCACCCAATCGGCCTTCGCCAACGCGGTCGCCCGCGAGCTCGGTCTGGTCGCATCGGATACGCAGGATCCCGTCTCGGCGCTCTATATCGTCGGCATCTATCCCGGGATGGGCTGGAACCCCGCCGCGACGCTCACCTCTGCGGTCGTCGACGAGGTGACGCGCAGCGCGCGCGCCGCCGCACGCGCGCGCCGCTTGCCGCAAGGCGAGGCGAGCGCCGAAGCGGCTGTGCTGCGGGTCGCCGGCACTCTCGGGGTTCCCGGACCGCCACCGACCGTCGTCGCCGCGCCTGCCCCTCCCCCCGAGCCGCCGACGATCGTGGTCGCGCCCAACATCGTCGTCGAGAGCCCGCCGACGAATGTCGTCGTGCAGAACATCGAGCCGCGCCACGATGCCGTCCTCACGCGCTATGGATGGGATCCGCTCTACGGCGGCGGCATACCGTACGCGCCGATCGCTCCCGGCCCGCCGGGCCCGATTCCGGATCGGATCACGCCGCTCTCGAATCCGGCGGGCCGTCTACGCGGCCCCGCGGTTCCCCCACGACCGGGCCCGCAACCGTTCCGCCGTCCGCTCTCGTTCTGACCTCGCCGGAACGGTCGCGCGGCTGGCGTCGGGCGAGCCGGTTCGGTTATGTGCCGAGCGCTCGCGACCTGAACGGGAGGCTGCCGCGATGAAGCTCGACACCGTCTTCGCCCCGACGTCACTCACCGCGATTCCCGCGATCGCCCGCGCGGCCGACGACATGGGCTTCGCCGGGATCTGGACCGCGGAAACGAGTCACGATCCCTACCTGCCGCTCGCGCTCGCCGGAGAGCACACGGAGCGAATCGAGCTCGGCACGTCGATCGCGGTCGCGTTTCCGCGGAGCCCGCTGGTTCACGCGCAGATCGCCTGGGATCTGGCGGCACAGTCGAAAGGACGCTTCATCCTCGGGCTCGGCACGCAGGTAAAAGGCCACAATGAGCGACGCTTCGGCATCACGTGGGAAGCCCCGGGGCCCCGCCTCCGCGAGATGATCCTCTGCATCCGCGCCATTTGGGATTGCTGGCAAAACGGCACCCGCCCGCGCTTCGAGGGCACGCACTATCGCTTCACGCTCATGACGCCGTTCTTCAGCCCCGGCCCGATCAGCCATCCGACCATCCCGATCTGGATCGCGGGGGTGAACACCTACATGTGCGAGCTCGCGGGCGAGCTGTGCGACGGCTTCCACGTTCACCCCTTCCATTCCGTGAGGTATCTCCGCGAGTCCCTGCTGCCCGAAATCGGCCGCGGGCTCGCCAAAAGCCAACGGACCCGCGGCGACATCACGCTCGGGACGAGCGCCTTCGTGATCGCGGGGGACACCGACGAGGAGATCGCTCGCGCCAGGGATCCCGTGCGGATGCAGATCGCGTTCTACGCCTCGACTCGCGCCTACGTCCGGGTGCTCGAGGCCCACGGCTGGGCCGACACCTGCACGCGCCTCAACGAGAAGGCGGCGAAGGGCGACTGGATGGGCATGGCGAGCGAGATCACCGACGAGATGCTCGACGTCTTCGCGATCACCTGCCGTTGGGACGACGTCGCCACGCGAATCCAGGCGCGGTACGCAGGCATCCTCGATCGGGTGGCGCTCTACGTTCCCTTCCACCCGGATGTGCACCGCGAGCGCTGGGCCTCCATCGTTCGCGCCTTCGCGTGACGAAGTCGCGGCCCGGACGCGGCACTCGCATCGTTTTCGCGAGCGACGGTGGACGACGAGTGGTGACGGTCGAGGGCAGCGGTCTCGCCGAGGCCGAGCGCCGCCAGCTCCAGCGCCTGATGCGGCCGCTCGCGATCCGCAAGGGCGTCGTCACGATCCGCCGCGACTGGCTCGGCCGGCAGCGCGTCGCCTTCAGCCGCGACATTCCCGAGCCGATGCAGCAGGTCGTCCGCAACCTCGTGGGCAACCTGGCCCGCCTACGCTCGCTCTGACACACGCCCTGTGCCACCCACGGCGCGGGCCCGTGGCGCCCGGCGCGGCAAACCGCGAATCGACGGGGTTTTCGTCGTGGCACGGACTTCGCTCCTCAGGCTCACGTCCGCGGCGAGCGGAACGACCTCATGCTTGAACCGACACCCAGCTCCCCCTCGACCTCCTCCTCCCCCGCTCACGACCTTCCGCTCGCCGCGGGCGCCACGCTCCTCACGTTGATTGGTTGCCTCGAGCCCGCTGCCCGCATCCCCGCGGGTGCGCTCACCCTCTCTGCCCTCCTCCTGCTGTGGCTCGGCGCCGTGCGCCGCCGTAGCGTGTCGGCCCGCCCCCCCCGGGTCTGACACGGCGGCGGTGCCCGGCGCCGGGTGCCGTTTTCTCACCCGACGAGCTCGCGCACCCGCGCGAAGATCGCCGCCAGCATCGGGACCGTCAGCTTGCCGGTCTGCGTGTTCTGCCGGCTCGGATGGTAGGACCCGATCAGCGTGATCGATCCGATCGTCGCTTCCGTGCCGTGGCCGAAGCGCGGCGTCGGCTTCGGCACGATCCGTCCGAGCGCACGCTCCGTCGCGAGCACGGCGGCGAAGCCGATCTGCCCGAGCGCCACGATCACCCGCACCCGACCGAGCAGCTCCCGCTCGCGCATCAGGTACGGCCGACACCGCGCCAGCTCGTCGAGCGTGGGCTTGTTGTCCGGCGGCGCGCAGCGCGCTGCTGCGGTGATGTAGGCGTCGCGGAGCTCGAGGCCGTCGTCGCGGCGCTCCGACGTCGGCAGATTCGCGAATCCCGCGCCGTGCATCGCGCGCAGCAGCCAGTGGCCGCTGTCGTCGCCCGTGAACATGCGGCCCGTGCGATTGCCTCCGTGCGCTGCCGGGGCGAGCCCGACGATCAAAAGGCGCGCACGCGGATCGCCGAACCCCGGCAGCGGCCGCCCCCAGTAGTCGTCGTCGCGGAACTGCCGTCGCTTGACGCGCGCGATCTCCTCGCGATGGGCGACGAGCCGCGGGCACGCGCGACACGCGACGATCGTGTCCGCCAGCGACCGAAGCGCGCGTCGCGTATCAGTCGCCGACGTAACGGACCTGATGCCGGTCGACGAGCACCAGATTCGGGATCTCACGGTCGGTGAGTCCGTGCTTCACGCTCAGGTGCTCGACGAATGGCGCGCGCGCCCGGAACCCGAGATCGTGGACGCGGCAGAAGTACGGCGCCTTCTGGTTGATGCCGACGACGCCGGGGACCGCGTGATGCGAGCCGCCGAACGGGAACACGACGCTCGTGTCGTAATCGAGCGGCACGTCGAGGAAGAGACCCCCGTACGCGTGCCGTCCGCGGCCGCGATGAGGCTCGCCGGCGTCCACCGTCGCGGCGATCGACACGAGGGCCATCACGACCAACACGCTCCGCATCGGGATCGAGTATGCCACCGCCGACGCCGGCGCGGAACGCGCGATCGCGTCACCGTGAGCCCGCGCCCCAGGCTCCGAGACGCTCCGCGCTCGCCCGCGCACGCTCCCAGAGGAGCTCGACCGCCTGATCGGGATTCCAGCGCCCCGGCATCTCGCCCGGCAAGAGCAGGCGCGTCGCGCGCGGCGCTTGCTGTAGCGTTTCGCTGAGGAACGGGTAGCGCTCGATCCAGCGTGGCACCTCGGAGTCCGAGAAGTACGGCAGCGACACGGCACCGGCGCCGCGCTGATCGACGCGGGCGTCGACGAGCTCGGCGGCTTTGTAGTGCCGGATGTCGCGCGCGGTTTCGTGATACGCGAGCGTCTCCGCGACGAGGTCCCGTACGGCAGCGCTGCCGTCGCCCTCGATGCGGAGTGCCGTGATGGCGTTCTTCGCGTCCGCGATGCGGCGCTCGTATGCCGTGACCGGCACGGCCATGCGCGCGGCTTCGTCGACCGTGCCGAGGACCGCCGCCGCCGCGATCGCCTTACTCGTGAGCTCGGCCGAGGCATCGGCACGCGGCGGCAAGGACACTTCCTTTCGCAGGACAGGAGTCGCGATCGGCGTCGGCGAAGACGCCGGGGCCGCGGCAGGCGCCGCCGGGGCCGATGCCGCGGCCGGCGAAGCTTCGACCGGCGCGAGCGGCGCGGATCGCGCCGCGGGCGCCGCCACGACCAGCGCACTCGTCGTGTCGGCGAGCGCCACGGCTACGACGCCGTCGGCGCGCTCCGCCGCGAGCAGCAACAGGACGCCGCGCGCGGCCGCATCCGCGGCCGCGGCCTCGAGCTCGCGACAATTGTTGGTGCGACGCGCGTTCGCCTGACGAATCACGTCGCCCGGTTGGAGAAGGGACGATGGTGCATCCGCGCGCACGACCATCAAGCCTCCAGCGCTGGCTCCCACCAGAGGTTGCTCCTCGACGGTCAGCGCAAACACCGATGGCAACTGACACACCGTTGCGGCGGAGACCTCGACGGCGGTCGCGAGGAAGAACGCCATCGCGATCGCGCATTTCGCGCCGGTCCCCCCACGTGCCGAGAGGTTCACCCCCCTTTTTCCCGGGGCTCTCCCCTGTCTCGGGAATTGTGGGGACGTTGTCCTTGCTCTACTGTCCGTCGCGAGCGGTGGTTCTACCGCACGAGCTCTCGCAACCGTTCTGGCAACAGAATGGGCGCGAGTGGGGCGGAGGGAAAAGGGGGCCCTCCGCCCCGTTTTTTTTTGCGCTCGTCGTTCGCGTCGCATGGCGCGCCTAGAAACCACAGCGTCGACGCGTTTGCCAGCACGCGGTGTCGGTCGCGGGCTCGCTCCGTGCGCTCGCGGGTCGCCGCGTGCACTGGTACTGCTCGAGCCGTGACCGACCCATCGACGCACGATCATCGCAGCGCGGCAGGCATCCGCCGGACCCTTTCTGAGCTGTAGCAGCGGCCGGACGACCCGGCGCTGGAGCGGGACCTCGCCGCGGCCCACGCGGCGGCCAAAGCCTTCGTCGCCGCGTGGCGTGGCCGGCTCGCGGCCGCATCGGCCTCGGAGCTCGAGGCTGCCCTGGTCGAGTACGAGCGGGTGCAACAACTCGCCCTCCGTCCCAGCTTCTACGCGAGCCTCCTGACCGCGGCGGACACCCAGGACCAGGTCGCGCTCGCGCTCGAGCAGCGCACGACCGAGGCGCAGACCGAGATCCGGACCCTGCTCGTGTTCTTCGAGCTCGAGCTGCTTGCCATCGACGATACGCGCGCAGCGGCCTTGGCGGCCGAACCCGCCCTCGCCCGCCACGCGCACTTCCTGACGCAGCTCCGGCGCTTCAAGCCGCACGTCCTGAGCGAAGGCGAGGAGCGCGTGCTCGCCCGGAAGGACCTGAGCGGCCGCACCGCCTTCGTACAGCTCTATGACGAGCTCGCGGGCTCGCTGCGGTTCCGACTCGACGGTCACGAGCTCACCGAAGGCGAGGTGCTCGCCCTGCTCCACGATCCGGACCGGGGACGCCGCGAACGCGCGCTCGCGGCGCTTCTCGAGCCGTATGCCGACGCACGCCTGCCGTTGACCGCGATCATGAACGCGCTCCTGCTCGATCACCGGGTCGATTGCGAGATGCGCGGCCATGCCGACGTCACATATCCGACCCATCTCGCGAACGAGATCGCGCCCGAGGTCGTCGCGGTGATGATGGATTCCGTCGAGCGTCATCGTCCCGTGATCCAGCGGTTCTTCCGGCGGAAGGCGACGCTCCTCGAGCTGCCGCGTCTCGGCATCGCCGACGTCTACGCCCCGATCGGCGACGCCGGAGCCGCGATCCCGTGGCCGGAAGGCCGCGCGCTCGTCCTGGACGCGTTCGCCCGCTTCGATGCCGGGCTCGCCGCAGTCGCGACGGACCTGCTCGATCGCGCCCACGTAGACGCCGAGGTTCGCCCCCGGAAGCGCTCCGGCGCCTTCTGCGCCGCGCTCGGGCCGGAGTCGGCACCCTACGTCCTCAGCACGTACACGGAAACCGGCCGTGACGTCGCGACCCTCGCGCACGAGCTCGGACACGCGGTGCACTATTCGCTCGCGCGCCGTCAGAGCTTCCTGCACTACGAGCCGCCGCTCGTGCTCGCAGAAACCGCTTCGGTGTTCGCAGAGATGCTCGTGACCGACCACTTGCTCTCGGTCACGGCGGATCCGGATGCGCGGCGGCGGATTCTCGTCGAGACGATCGACGAAATGTACGGCACGGTCTTCCGCCAGCACACGCTCACCGCGTTCGAGATCGCCGCCCACGCGGCGCGCCGCGAGCACCGGCTCGACCACGACGAGCTCTGCGAGCTCTGGATGAAGGAGCAACGCCGACTCTTCGGCGACAGCGTCGAGGTCGCCCCGATCTATCGCACGGGATGGAGCTATATTCCGCACTTCATCCACAGCCGCTTCTATTGCTACTCGTACGCGTTCGGCGAGCTCCTGACGCTCGCGCTCTTCCAGCGTTACAAGGACGAAGGCGCGGCCTTCGTGCCCGCCTACCTCGAGCTGCTCGGTGCGGGCGGCAGCATGGCACCCGTCGACCTCGCCGCCCGCCTCGGCTTCGACCTCACGTCGCCCGCGTTCTGGGATCGCGGGTGCGCCGCGATCACGCGGATGGTGGACGAGCTCGAACGGAGCTGACACGGAGCACGAGCACTGCCGGCTCGAGGTAGGTCGGCCACCGTCCGGCTCGAATCGCACGCTCCCATGGAGCGAACGCCGCGAGAACGGCGGAGGCATCGACCTCCTCGAGCGCGTCCCCGTCTCGCGCGAGGTGCCCACGGGCTTTGGTGACCAATGACCCGGCACCGCGCGCGTTGCCGTGGGCGAGATGATGCAGCGCAACCGCCAGCTGGATCACCCCTCTGAGCGCGGAGCGGCGGCGACCCCTGAGCGTACGCCACTCGCCCTCGAGGCGTTCGTGCGCCTCGAAGAACAACCCTTCGCGAAAGAGACACGCGGCCGCGCCAAGCGCGATTCCGAGAGGCGTCGCGCCGTCGACTTTCGCGCGGCGAAACGCCGTCGCCGCCGCGAGCCCGGCGCGCAGGCGCTGCCCGGTCGGATCGTCGCGCGGCGCAGTGGCGAGCCGGCCCCGGAGCGCGTCGAGCCCGGCGTCGTCCGCGAGCGCCGCGAGGATCATCGCAGCGACGTCATGCCGCCGGACACGATCGCGGTCGACCTCGAGCGGCGTCACGGGACGAAGAGCTGCGCAATCTCGTCGGCCTGTCGTTCCGCGTCGGCGCGTCCGAGCGCATAGAGCTGGCGGGTATAGCTCGCGTCGAAGAGTACGTACGAGAGCAGGTCCGCCTCTCCTTCCGGCACACCGCGCGCCGCCGAGCGCATGACGAGGTCGGCCACGAGACGCGCCGGGCTGAGCGACCGCGACCGTTCGGCGTAGCACCGACCCGCGAGGCGGCCGAGGTCTTCCGAAGGACGGATGACGCAGTCCTGGATCACGCGATAGTCGCTGCCGCGCGTCGCGTGGATGATTTCGTTCACCTTCGGAAGGAACTCGTCGCCAAACGCCTGCTTGCCGCCGAGGAGCAGCGCGTTCATGAGGCGCATGCGTTGGAGGTCGTAGTCGATGTGGTCGAGCATGAGCGCGTTCAGTACCTTGCCGAGGAGATAGGCCGGATTGCCATAGGCGGTCTCGCGCGGGCTCGGGGTCGCGACGTCGCGCTCGGGATCGGGGGGATGGCGGAGGGCCACGAGCAAGAGCCGGTCGGCTCCGAGCCGGAGCGCGGGCGAAAGCGGCGTATTCAGCCGCAGGCCGCCGTCGCAATAGAAATGGCGTCCGATGCGCACCGCGGGGAAGAACAACGGAATCGCCGCCGAGGCGAGGATGTGCGACGGGCCGATCCCCGAGTAGCGGGCGACGACATAGGGATCGTACTCCCAAGGCTTCAAGCTGACGCGCGCGCCATCCACGAAGACGACCGCCCGACCCGACGCGATCTCGGTGCACGAAACGCACAGCACGCCGCGCGACGCCCGCAAATTGCGCCGCAGCTCCCGCCAGGGAATCTCGTGCATCACCATCTCTTCGAGTGCGCCCGTATCGAGGAGACCGGGGAGCCGGCTCGGCAACCGGCCGCCTGGCGCCGGTCCGGGCGTGACGAACGGGAGGCTGAAGAGCCGCGACGGGATGCGCAAGAGATCCCCGAAGCGCAACCGATACACCCGCTCCAGGGACATCGAGTCCCACGTGCGCGTCAGGCGCTCCAGCCGCGTGGCGGCGTCCTCCCGAAGGGTGGCCATCCAATACGCCGCGTGGATCGCGCCGACGGAGGCGCCGCTCACGATGTCGAAGGACGGGACGAACCCGAGCCGCTTCGGCAGGCCCTCCATCAAGAACGCCAGCACGCCCGCTTCGTACGCGCCGCGCGCGCCGCCGCCGGCGAGCACGAGCGCCACACGAGGGGCCGAGGCGGGCACGTTCACGGCGGCACCAAAAAAAATGGCCCCGGCGCGTTGCCGGGGCCTGCGTTTCGAGAGAGCGGGTGAAGGGCTTCGAACCCTCGACCCCGACCTTGGCAAGGTCGTGCTCTAGCCAACTGAGCTACACCCGCAGAAGGGCGGCACCATATGGAGGTCACGGCAGGCTGTCAACATTGGTCGCCGACGGGCCGCGACCGCGCGCGCGGACGGCGCGGTAGACGCGGGCGTGGTAGTCGACGGCGGACCAGAGGCCGACGACCACGGCGATCCACAGGAAGTACATGCCGCCGAGATGAAAATCGATGAAGGCGTACTGGTAGTGCATCAGGAGGCCCGTGAGCGCGAAGATCTGAAAGATCGTCTTGTACTTTCCGAGCTCCTCGGCTCCGAGCGTGATTCCTTCGCTCGACGCGATGCTGCGAAGGCCCGTGACCGCGAGCTCGCGCGCGACGATCAGCACGGCGAGCCACGGCGGCACGCGATCCGCGCACGGCGTCTCGACGGCGGCCACGCACGGCATCGCGACGAGCATGATCAGCACCGACACTACCAAGAGCTTGTCCGCGAGCGGGTCGAGGAACTTGCCGAGCGTGGTGACGGTGCCGTGCTTCCGGGCGAGATAGCCGTCGTAGTAGTCGCTGAGCGATCCCACGACGAACAGCACCGCGGCGACCGCTCCGGCGACCGGCCCGGGGTCGCGCAGCAGGTAGACCAAGACCGGGACGAGCGCGATCCGGAAGAGCGACAGCAGATTCGGCGCGGTCCAGAGCGGGTTCGTCGAGTCGCGTGGCGATGGACTGGGAACGGGCGTCACGTCACGCCGCCGGCCTGCAGACGCGGCCCCGACGGTCGGGCCGTCTCACCGCGCGCTGGCGATCTTCTGTTGCAGGTAGTCCTGGCGGAACCGAAGCACACGGTGGACGTAGTTTCGCGTCTCTTCGAACGGCGGGATGCCGCCGTACTGATCCACCGAGCCCTCGCCCGCGTTGTAGGCCGCGAGCGCGAGGACGACGTTGTTGCTGTAGCGATCGAGCAGCATCCGAAGATGCTGCACGCCGCCAGCGATGTTGTCCATCGGCGAGTGGATGTTGCGGACGCCGTGCATCTGAGCGGTTCCGGGCATCAGCTGCATGAGGCCGCGCGCCCCCTTCGGAGACACCGCATTCGGCTTGAAGCCGGATTCGGCCTTGATGACGGCCTTCACCAACGCCTGCTCGACGCGGAAGCGTTGCGACATGTTGGCGATGATCGGGTCGAACGCACGCGAGTCGGCCTTCGAGAAACTGCTCGAGATGCTGCTCGACTCCACCCGGTAGCCCGGCACCGCGCTGATGCGCGGCATCTCGCGGATGACGACGCGGTAGAAGCGCTTGTCGGTCGGAACGTTGGTGTAGTGGATGACACCGAAGCGATCGACCTTCTTGTAGATGTCGGCCACCGCGCCCCGCGGCGCGATGAGGGCGCAGGCCGCGAGCACCATGACGGCTCCGGCCACGCTCGTCCTCCCCACCCGGCGCCTTCCCCAACCCGCCGCCATTGCGCCGCACCATAGTCAACGCCAACGATCCCCGTCAATGCGTATTCGGAGATACGAAACCATCGACGGCGCGCGCGTCAGATTCCTGACCCCGAAATGATCGTGTCGCGCTGCCAGCGGACGTCGTCCCGCTCGGGATGGTCGAGGGTGTAGTGCAAACCGCGGCTTTCACGGCGCGCCATCGCACAGCGGACGATGAGCTCCGCGACCGTCGCAATGTTGCGAAGCTCGAGGAGGTCGCCGGTCACGAGGAAGTCCCAGTAGTATTCCCTGATTTCGTCCTGAAGCATCGCGATGCGCTTGCGAGCCCGTTCGAGACGGCGTGTCGAGCGCACGATGCCGACGAAGTTCCACATCGTTCTCCGCACCTCGTCCCAGTTCTGGGCGACGACCACGGACTCGTCGCTGTTCACCGCCGTCCCCGGGTTCCAGTCGGGGAGCGTCGGCGGCGCGGTCGGATCCTCGGCGAGGCGCGCGCGGGCGTGGAGCGCCGCCCGATGCCCGAACACGAGCCCTTCGAGCAGGGAATTCGACGCGAGACGATTCGCGCCGTGGAGGCCCGTCATCGCGACCTCTCCGCAGGCGTAGAGGCGCGGAATCGACGTCCGGCCGTCCTGATCGGTTGCGACACCACCGCAAAGATAGTGCGCCGCGGGAACCACCGGCATCCACTCGCGCGTCGGATCGATGCCGAGCTCGCGGCAACGCCGGACGATGTTCGGAAAGCGCTCCTCGACGAAGCTCGCCGGCTTGTGCGTGACGTCGAGGTAGACGTGCTCGAAGCCGTGGACCTTCATCTCGTGATCGATGGCTCGCGCCACGACGTCGCGCGGCGCGAGCTCCGCGTCCCGGTGGTACCGGTTCATGAAGAACGCCCCGTCCGGCAGGCGGAGCCGCGCACCCTCCCCTCGCATCGCCTCCGTGATGAGGAACGACTTTGCCTGCGGATGATAGAGGCAGGTCGGGTGGAACTGGAAGAACTCCATGTTCCCGACCGTCGCCCCGGCGCGATACGCGATCGCGACACCGTCGCCCGACGCGACGTCGGGGTTCGTCGTGTACAGGTACACTTTGCCCGCACCGCCCGTGCAGAGGACGGTCACGCGCGCCCGCATCACGCGCACGATGCCGGTCGGGCGATCGTAGACGTATGCGCCCCAGCACGTCGGGGGATCGGGAGCCCGGCCGCGCTTCCGATCGATGAGAAGATCGACCGCGAGCGCGTTTTCGAAGACCGTCACGTTCGGGTGGCCGCGAACGGCCGCCGTCAGCGCCCGCACCATCTCCTGACCGGTGAGATCCCCGGCGTGCAGCACCCGGCGCTGGGAGTGGCCGCCCTCGCGCCCGAGGTCGTACTCGATGGTGTCGCCGTCGCGATGCGCGTCGAAGCGGGTGCCGAGCGCGATCAGCTCGCGGATTCGATCCGGCCCCTCGCGCACCACCATCCGCACCACGTCCTCGTGACAGAGACCAGCTCCGGCGATGATCGTGTCGTCCGCGTGCGCCTCGAAAGAATCCGCCGGGTCCCACACGGTCGCGACGCCCCCCTGCGCGTACGACGAGTTGCTCTCGCTGCTCCGGTCCTTGGTGACGACGGCGACGCGACCGTGCTCGGCGACGCCGAGCGCGAACGTGAGTCCCGCGATCCCGCTCCCGATGACCAGGTAATCCCAGGTGTCGTCGGACGGGCTCATGAGCCGAGGGTCAGCGCTCGTCCTGGGCTTCGAAGAGCACGAGCTGGCGGGGCGTCCCCGTGTCCTCGAACGGCACCGGATAGCGGCCGGTAAAGCACGCGTCACAGTATCCGGGCTGCGTGCCGCCGAGAAACCCGTACATGCCTTCGGTGCTGAGGTAGGCGAGCGAGTCGGCCGTGATGTAGCGGCGGATCTCGTCGACGTCGTGCGAGGAGGCGATCAGCTCGGCGCGGGTCGGCGTGTCGATGCCGTAGTAACAAGGGTTGGTCGTCGGCGGGGAGCTGATTCGCATGTGAACCTCGGTCGCACCCGCGTCGCGGATCATCTTGACGATCTTCCGGCTGGTAGTACCGCGCACGATCGAGTCGTCGACGACGACGACGCGCTTCCCTTCCAGCACGTTCCGCTGCGCGTTGAGCTTCACCTTCACGCCGAAGTGCCGAATCGCGTCGCGCGGCTCGATGAACGTGCGACCGACGTAGTGATTGCGGATGAGGCCCATCTCGAACGGTATGCCCGCGGCCTCCGCGAACCCGATCGCGGCGGGCACGCCCGAGTCGGGCACAGGGATGACGACGTCGGCCGGCACGCCCGCCTCGCGGGCGAGGGTGCGGCCGAGCTCCTTCCGCGACTGGTACACGCTGCGGCCGAAGATCGTGGAGTCCGGGCGGGCGAAATAGATGTGCTCGAAGATGCATGCGGCGCCGGTCACCTTCGTGAACGGATGGTACGAGACGAGCCCGCCTTCGGTCATGACGACCATCTCGCCGGGCTCGATCTCGCGCTCGTACTCCGCGTCGACGAGGTCGAGCGCGCAAGTCTCCGACGCCACGACCCACGCTCCCTTCACCCGTCCGAGCACCAGCGGCCGGAAACCGTGGGGATCGCGGACGGCGATCAGCTTGTCGGGCGCGAGGAACACGAGCGAGTACGCGCCACGCACCTGATGAAGCGCGTCGACGACGCGGTCTTCGAGCGTGTCGGCGGTCGAGCTCGCTATCAAGTGGATGATGACCTCGGTGTCGACGGTCGACTGGAAGATGGACCCCCGCCCTTCGAGCTCCGCCCTCAGGCGCTCGGCATTCACGAGATTGCCGTTGTGCGCGAGCGCGAGCCCGCCACGGCCGTACTCGACCACGAGCGGCTGGGCGTTCTTCAGGTGCTGCGAGCCGCCGGTCGTCGAGTAGCGGTTATGGCCGATCGCCGCGTGGCCTCGGAGGCGACGGATGATCGGCTCGGGGAAGATGTCCGTGACGAGACCGAGGCCACGATGCGACACCAACACCTGCCCGTCGGACGAGACGATTCCGGCGGCCTCTTGCCCCCGGTGTTGGAGGGCACAGAGGCCGAGATACGCCAGATTCGCGGCTTCCGGGTGCCCGAAGACCCCGACGACGCCGCACTTCTCACGGAAGCCCCCGTCAGTGGGCATCGTCGTGGACTATCACGCGTCGGCCGAGCCAGCGAGCGCCTTGGTGAGTCCGTGGCGCCAGCAGTCGCGGAGGGTGCCGACATCCAGACCGACGAGGTCACCGATCTCGAGCCGCTGACCACGCACCTCCCCGATCACCGAGATGGGAACGTCCTCGCGACGCGCGATCTCGCGCAGGCGGGTCAAGTGGCGCCGGCGAACGGACACGACCATGCGGGCGTGGCTTTCCCCGAAGAGAAGGGCGTCGGGCCTGAAGCCCCCTTCCACCTCGATGCGCGCGCCGAGCGGCGGCGTGGTTTCGCTGCTGATGCAGCACTCCGCAAGTGCAACCGCGAGACCGCCTTCGGCGATGTCGTGTGCCGAGCGCAGCAACCCCTCGCGGGCCGCGCTCACGACCGCGCGAATGAGCCGACGTTCGATCTCGAGGTCCATCCAGGGGACGCCACCTCGCACCTGGTGGTGCGTGACCGCGAGGTATTCGCTGCTG
>DAIQBH010000112.1:0-18812 GCA_036781285.1 Thermodesulfobacteriota bacterium | reverse complement strand
CTCTCGCCATCACCACCCTGATCGCCATCACCGTCGCCGCTGCGCTCGCCTCCTACTTCCCCGCGCGACGCATCACTCGTGGGACCATCCTCGCTGGGCTGCAGGTGGAGTGACCGATGCACGCGCATGACATCCTCATTCGGCTTCAGGGCATCGAGAAGGTTTTCGAGGCTGGGGCGAGCACCGTGCGTGCGGTCGACCATCTCGACCTCGGGATCCTTCGCGGCGAGTTCGTGACGCTGACGGGGCCGAGCGGGTCCGGGAAGAGCACCGTGCTGAACCTGCTCGCGGGGCTCGACTCGCCGACGGCGGGCGAGATCGAGATCGACGGGCAGCGGCTCTCCACGTTGAGCGACGACGAGCTCACGATCTTTCGGCGCCGCAAATTGGGGATCATCTTCCAGTTCTTCAATCTGCTCCCGACGCTCACGGCGGCGGAGAACGTGGCCCTGCCCCTTCGGGCCGACCGACGACCGCGTGCCGAGATCGCGGAGCGGGTGGCGGGAGCGCTCGAGCTCGTCGGGATGGGCCATCGCGCTCGCCACCGCCCGGGCGAGATGTCCGGCGGCGAGATGCAGCGGGTCGCGATCGCCCGGGCGCTCGTGATCGAGCCGCTCGTGCTCCTCGCGGACGAGCCGACCGGGAACCTCGACTCGAAAATGGGACAGGACATCCTGGAGCTCATCAAGAGCATGAGCGAGCGGACCGGAGTCACCGTCGTGCTCGTGACCCACGACCTCCGTGCTGCTGCGTACGGAGATCGCATGATCACGCTCCGCGACGGGAAGATCATCGACGAGGTGACGGGGCCGGCCCACCAGGTCGCCCACCTCGCTTGAACGACGCTCCTTTGTAGCTTCGGGAGCGCGTGCGTCGGCTGCTCTGTAAGTTTCGCCACGAGCAAGAGGCGCCCGCCCGCGTAGAGGCTCGCACGGTGTCCGGCGCGCCAGTTGCAAGCACCATCGCGCGGCCTTTCCGCCGTCAAACCCCTATGACGGACCGGCTCTGCCGTTCCGCGGAGGAAGTTCCAATGACCCAATCCGTTCGCGAGCTCTGGAACCCCTGGACGACGGCCTTCATGTCGCCGGAGGTCACCCCGAGCTCCCACACCATGCCCGTCGGCCATGCTCCGGTGACCGGGGCCTCGCCCTTCGTGTTCGCCTCGGTCTGGGAGCGCGATGCGTCCGGCGCGGTGCAGCGCGTTCCGCTCGTCCCGGATCCGACCGCGATCGTTCGCTAGAGGCTTCGATGGCGACGCGGAGCGGACGGGTTCGCGACCGCACGCCGACGCCGAGCGGGTCGCCGGTGCGGCCCGCACCGCGTCCGCCGACGCCGCCATCACGGCCGTCCGAGCCCGAGCCGAGCGCCCCGACAGCGGCGGGACGATTCTCGGCCGAGCTCGGCACCTTCGCGCATCAAAGCCACGTGCAAGCGCTCGGGGCGACGATCGCGGCCACGCTCGTCGCGCGCCTGCTCGGGCTCGGGTCCGAGCCGGGCATCTTCGCTCCGTTTCTCGTCGCGGTGACGGCGATGGCGCTCGTCCACGGGCCAGGCCCGGCGACGACGACGATCGTCTGCTCGGCGGTCGCGGCCTACGCCTGGTTCCTGGCACCGCTGAGCGCCCTCTCCTTCGATCCGAACGGCCTCCGCTGGCTCGCGTTCTTCCGGATCGGCGTCTTCGTGGCATCGGGCGCGGCGATCACGTGGATTGCCGAGCGTCATCGCGCCAAGCTCGAGGACTACGAACGAAGCCGCCGCCAGCTCCGCGCGTTCATCGCGAGCCCCGACGTCGGCATGCAGGTGGTCGACCACGACGGCCGCGTGACCTGGGCCGACGACGCCATGCACCGGCTGCTCGGCCACGACGACGGCGAGTACGTCGGCATCTCGTTCGCGTCGGTCCAGGCCGACCCGCGCATCGCGACCGACGTGCTGACGCGCATTCGGTCGGGACAGCCGCTGGAGAGCGTGCCGGCAACGCTCCGCCGGAAGGACGGCTCGACCTTCGACGTGCTCCTGAGCGCCAACACGCTCCTCAGCGACGGCAGTGCGCCCGGCACCGGGGTGCTCCTCGCGGTCCTGCCGATCGAGCAGCCCGCAGCCGGGACCGACGTCACCAAGCTCCTCGTGGCGTGTCTCGCCGAGCGGCGCACGCGTGCGGCCGAGACCCGCGCGAAGCCGACCGACGACCCGACGGCGCGACCATCCGCGAGCTGATCGCGGCAAACGGCGTCAGTGTGATTCCACCGGCCCGACCACCTGAGCACGCGACTCCGCCAATCCATCGCGGAGGATGTCCGCCGCGGAGTGCAGAAACAGGACGGCAATCCCGAACGCGACGAGCAAGTCAGGCCATGGCGTTCCGGTCAGCGCGACCGCGCCCGCGGCGAGGATCACGGCGGCATTCCCGATCGCGTCGTTCCGGCTGAACAGCCACACGGCCCGCACGCCCGCGTCACCCTCCCGATGCGGCAGGAGGAGCCCGGCGCAGGCGACGTTGACGACGAGCGCCAGGCTGCCGACGACGCCCATCGTGCCCGCCTCCGGTATCTGAACCACGAGCACGCGGTACGCCGCCGCGCCGAGCACCGCGACCCCGAGAGCCGCGAGAAACCCGCCCTGGAGCAGCGCGGCCCGCGTGCGCGCGGATGGCGTCCAGCCGATGGCCAGCAAGCCGAGCCCGGTGATCGCCCCGTCGCCGAGGAAGTCGAGCGCGTCGGCCTTCAGCGCCTGCGAACCCGCGAGAAGGCCGCTTGCCATCTCGACGACGCCCATGCCGAGGTTGAGTGCAACGACGAGCGCGAGCGCGCGCCGGTACGCAGCAGGCTTCTCGCCGAGGTTCTTCTCGTGGCACGGGCAGGCGTCGCTCACTGCCGCGACGCTACCACGATTCCAATCCCGAGCGCCGCTCACGACGCTTGCGCCTCCGCTTCCCCCCGCCTTCTTTCGCGGCGGCGCCGTCGTATCTCGTCGCCGAATGCGAGCCCGGGTCTGTGTCTCGCGAGCTTCTTCGAAGACGCCTTGGTCACCCTCGTGAACCGGCGAGTCTGCGCGACCACGGCGGGTCCGCTTGGCGTCCGGCCCTGGGCGGAGCAGAATGCGCCCCCATGTCGCTCGCCGCCCTGCAAGCGCTCCTCGACCGGAGCACCGCGACCGCGTCGCCCGCGGTCGCCGACTCCGTCGCCTATCCCGATCGTCAGATGACCGCCGCGGAGCTCCTCGAGTTCTGGAAGAGCGCGCGCATCATGGCGATGACGACGGTCGGCGCGAACGGGCAGCCGCACACGGCGCCGGTCCACTCGACGCTCGACGGCGCGACGCTCTCGCTCGTCGTCTACGACAACACGGTCCGGCGCGCCGACATCCGCACGAACCCGCGCGTCTCGTTCACGACCTGGAAGGACGGCGCGGTCGCGATCCTCTACGGCCACGCGCGCGAGGTCCCCGACAGCCTCCGGGAGACGCGCCCCGGCCGAAGTGGTACGCCCCGGAACGTGGTCACGATCGAGGTCGCATTGACGCGCGCCTACGCCATGCGCGCCCCGGACCCGGGCGTCGCGAGCGGCCAGGCGGCGAGGAGCTGAACGATGACTCCGACGACGCGCAACCACGGCGACCGACGCTGGGCCTGGACCCCGTTCATCATCCGCCTTCTGGTCGCGCTCCTGGTCGCGACGCCGTTCGTCGCGATCATCCTGCAAGCCATCGGCAAGCGCTGACGGCGCGACGGCTGGCACCGGGGCGACTGCGCGGCTTCCGCTCCCTTGGCGCCTGATCTAGAGTCGCCCGAGGATGATCAGCCGGACCGCAGAGCCCGTCACGCCCGCGCGCGACCCCGCCCTCGACGTCGAGAAGTCGATGGCGCCGACGGCGCCCGCGCCGCTCCGGCTCGCTCCCGCGGATCTGCGCCCGTTGCAGCAGCTCTCAACGACCCGCGCGCTCGCGGCGCTCGCCGGGACGTGGGGGCTGATCGCGGCCGCGATCGCCGCGGCGCTCTGGTCGGGGCACTGGGCCGTATGGATCGTCGCCGCGCTCGTCGTCGGGCGCTGCCAGCACGCGCTCGCGGTGCTCATGCACGACGCTGCGCACTACCGGCTCCTCGACAACCGCGCGCTCAACGATTTCGTCGGCCAGTGGCTCTGCGCGAAGCCCATCGCGAGCCATCTCTACATCTATCGCACGGTCCATCTCCGGCATCACCGTTACCTCCACACCGACCAGGACCCCGATCTCTCGCTCTCGGCGCCCTTCCCGTGCGGACGCCGGAGCTTCGTCCGAAAGCTGGTGCGCGACGCGCTCGGCGTCTCGGCGCTCGTGATGCGCGGCTACGTCACCGTCGACAAGACGACCGGTCGCATGCGCTTCACGCCCGGCCAGGGGAACCTCTTCCGCTACTGGAGCGCGCAGACGATCGCGACCCGCGCGCTCGCGGCGGCGATCGTCGGCGGTCTGGTGTGGGCGGGCTACGGCCTCGCGTTTCTCTGTCTCTGGGTGTTGCCGCTGCTCGTCGTCTATCAGGTGATCCTGCGGGCGCGCGGCGTCCTCGAGCACGCCGCCGTGCCCGACAAGACCGATCCGCTGCGGAACGCGCGGACGGTCGTCTCGCGGAACCCGCTCGCGCAGTTCTTCCTGAATCCGCATCACGTCGGGTATCACCTCGAGCATCACCTCTACCCGGGCGTGCCCCACTACTACCTGCCGCGCCTGCACGCGGCGCTCGCGGCGACCGGGAAGTTCGACGGCGCGCTCGTCGAGCGGCGCTACGCGGACTCGTTCGCGACGATTGCCGGCCCGGCCTGACGCCGCGGCCGCTGCCCAACCTCGAGAGGAGCTGGCATGAACCCTCGCCTCACGACCACCGTCATCGGTGTGCTCACCACCATCATGGGCGTGCTCGCGCTCGCGTATCCCGAGCTCGTCATGCAGCACGTGCTCGGCTTCGCGATCGACCCGCAGTTCACCGAAGCCTTCGTCCGCGGCGAGGTGCGCGCGGCGTACGGCGGCATCTTCACGGTGATGGGCGTCTACACGGTGCTCGCGGCGACCGACCCCGCCACCAATCGCGGCCGCATCCTCTTCATCGGCCTCCTCTGGATCGGGGCCTGCCTCGGTCGCAGCTGGGGCGCGGTCATCGACGGGTGGCCGGGAGCGTGGGGCCTCCTCTCGGGCCTCTTCGAGCTCGTGGTCGGCGGCCTCTTGATCGCGGTCTCGCAGATGACGCCCGAGACGCCGGCCGCGGCGCACACGACCTACACGCCGCCGCCTCCTCCGCCGCCGCTCACGCCGACCGCGACCGCGCCGGTCGTCTGACGAGACACGCGCGATGGCAGTCGAGGTTCTCGGCATCGATCACGTCTACGTGACGGTGGGCGACCTCGCCGCGGCCGAAGCCTTCTACGATCGCGTCCTCGTCGGCGTGCTCGGATACCGGAAAGC
Source organism: Thermodesulfobacteriota bacterium (assembly GCA_036781285.1). GTDB lineage: Bacteria > Desulfobacterota > Binatia > UTPRO1 > UTPRO1 > UTPRO1. The sequence continues at coordinate 13,376 of DAIQBH010000112.1, read as the reverse complement.
GAGCGCGCCGATCGGCGGCGATCCGCATCGTCATTACTTCAACCGCCACTTCGGCTTCTCGATCCGCCCGGCCCGCACGGCGGCGGCCCACGATCCCTACGCGCCCGGCCTCCATCACTTCTGCTTTCGGGTCGCGAACGAGGCCGCGGTCGACGAAGCGGCGCGCGGGCTCCAAACGGCAGGCGTCGACGCGACGGCGCCGCGCTACTACCCCGAGTACGATCGCGACTACTACGCGACCTTCTTCACCGCTCCCGACGGCGTCCGGCTCGAGATCACGAACTTTCGCGCGAGCCGCCAGCGCCGCATGACCGACTGGGACGCGTTCCGCTCCGCCTGACGGCGGGAACGGGGCCGCGTTCCGGATCGGCCGTCAGACCTTCGCGTCGACGATCGCGCCGCGCGGGGCATCCGGCTCGCCGCCTTCGGCTGCCCCCTTGCCGTCGATGATCTCGCCCTGTCCCGGCACGAACAGCGGAAACGATCGCACCACGGAACCCGTCTCGCGATCGACGACCTGGACCGAGATGCGCTTCGACTCCGCGTCGACCTGATACGCGAGGTCCGTCGTGCGGTGTCCGGGGGCGCTGGCCGCGGCGGGCGGCGGACCGTCGGCTTCCGGCGGCTGCGGGGGCTTCGCGTGGTGCTCCGGTGTCTCCGCGTGTTCGCGCTGCGGCTGCGGGACGGTGGCGCTCACCGGCCGCACCTGCTTCGGATCGATCGGCGCGACGGCGCGCGTTGCTTCGTCATTCATGATGCTGCTCCCCTCGTCTCGAGCATCGTCGGCCGACGGGCTTCACTTGAGAAAAACTTGCGTGCGCGCACGCTCGCGCGTCTCGCCTGTCGGGGGGACAGAAAAGGGATCGCCGGCGCGGCCATGCGATCTCGCGTGGCGCGTGGGCGGCGCGATCGCGGCGACGGCACCTGTCGCGACGGCGGTACCCGACGCGCATCCAAGGATTTCGCGGCGGCCGTGGCGCAGCCCCCTGGCACCTGCGTTGCTGCCTGCCCTCGCCGATGGGATCGCTTGCCACAGCGCTACTGGCGATCGCCGCCGCGTATGTCACGCCGCCGTTTCTCGCGTACGCGATGCCGGACGAGCCCGGACACGTCGTCGACGCGTGGCATCCCGACGCCGACGCGAGCCAGCGCGCGCTCGCCGGCAGCTACACGGGGTTTGGCGCCGCGGCGACCGGCGGCGAAGGTCGCCCGGTGCTCGTCGTGACGAGCACGGCCGACAGCGGCATCGGCAGCATCCGGAGCGCGCTCGACACGGCCGGACGCATCGGCGGCGGACGCATCGTCTTCGCGGTCGGCGGCGACGTCGTCCTGCGCGACAGCCTGCGCGTTCCCGCGAACGTCACGCTCGACGGCCTCACCGCACCCGCGCCCGGCATCACGCTCTGGGGCGAGCGAGCGCCGGCCGGCGGCGGCGTCCTCGAGATCGAGCGCGGCAACGTGATCGTGCGCGGGCTCCGCGTCCGGAACGCGGTGAACGATGGCATTCACATCACGGCGAAGGATGGCATCGACGTCGCGCGCGTCGTCGTCGACCACTGCTCGGTCACGAACAGCGCCGACGGCGGGATCGACGTGACCGGGAGCACGGGTGCCCGCGTCCGCGACGTGACGCTCTCCTGGAACTACCTCGCCGCGAACGGCGGCCCGTGCGCGACCAAGGACTGGTGCGGCGGCGCCGCGCTCGTGAAGTACGGGGTCGAGCGCATCAGCATCCACGGCAACGTGTGGGACAAGAATCTCCGGCGGAATCCCTCGATCGACGGCACCGAGACGCTCGCCGACGTGCGGGGCAACGTCGTCCGCGGATACGTCGAGAGCGGCACCCAGCTCCGCGGCGGCGCCGCCGGCAACGTGGTGGGCAACTTCTACGAAGGCGCGCGCCCGCTCCTGACCGCCGGCGCGTCGGTGTTCGTGGCCGGCAACGTGGGCGCCGCGAGCGCGAGCGTGGCTCGGATCCACGACGTCGCCGATCCGTTGCGGATCGTCGAGCGCGCGCAGGTGATGGCGAGCGCTGGCGCGCCGCCGAGTGACGCGATCGACGTCGCCTATCGTGACACGCTCGCGACATACGCGGCGGCGAAGAACGCCGTGGTGGACGCGACGAGCTCGCCCACGTCCAGTGGCGCGGCCATGGTGAACAGCGTGACGGCGCCGTTCGATGCGTCCGCCCTCGCGACCGCGCGTGCCGAGCTCCGCGCTGCGCGCAGAGCGCAGGCCCGCGGGCGCCGGGATGCAGCACGGCATGCCTACTTCCAGCTGTGCGAGCGCCTCGCCGCAGTCCGCGGTCTCCACCGTCGGCCCGCCGCCGCGCTCGCGTCGGATGCGGCGCTGGCGCTCGCCGGCGTCGCCCGCGCCGATCGCCCTGCGGCGCTCGCCTATACCGAGACTGCGCGCGAGCAGGCGAATCGGGCGGGCGACGAGATGCGCGTGCGGCGCGCCGAGCGTCTCCTGCGCAGGCTCACGCGGTAGCACCGTATCGCCACCGCGCGCGCGACGCGGCGGCGACACGCGGGAGGTGAAGATGCAACGCTTCCGGCGCAAACCGGACCGTGCACCTCGTCCGTTTGCCCTCGGGCCGACGCCGGACAGCACCCTCGGCCAATCATCCGATGCAACGGCCGTCCCCGTAGGCGTAGCACCGATTTAGGGAACCGCTCGTCGCGCTCGCCGGACCACCGACGGACGATGGCGCGGCCGGCATGATGTCTGCTCCGGAGGTCGGCGTGATGGCGTCCGCCGGCCTCGATGCGACACTCGGCCAGTTCCACTCGATCATCGAGAGCGCCGTCGACGCGATCCTCACGATCGACGAGAATGGAACGATCTTGTTCGCGAATGCCGCGACCGAGCGCTTGTTCGGGTACCCCCGCACCGTCCTCGTCGGGAGCAGCCTCGACCTCCTGCTGCCGCCGCACGCCGCGATGAGCCATGCAGCACACCTCCGAGCGCTCCGCTCGGGTGGCGACCATGCCGTCCTCGGCCGACACCGCGACATCAGGGCCCGCCATCGGGATGGAACCCTGATCCTCGTGGAGATCGCCATCACCCGAACCTGGGTCGGCGCGCGCCCGACGTACACCGGCATCGTGCGCGACGTGCGCGATCAGCGGGCCGCGCGCGAGGCACTCGCCCGCTTGAACGTCGCTCTCATGGCCCAGGTGGACTCCCGGACGGCCGAGCTCGACGACGCGCGCCACCATGCCGAGGCGTCCGGACGGGCGCGGGACAGCTTTCTCGCCGTCGTCAGCCACGAGCTGCGTACGCCGATGAACGCGATCCTCGGCGGCCTCACGCTCCTGACGGACACGCCGCTCGACGAAGAGCAACAAGAGATGGTCACCCTCGCCCTCCGCGGCAGCGAGCAGCTCTTGGGTCTCGTCGACGACGTGCTCGCCTATACCGAGGTCGAGGCCGGCGTGACGATCGTCCCAGCCGACTTCGACGTCATTCCCTTCGCCGAGGACGCCGTGGCGGCGATCCGGTCGCGCGCGACGGCCAAAGGCTTGACGGTTGGCGTAGCCGTGGCTGCGGGACTTCCGGCACGTTGGCGGCACGATGCCACACGACTCGGTCAGGTGCTTCGGACGTTCCTCGACAACGCCGTCAAATTCACGAGCGAGGGCACGGTGACACTCACCGTGACCGCCGGGCACGATGCGAGTCGCACACCGGCCCTGCGGTTCGCGGTGCACGACACCGGCGTCGGTATACCCAGCGCGCGCCTTCCGTTCGTGTTCGACCGGCTGACCATGGGCGACGACTCGGCGACACGCCGTCACGGCGGCCTCGGCCTCGGTCTCGCGCTCGCGAGGAGCCTCGCCGACCGCATGGGCGGCACGATCGACGTCGCCTCGACCCCCGGCTCCGGCAGCACCTTCGCCGTCACCATTCCATGGGTGCCGCGTGACGCCGCGGAGCTCCGCCCGTCGGGTCAGTCCGGTACGAGCTTGAGCTGAAACGCGCGACGGACGAGCGCGGTTGCCGTCCGGACTCCGAGCTTCGCCATGATGTTCTGGCGATGCGTGTGGACGGTCCGCACGCTGAGTCCGAGGTCCGCGGCCGTCTGCCGGTCGGTCAAACCCTGCACGATGAGCGCGAGCACGTCGCGTTCGCGGCTCGTCAGCGCGCGCGCGAGCGTCTCGTCACGTGCCGCGAGCTCGCGTGTCATCAGTCCGCTGACGATCGGGCAGAGGTATCCGGTCCCGTCGCGGGCGCGCTTCAGCGCTTCCACCAGTCGCGCGACGCCCGCTTCATACGACACGCAGCTCTGGGCCCCGGCGGCGAGCGCGCCCATCACCTGGTCCTTGCTCTGAAACGGCGCCGCAACCACCACGCCGGCACAGCGCGCGTCCCCCGTGAGGTTGCGGATGTCGCTGAGATCGAAATCGAGGTTCACGAGCAGCAAGCCGACGAACGGGGGACACGCGGCATCCACCATCGCGATCGCCTCCAGCGCCGTCGGCGCCTGCGCGCCGACCGCGATCCCGGAGCACACACGATCGAAGACGAGTGCGATACCCTCGCGGGCGAGCACGGGGCCACCACACACGACGATCGGTCCTACTGGATCAGTACTCGTAGGAATGATGGCTCAACCCCGGACGCCCAGACGTTCACTGGTTATTGCGCGAGAGCGCAGTAGCGATAGGCGCTCCACATGTCAATGCGTCAGCCAGTCTCCGCAAGTCACCGAGCGAGCATCCGTCATACGACTTCCGCCGAATCGCGTAGTCTCGACTCGCGACTTCCAGTTTCGAACGAACGCCGCACGCAAACGCACAGCACGCGACGCCCGCGCTTCGATCCGATGCTGTAGCCGCGTCCGCCTCCGGCCTCCGGCGAAGGGCGTAGGCCGTTCTCGCAACTCGGCGCCGCATCTCACCTGCGCGCACCGCGCTGCCGTGAGCCGCGACACCCGACGCCAGCCGGCATGGCTCCTGCTGAAGCGACCGGCATGGACACGTATACCGACCACTGCGCCCGCCTACGGACGAGCGCCGATCTGCTCACGCGGCGGCTCGCCGCGCTCGCGCGCAGCGTCGAGGCGGCGGACGCGCGCATCGCGGCGATTGCGACGACGTCCGTGGATGCGGCGGCGCTGGCGGCGCTCTGGGCGCCGGCCCGCGTCGAGCTTCACGCCAAGATCAAGGCGCTCGCCGAGCACGCGCGATCGGCGCTCGATGCCAGCACCTGTGAGCTCACCGAGCGCTCGCAATCCTTCTTCGTCTCGTCGGCCGCGCGGCTCGGGCTGCGCGCCGGCGACGAGCCTGCACAGTAAGTGCCCGCGGCACGATGCCGCAGAAAGGACCTTCGACATGAGCAACGGACGTCTGCGACGCGAGGCCGCCATGGCGGCGGCGTCTTCGCCACAGGAAGATTACACCGGCTACGCACGGGCGATGTTGGAGAACGCGCCCATCAACGTGATCTTCGCCGACCGTGATCTCCGCATCCGATATCTGAACCCCCGCTCCGTCGAGACGCTGAGGCGCATCGCCAAGTATCTTCCTTGCAAGGCGGAGGACGTCCTCGGGCAATGCATCGACATCTTCCACGCGCAGCCGGAAATGCAGCGCCGACTGCTGGCCGACCCGCGGTCGCTGCCGCACCGAGCGGTCATCGCCGTCGGCCCCGAGAAGCTCGACCTCCTGGTTTCGGCCATCCACGACGATGCCGGCCGGTACGTCGGAGCGATGCTGACGTGGGACGTCGTCACCGAGAAGCTCGCCCTGGAAGCGCGCGCGGCCGATTGCACCGCACAGCTCGAGGCGATCGGACGCACCCAAGCAGTGATCGAGTTCGCGATGGACGGCACGATCCTCACGGCGAACGCGAACTTCCTCGCCACGATGGGCTACACGCTCGACGAGATCCGCGGGAAGCACCACAGCATGTTCGTCGACGAGACGTACCGCCAGAGCGCCGACTACCGCGAGTTCTGGGCGTCCCTGAATCGCGGCGATTTCCAGTCGGCCAACTACAAGCGCTTCGGCAAGGGCGGCAAAGAGGTGTGGATTCAGGCCGCCTACAACCCGGTCCTCGATGCGGACGGGAAGCCCGTGAAGGTGGCGAAGTACGCGACCGACATCACCGCCGCCATGCAGCAGAAGCTCGCCACGAGCCAAGCCGTCGCCCAGACGGCGGAGACGCTGGCGAGCTCGGCCGAGGAACTGACCGCGGTGAGTCAGCAGATCAGCGGCAACGCCGAGGAGACGCTGGCGCAGATGAACGTCGTGTCGAGCGCAGCCGAGCAGGTGAGCCAGAGCGTCCAGACCGTCGCGACGGCGACGGACGAGATGACCGCGAGCATCACCGAGATCGCGAAGAACGCGGCCGAGGCGGCTCGGGTCGCCACCCGCGCGGTCGAGGCGGCCGAGACCACGAACGCCACCGTGTCGCGCCTCGGGGATAGCAGCACCGAGATCGGCAAGGTCATCAAGGTGATCACGTCGATCGCCCAGCAAACGAACCTGCTCGCCCTGAACGCCACCATCGAGGCGGCACGCGCCGGCGAGGCCGGGAAAGGCTTCGCGGTGGTCGCCAACGAGGTCAAGGAGCTCGCCAAGGAAACCGCGAAGGCGACCGAGGAGATCAGCCAGAAGATCGAGGCGATCCAGACCGACGTCGGCGGCGCCGTCGGCGCGATCGGGGAGATCGGGGCCATCATCACGCAGATCAACGACATCGCGAGCACCATCGCCGGGGCCGTCGAGGAGCAAGCGGCGTCGACCAAGGAAGTCGCCCGCAACGTCGGCGAGGCGGCGCGGGGGAGCTCGGAGATCGCGCAGAACATCAGCGGCGTCGCCGAAGCCGCCCAGAGCACGTCGCAGGGCGCGGGCGACGCACAGAAGGCTGCGGTCGAGCTCTCTCGGGTCGCGTCCGAGCTCCAGGTGCTGGTCTCACAGTCCCGCGACTGACCGTCATGGGACCATTCGACCGCAAGACGGACCACGGGCCGGTGAGCGGCTTCCCCTTCCTGCTCGGCGACGATCCGGCGATGGAAGCCGTCCATGCCACCCTCGCCCGCCTCGCGACGAGCGACTGCACGGTGCTCCTCGCCGGGGAGAGCGGCACGGGCAAGGAGCTCGCGGCGCGCGCGCTCCACGCACTCTCGGCCCGCGCGATGAAGCCGTTCGTGTCGATCCACTGCGGCGCCATACCCGGCCCTCTCCTCGAGTCCGAGCTGTTCGGTCACGAGCGCGGGGCCTTCACCGGCGCGACGGCGGCACGCCCCGGCCTCCTGCAACTCGCCGACGGCGGGACCGTGCTGCTCGACGAGATCGCCGAGATGGCGCTGCCGCTTCAGGTGAAGCTCCTGCGCGTCTTGCAGGATCGGGAGGTACGACCCGTCGGCGCCGACCACGCGCGCCAGGTCGACGTTCGGGTCGTCGCCGCCACCCACGGCGACCTCGCGGCCGCCGTCGCGCGCGGCGCGTTTCGCGAGGATCTCTACTACCGCTTGCACGTCGTGCCGGTGACGTTGCCGCCGCTCCGCGAGCGCCGGTCGGACATCCCTCGCCTCGTCAACCACTTCCTCGCCGAATGCGCGCGCCGGCGCCCCGATGGGCCGCGGCGCTTCGCCTCCGACGCGATGGTCGCTTTGATGGAGTACGAATGGCCCGGCAACGTCCGCGAGCTCGCGAATCTGGTCGAGCGCTTGTCGGTGCTCGCCGAGGGACCCATGATCCGCGCGGACGACCTGCCGGCAGAGCTTCGCGTGCTCATCTCGCCGGGGCGGATCCCGCGGCCGGTGTTGCCGGAAGCCGGCCTCGACTTGAACGCGGCGGTCGTGGGGTTCGAGCACGCCCTCATCGGCCAGGCACTCCGGCGCACGCGGGGCAACAAGCAAGCGGCGGCGCGCCTCCTCGGCGTCGGCCGTACGACCCTCATCGCGAAGTTGCGCCGAATGCGGGGAGCCCCGGACGAGACCGCGCTGTTGCGCGCGTCCTGAGCGTCGCGACGACGGTGCGGTTGCACCTCCCCAGGCGGCGGGCCAGAATCCCGCCCCGCGGAGGTCGTCCCCATGCCCAAGTCCGAGACGCGCACCCCCTGGATCATTCGTACGTACGCCGGCTTCGGCGACGCCGAGCAATCGAACCGGCGCTATCGCGAGAACCTGGCCCAGGGCCAGCGCGGCCTCTCGGTCGCTTTCGATCTGCCGACGCAGAATGGCTACGACGCCGACCACCCGATGGCGCAGGGCGAGATCGGCGGCACCGGCGTCTCGATCTCCCACGTCGGCGACATGGAGACGCTCTTCAAGGAGATCGACCTCGGCACCATCAACACCTCGATGACGATCAACGCGACGGCCGTCTGGTTGTACGCGCTCTACGTCGCCGTCGCCGACCGGCGCGGCGTCCCGCGGAAGCAGCTCCGCGGCACGACCCAGAACGATCTGCTGAAGGAGTTCGTGGCGCGCGGCACGTCGGTGTTCGATCCGACCCACTCGCTCCGCCTTTCGACCGACCTCATCAAGTTCGCGGCGATCGAGTCGCCGTCGTGGAACCCGATGAACAGCTGCGGGTACCACTACATGGAATCGGGCGCCTCGCCGGCGGAGGAAGTCGGCTACGCGATCGGCAACGCGATTCTGATCCTCGAGGCGATCCGGCCTGACCTCCCCGGCGACGTCTTCGCGAGCATCGTCGACCGCATCAGCTTCTTCATCAACTCCGGCATCGAGCTCGTCCCCGAGATCGCCAAGGTCCGGGCGTACAGCCAGCTCTGGACGGAGATCTGCAAGGAGCGCTACGGCGTCGACACCAAGTGGCGCGCCGGGTGCCAGGTGCGCTCGCTGACGCTCACCGAGCAGCAGCCCGAGGTGAACATCATCCGCATCGCCTACCAGTCGCTGCCGGTCACGCTCTCGGCGTCGGCGCGGGTCGGCGCGCTCCAGCTTCCCGGGTTCCGCGAGGCGCTCGGCCTCCCCGATCCGAGCGAGCAGATCCTGGCGCTCCGCACGCAGCAGGTGCTGATGCACGAAACCGGCATCGCCGATTACCCCGACATCTTCGAAGGCTCGAAGGTGATCGAGAAGGCGACCGAGGAGATCAAGGACGAGGCGCGCGCCGTCATCGCCGAGATGGAGAAGGTCGGCTACGCCGGCGCGATCCCCTGGATCGCGCTCCGGCTCACGTCGTCGCTCGTGAAGTGGCGGCAGCAGATCGAGAGCAAGGAGAAGCTCGTCGTGGGCGTGAACGCGTTCCTCGGCGAGGTGGGCGCGCTCCGCGGCGGGGCCAGCGTCCGCGCGGAAGACGCCGTCACGCCCGAGACGATCGCCCAGCGGATCGCCGACGTGAAGCGGTGGAAGGAGACGCGCGACAACGGCGCGGTCGCGTGCGCGCTCGCCGGCCTCAAGAACGCGGCCGTCGCGGGCGAGAACCTCGTCCCGCCTTCGATCCAGCTCGCGCAAGCCGGCGGCACGACCGGCGAGTGGACCCAGGCGCTCGAGGAGGCGCTCGGCCAGCGCTACCAGGCGCCCCTCGGCTCCGAGATCAAGGACGCGCCGCCGCTTCGCATTCCGCGCGCGCCGAAGCGGATGCGCGTGCTGCTCGCGAAGTCGGGCCTCGACGGCCACGTCAACGCGGTGAAGCTGCTCGCCTTCGCCTGCCGCGAGGCCGGCATGGAGGTGGTCTACACGGGCCTGAAGCAGACGCCAGCGATGATCGTCGCGACCGCCGTCCAGGAAGACGTCGACATCATCGGCATCTCGAGCCTCTCGGGCTCGCACCTCTGGATCGCGCGGGAGGTGCAGCGCGGCCTCCGGGAGTCCGGCGGCGGCGACATCCCGATCGTCATCGGTGGCATCATCCCGGAGGCGGATCAGCCGCTGCTGCGCGAGCTCGGCTGCCGCCACGTCTTCACCCCCAAGGACGGCGACGTCGGCGCGATCGTGCAGGCGATGATCGACACGGTCCTCGAGCGCGCGGCGTAGTCCCGGCGCTCAGGGTTTGCTCGCCTCGCCGGCGGTCATGCGCCCCACCGTCGAGCGGACGAGCGTGCGCAGGAACCGTTCGACGTCGGCGGCGGGTCGGCGGGTGATCTTCATCTGCACGACGATGTAGGCGGCGCCCATGAGGAGCATCGCCTCGCCCTCCGGCTCGAGGTCGGGCGCGACCGTCCCCGCACGCTGGCCACGCGCGATGGCGTCAGCCATCAGGCGCACCACCCGTTCTTGGAACGCCCGGTAGCGCGCCCAGCTCTCGTCGCCGAACGCGGTGCTCCAGTCGAGCCAGACCCGGGCGTGGTCGGGGTGCGCATCGACCGACGAAGCGAAATTGCGCGCGAGCCGGAGCAGCGCCTCCGGCACCGGAACGTCGTCGACGAGCGCGTCGGCGACGAGCGCCCCGTAGAGCGCGTCCACCTCCCCGACCACGGCGTCGACGAGCGCGGCGCGGTTCGGGAAGTAGAAGAAGACCGCGGACACCGACACCCCGGCTTCCGCGGCGATCTCGGCGTGCCGGGCGGCGAGGAGGCCGCGCGACGCGAAGACGCGGACGGCCGCCGTCAGCAAGAGGGCGCGCCGCGTTCCGGGATCGAGCCGGGCGGCACGCTCGCGCGGCGCCGGGCGCCTCGGGCGCCGTACGGGGCGGGGTTTCGGCACGGGCCCCTAATATTCCTTATTGACTAGATACACAATATGGATTACGAGCTACTGCGAACTCACACAGTAAGGAGACTCCCCCCATGAGCCAGCCCATGCTCGCGCCGGCCCTCACGCCGACCGCCGACGATCTCGCCCTCGAACAGTACCGCGCCACCTTCACCGATCGGCAGCGCCAGTGGCTCGAGATCCTGCAGCGGAACGCCGAGCGGCTCGCGCGCGGCCAGTACTCCCTGCACTGGCTCGAGACCGACCGGGCCAACTGGGGCCGCCGCGCGAAGCCGTCGTCGCGCGGCCTCACCTACACCGACGTCAACAACGTGAAGGGCTACGGTGAGATCCCAGCGGTCGCGACCTGGCAGAACTTCACCGCCCGCGGCTCCGTGCGCGAGCCCTACCGCGACGACATGCCGACCCTCGACGACTACACCCTCGTCGACCGGAACGAGGTCTGGGCGGAGAACGTCATCACGCTCTACGAGGAGGCCAAGGCGCGCCAGTGGAACGCGACGCGCGACATCCCGTGGAGCGAGCTCGAGGCGCTGCCGGACGACCTCGAAAAAGCGACCTGCCAGCTCTGCACCTTCCTCACCGAGGTCGAGTTCGTGGCGGGCGACTTCCCCGCCAAGTGGATGTACCGCATCCCGCAGGACTTCCTGGAGGTGAAGAGCTTCCTCGCGACCCAGATGATGGACGAGGCGCGGCACCAGGAGGTCTTCCGCAAGCGCGCCATCGCGGGCGGCGGCCTCCTGCACGCGGCGCCCGGCTTCGAGTGGGCACTGAAGGCGATCCTCGACGCGCCGACGCACACGATGGGCACGTTCCTCCTGAACCTTCTCGGCGAAGGGCTCGTGCTGTCGATCTTCCGCTCGGGGGAGATGATCGCGAAGACCCACGTCGACAAGGAGATCTTCCGCCGCTGCCTTCAGGACGAGGCGCGCCACGTTTCGTACGGCGTCATGGAGTTCAAGTGGTGGCTCGACCACCATCCGGATCGCGCGCGCGGCCTCGAGCAGATGCACCTCTTCGCGGACGTCGGGGAGCAGGTCATCCTCTCCGCCTTCACCGAGCCCGCGCTGGTCGAGCCCGTCGCGGTGCTGCTCGGCGGCGGCCTCGACAAGATCGACCACGGGATGGAGGGCATGCAGAAGCTCTGGCGTCTCTTCATCGACGAGTATCTCCAGCGCTGCGAGCGCGCGGGATTCTCGCGGCGCGAACGGTGCACGATCCCGATCGAAGGGCCGTGGAGCGCATGACCGGCGCGGCCGCACCAGCATCGGCGGCCGCGGTTGCCGACGGCGCGAACCCGCCGGTTGCCTTTCCGTCCGTCGCCTGGTTCCAGCGCCTCGCCGATGCCATGAACGGGACTCGCGCCCGCCAGGAGCAGCTCGGGTACGTCGACTGCGTCGCGGAGTTCGCCGTCCAGGACCTCGAACGTCCGGGCGCGAGCGACGTGCGCATCCAGGTGACGTTCGAGGAATTCGAGGCGATCGACGTTCGCGCCGCCGAGCCACGCGAGCCCGCGCGGGCCGACTTCACGATCACCGCGCCCCTCCCCGTCTGGCGCGCGATGATCGAGAGCATCGCCAAAGGCGGCGGACGGCCGGCCCTCGACCAGACCCTCAATCGCCTGAGCCACCTCGGCACGCCGATGCGCGTCGTCTCCGACGACCCGCTCCGTCGCGACCTCTTCTTTCGCTACAACCAGAGCCTCCAGGAGTTCGTGAACGCCTCGGCCGCGTTCGCGACGGTCTTCCCGGACTGACGCACGACGGAGCGACGCGCATGGCCCGCCAACCCGGACACTTCTACATCGACCAAACGTGCATCGGCTGCGGAGCGTGCGAGCACGCCTGCCCCGGCAAGGTCGACGCGATCCACGCCGTCGACGGCGACTTCCTCGGGCGCTTCGTGATCCGGAGCGACGACTGCATCGACTGCGGCTTCTGCGTCCCGCTCTGCCCCGTCAGCTGCATCCATGACGCCCGGACGGAGGGCGTCGTCGAAGGAAGCGGCGGGTACACGCGCATCCGCGACCTCCAGGCCTGGGCGCGCGCCGAGGCGTAGCCGCACCCGGCGTGTCGTCGCCGCGCGCATCCCGCGGGGCGGGACCGACGACACCTCCCCTGTAACGAACGCGCGCCGCCACGCGTTCATCGGGCATGAACGCCCAAGACTATGGAACCAGCGTCGTCCTGATCGTGGCCGTCATGGCCGTGGTCGCCCTGCTCGAAGCCGTCATTCCGCTCGTCCCCCGCCCGCCGTCGCTCCCGGGCCGGCGCAGGGCGAACCTCGCGATGACGGTGCAGGTCTTCCTCTCCACCTTCGGCTTCACGTCCGCCGCGGCCGTCGCGGCCGCGGCCTGGCCGTGGCGATCGCCGGGCCTGCTCGGAACGAGCGGCCTCCCGGCCGGCGTCCAGATCTTCCTCGGCGTCGTCGTGCTGGACTTCGCGTACGGTTACGTCGCGCACCGGACGATGCACGCCTGGCCCGCGCTCTGGCGCTATCACCGCGTGCATCACAGCGACGCGTTCGTCGACGTGACGACGAGCTATCGCACGCACCCGGTCGAGATCGTCTGGCGCCACTCGTGGTTGTTCCTGGCGGCATGGGCCGTCGGCGCGCCGGCGGCGGCGATCGTGATCTTCCGGGTGGCCTCCGCGGTGAACGGAATCTTCGAGCACGCCAACATCCGCACGTGGCCCGCCCTCGACACGCTCGTGTCCTCGGTCTGGGTCACGCCGAACAT
>DAIQBH010000111.1:0-18950 GCA_036781285.1 Thermodesulfobacteriota bacterium | reverse complement strand
TCCGGCCCGACGTCGCGCTCGATGCCGATGCGCTCCGCACGGCCGCGGCGCGCGCTCTGGGGCAAAGTCCCGGCGACGTCGGCGAGGTGCGCGTCCTGCGGCGCGCGCTCGACGCGCGGCGCGGTGTCCGCTTCCAGTTGCGTGTCCGCGTGTGGCGGCACGACGAGGAGGCGGACCCCGAGGCGACGCCCGCGCTGCCGTCGTTCCCGACTGCGCGCGCGGGCCGTCCGGTCGTGATCATTGGCGCGGGACCCGCCGGACTCTTTGCCGCGCTCCGGCTCGCAGAGCACGGCGTGCCGGCCGTCGTGCTCGAGCGGGGGAAGGCGGTCCAGGCGCGTCGCCGCGATCTCGCGTTGCTGAATCGCGAAGGCCGGGTCGATCCCGAGTCGAACTACTGCTTCGGCGAAGGCGGCGCCGGCACGTACAGCGACGGCAAGCTCTACACGCGCTCGCAGAAGCGCGGCTCGGTCGCCGCGGTGCTGGATTGTCTCGTCGCGCACGGCGCGGACGCGGCGATTCGCGTCGATGCGCGGCCGCACGTCGGGTCGAACCGTCTTCCGAAGATCGTGACCGCGATCCGGGACACGCTGGCGCGCGCCGGGGTCGAGGTCGTGTTCGGCGCCCGCGTGACGTCGCTCGGGCTCGCGGGGAATCGCGTCGAGGTCGTGCGCTGCGCCGACGGGCAGGAATTTGCGGCGTCGGCCGTCGTCCTCGCGAGCGGCCACAGCGCCCGCGACGTCCTCGATCTCGCCGCGGCGACGGGACTCGTTCTCGAAGCCAAGGCATTCGCGCTCGGACTGCGCGTCGAGCACCCGCAACCGCTGGTCGACCGTGCGCAGTCCGGCGCCGACGCCGAGCGCTACCCGTTGCCGGCGGCGGCGTATCGTCTCGCGGCGACCGTCGAGGACCGCGGGGTGTTCTCGTTCTGCATGTGTCCCGGCGGCTGGATCGTGCCGGCGACGACCGAGCCCGACGCCGTCGTCGTGAACGGCATGTCGCTCGCACGGCGCGACTCGCCGTACGCGAACAGCGGCATCGTCGTCGGGCTCGAGGCGCGCGACGTCGAGGCGCTCGGTTTCGCGGGGCCGCGCGGCGGGACGGAGCTCCAGGCGATGCTCGAGCGACGCGCGTACGCCGCGGGCGGCGGCGCCCAGGTCGCCCCGGCGCAACGGCTCGTCGACTTCGTCGCGGCCAGGGACAGTGTGGATCTCCCCGCGTGCTCGTACCGGCCGGGAACGCGGCCGGCGCGCCTCGACGAGCTCCTGCCGGCGTTCGTCACGGACCGCCTTCGCGCTGGTCTCCGCCGTTTCGCCAAGCAACTTCGGGGTTTCGACACACGCGACGCGCTGTTGGTCGGCGTCGAGACGCGGTCGTCGAGCCCGGTCCGCATCGTCCGCGACGCGGAAACGCTCGCGGCGCCGGCGCGGCCGAACGTGCATCCGTGCGGCGAAGGCGCCGGCTACGCGGGCGGCATCGTGAGCGCCGCCCTCGACGGCATCGCGGTCGCTGACGCGGTGTCCCGCGCGTGGCGCGGATGAGCCTATAGAAGACGCGTGCAGATTCACGTCTCCGGGGGTGGCCGCGCGAGCCGGAACGTGGCACATCAATCGCTCCCCCCACCCCAGTCTCGAGGAGGAAGTCATGAAGCGCATTCTCGGTGCCGTGGCGCTTTCGGTGTGTCTCGCGGCGAGCTCCGTCTCCGCCGCTCCCGGTGATCCATTCGGCCAAAGCGAAACCGGCTGCGTCCCGAGCGGTAAAGCCGGACTGACGTGCGGAAAAATCCTGACGTCCGGATTCAGCAAGCTCGTCGCGACCGTCGTCAAATGTCATCTGATCCAGGCGGCGCAGGCCTTCAAAACGGGGCACTCGACGCCCGGGTTCGACAATGCGGAGGAGAACTGCACGATCGGGAATCCGACGGCCTCTGCGAAGGCGAAGTTCGACGCTTTGCTGGTGAAGGCGAACGCGATTTGCCCGGTCGGCATCGTCCCGGTCGCGGAGGCGCGCCGCGACACGTTCCTCGGCGACACCAGCCTCCAGAATTCGCTCGACTCGGTGAACGGCGCCTTCTTCTGCGACTCCACGTCCGGCTCGACGATCGCGGACCCGGGTGGCGATCAGGACGAGGCGGGCTTCATTCCGTCGACGCCCGAGCACTACAAGTGCTCCGTCGCGGTGGCGAAGCTGTTCTCGAAGCTGGTGTCGGGTGTCTACAAGTGTCACGGGAAGGCCGCGCAGGCCATCTTCGCGAACAAGCCGTTCGACACCGACGCCTGTGAAGAGACGCCGACCAAGGGCGCGCGTGCGAAGTACGACGCGAAGGTCCAGAAGCTCATCGCGGCCGGCATTTGTCCGCCTTGCCTCGCCGACCCCATGTTCGCGTCCAACGCGCTCGGCATCGGTGTCGGGGTGCTCGCGGAGCTCGATGCGCAGAACGAGGAAGTCTATCCCTGTCCCGCGCCGTGACGCGCGGACACGATCGCATTCGGGGCGGCGGGCCTTCGGTCCGCCGCCCCGTGTCGTTTCAGGCCGCGCGGCGCTGCGCGATCGCGCAGAGCCCGTCGGCTTCGATGCCCAGCGGTAGGTTCAGGAGGTTGTAGTAGTTCTCGAGCGCGTTGAGCCACGTGATCTCGACGACCTCGCGCTCGTTGAAGTGGCGCTGGAGCTCGGCGAAGGTCGCGTCGCTCACGTGCTTGTGGCGCGTGGCCTCCTCGACGTAGGCGAGGGCCGCACGCTCCCGGTCGTCGAAGAGCGGGCTCGTACGCCAGCTCGGCAGCGCGTCGATCTTGTCGAGCGCCACGTGCTGGTAGAGCGCCGCCGCCTTGGCGATGTCGACGCAGAAGGTGCACTCGTTGATCATCGCCGGCCACGTGCGGACGAGGATGTTGATCGCCGGCGGCAGGCTGATCTGCTTCTCGACGATCTGTACTTGCTGGTACGCGAGCCGGAAAAGCCCGGGAAGGCGCGCGTAGATGACCTTCATCGGCGTGATGACCTTGCCGAGGCGACGCTTGGTCATCCAGTAGGCGATCTTGCCGAAGAGGTCCGTCGGGCGATCGATGGGTGCGAGACGCATTGGTGAGCTCCTTTCGTGCTGCTCAGTGCGCGTGAGAATGCGCGGCGTGCTGCGAAGAACGATGCGTGTGCGTGCGCGCGCCGTATTGGAGGAAAGGCAGGGCCGCGAGCCCGATGCCAATCGCGATGCCCGCTGCGAGGCGCACGATGGCCTGCCAGGTCATGCTGGGACGTCCCTCCGGCGGACGAGCATCGCTGTCAGGACGACGAGCACGATCGTCGGCAGGTAGACGGCGGGGAAATCGATGCTCCAGTGCTCGGGTCCGACGAGCCCGCGGCCGGTGTCCCAGACGTGAACGAGCGCGTGGAGCGCGTTGAAGAGCGTGACCAGGACGAGCACCGGCACGCGGGCTCCCGTCTGGAACGTCGCCCACACGAGGCCCAGGCCGAGCATCGTGAACGTCGCTCCGATGTCGCGGACGAAGTGCTCGTTCAGGGGTCCGAAGTCCGGGACGCCCGCGGGCAGGGTCGCGTACCAGTGCGCGGGGTCGGCGAGCATCCAGAGCCCGTTGGCGAGATTGCCGAGACCGCTCAGGAAAAAGATCCACGTCCACGTGTCGTTGGCGGTGAATCGAGTCGTCATGCGCGTGCGCTCCTCCGTCCGCTCGCCGACTGCTTTCGAAGCAGCGTGCCGAGCAGGTCGATGCCCGCCGCGATCTCGGCGGGAGTGTGATTGGCGAACGAGAGAGCCAGATGCCTTTCGCCCCGGCCGTCGCCGCAGAAGACGTCACCCGGCGTGTAGTGGAGGCCGGCGTCCAGGGCCGCCTGCCTCAGCGCGTCGCCATCGGTGTTCGCGGGCAACGTCACCCACACCGAGTGGCCGCCGCGTGGCGTCGTCCAGCTCGCGCCCGCCGGCATGGCGGCCGCGAGCGCTTGGAGCATGGCGTCGAGGCGCGCGGCATACGTGGCGCGCACCCGTTTGAGATGTCGCGTCAGGCCGCCGGTCGCGAGCATGTGGGCGAGCGCCGCTTGCCCGATCGTGTTGCTCGTCACGTCGGCGTTCCAGCGCGCGAGCATCATCTTTTCGAGCAGCGGCCGCGCGGCGACCACGTAACCGACGCGCAATCCGGGAAAGAGCACCTTCGAGAACGTGCCGACGTAGATCACCTGGCCGGCGCTATCGAGGGTCTTGAGCGCGGCGATGGGAGGGCCCTCGTACCGGAGCTCGCTGTCGTAGTCGTCCTCGAGGATCGGCGCCTGATGCTCGTCGGCGAGCGCCAGGAGGGCTCGACGGCGCTCGTCGCTCATGACCACCCCGGTCGGGCTCTGCGCCGCGGGGGTCGTGTAGATCAACTTCACGCGCCGTGCGCGCAGGACGCGCGCGAGCGCATCGGTATCGAGGCCGCGCTCGTCGACGTCGACGGCGATCACGTTGGCTTGCGCGGCCGTGAAGGCGACGCGTGCGCCGAAGTATCCGGGCTGTTCGAGGACGACGCTGTCGCCGGGATCGACGAGCACGCGGGTCGCGAGATCGATCGCTTGCTGCGCGCCGTTCACCACCGCGACGTCCTCCGGGCCGCACGCGATCCCGCGCGTGACGAGATAGCGCGCGACCTCGCGTCGGAGCGTCGAGAGGCCGTAGGGGGTCTGTCGGGCGGCGACGTCGCGCAGCTCGGTCGCGAGCACGTGCGCGAAGGCGCGCCGGAGCTCCGCGTTCGGGAGCGCGTCGAGCGCGATCTGGCCGCCCCGGAAGTCGAAACGCACGCGTGCGCCGCGTCGCGCCGTGAGCCCCGCGGGGAGCGTCAACGAGCGGGCGCGGAGCGCGAAAAGCCCGGACCAGACGAAGGCGCGCGGCGCGTCGTCGGCGGCCGCCGCATGCGTGGGCGTGCGCCGGTCGCGCGCCTCACCCGCTCGGAGCGGCGCGGCGACGAAGGTCCCCTGGCCGACGTGCGCGGCGGCGAGTCCGTCGGCGACGAGCTCCTCGTAGGCCTGCGCCACGGTGTTGCGGGAGAGCCCGAGGGACGTCGCGAGCTCGCGCGTCGCGGGGAGCTTCGTTCCACGCGGCAAGCGCTCGGCCGCGATGAGATCACGGAGGTAGTCGCGCAGCTGCCGATACACGGGCTCCGTCCGTTCGCGGTCCGGTGTGAACGCGAGCTCCAGCATCCCCGGACCATAGGAGGTGCCAATAGGACCGTAAAGATCCAATTGGCTTGCTTCGAAGGGAGCCAATGCCGGGAACGCCGAAGGCCCAACCAACGAAAGTTACAGCAGGTCGACGAGGACGCGGCTTCCCGCGGGAAGTCCGTCGAGCTCGGGCGCGACGCGCACGAGGCCGTCGGCCCGCACGAATCCGACGATGTCGCCCGAGCCGCCGGCGACCGGCGAGGCCTGGAGATTGCCCTCGGCGTCGGCTTCGATGGCGACGCGCACCCAGTCCTCGCGTCCGACGAGCGACCCGATCGGCGCGCCGAGCTCCGCGACGGCCGCGCGCCGCGGCGCGAACGCCGCCGTCGCCGGCTCGCCGCCGAGGAGTCGGAGCAGCGGCAGCGCGAACACGTGGAAGATGACGAGCGCGGAGGTCGGGTTGCCGGGCAGGCCGATGATGGGTTTGCCGGCCGCGCGCGCGATCAGCGTCGGTTTCCCGGGCTTCACGCGGATGCCGTGGACGAGGATGCGCGCACGCGGCATCGCGGCGACGACGGCGGGCGTGAGGTCTTTCGTACCGACCGAGCTGCCGCCGGACATCACGACGAGGTCGGCGCCCGCGAGCGCGCGGCGGAGCGCGGTCCGGAGCACCGACTCGCGGTCGGGCAGGACGCCGAAGTCCACGGGCTCGCCGCCGTTCGCGGTGATGAGCGCGCGGAGGGCGTACTGATTGACGTTCCGCACCTGGCCGGGTTGCGGCGTCACGTCGGGGGGCACGATCTCGTCGCCGGTCGCGAGCACGGCGACGCGCGGCCGGCGCACGACGTCGACGGACGCGAGGCCGATGCCCGAGAGCGCCCCGACGTCGGCGGGACGGACACGATGCCCGCGCAGGAAGATGCGCGTGCCTTTTTTCGCGTCCTCGCCGCGCCGCATGACGTGCTGCATGGGTTTCGCCGCGTGTCCGATCGCGACCGTGCCGTCCGTGGTCTCGGCCGTGTGCTCGACCATCACGACGGCGTCGGCGGCGCGGGGAAGCATGCCGCCGGTCGGGATGCGCATCGCCTCGCCCCGCCCCAATCGCCGCGTGACCGGGTGTCCCATGTGCACGCTGCCGACGACTCGCAACTGCACGGGCGTTGCGGCGCTCGCGCCGGCCGTGTCGCGGGCGCGCACGGCATAGCCGTCCATGTACGAGCGCGCGAAGTGCGGCAGGTCGAGCGTCGTCCGGACGTCGCGCGCGAGGACGCGCCCGACGGCCTCCGCGACGGCAATGCGCTCCGCCGCAAGCGCGCGGAACCGCCGGAGGACCACGAGCGCTTCGGCGCTCGTCACGAGCGGAAAACGACTCGGGCCGCCGGTGTGCGGATCGGGGGCCGCGGAGCGCTGGATGCCGTTCGCGCGCGAACGCCGCTTCACGACGGCAACCGCGCGTGGCCGAGGCATGGCATCTCGCGCCGGACCCGGGCGAGCAGGGCGGCATCGATCTCCGCCGTCACCACCGCCTCGCCGTCGCCGCCGGCGCGCGCAACCACCGTGCCCCAGGGGTCCACGATCATCGAGTGTCCGTAGTCGGGAAAGCCGTGCGGGCTTTTCCCGCTCTGATTCGGCGCGATCACGTACACCTGATTCTCGATTGCGCGCGCTCGAAGCAACGTCTCCCAGTGCGCCGCGCCGGTGTACGCGGTGAACGCGGCGGGCACCGTGACGATGCTCGCTCCGGAGCGTACGAGCCGGCGGTACAGCTCCGGAAAGCGCAGGTCGTAGCAGATGCTGAGACCGATCGTCCCGAGATCGCTCGGCGCGGTCACCACGTCGGCTCCCGGGATGCGCGCCTCGGACTCACGGACGGTCACTTGCCCGGGAAGGTCCACGTCGAAGAGATGGATCTTTCGATAGGTGGCGCGGATCGTCCCCGACGGATCGATCAGCAGCGAGGTGTTGTAGGACCGCCCGTCCTCCTCGGACCGTTCGAGGAACGACCCGCCGACGAGCGTGATGCCGAGGTCGGCGGCGAGGGCACGGAGGAAGTCGCTCACGGGGCCCGGGACCGCCGAGACGTGTGCGGCCTCGTCCGCACGGAGGCCGCGCCAGGCGAACACTTCGGGCAGTACGACCAGGGTCGCGCCGGCGTCACGCGCGCGCCGCGTCAGCACGCTTGCCCGTTCCAGGTTGGCGTGGAGATCGGGACCACTCTCCATCTGGAGCGCCGCGGCGCGGGGGTTCGGCATGTGGCGCCGGACTGTAGCAGCACGGCTCCCGGGGCGCGAAATCGACCGTGATTTCTTGCGGGTTTCGCGTGCTTCGAGATGAAGCATCAACTTGATCACGCGCCGCGGCGTATGGTACTCCGCGTCAATCCCGTGCACAGGCTGAAGGTCGAAACCGAGTCACAGATGGAGATGATCGACGTGACTGCGGGCGTCCGGCGACTGGTCAAGGAAGCGGGGGTGATGCGCGGGATGTGTCACCTGTTCGTGCCGCATACGACCGCGGCGGTCACGATCAACGAGAACACCGACCCGAACGTCCGCAAGGACATGATCCGCGAGCTGTTGAAGACGATCCCGATGCAGGACGACTACTTGCACGCCGAAGGCAACGCTGCGGCCCACATTCTCTCGACCCTCGTCGGCCCGTCGCAGAGTATCTTGGTCGAAAACGGTAAGCTCGTGCTCGGTACATGGCAGGCGATCTATCTCTGTGAATTCGACGGTCCACGTTCGCGCACCGTGCTCATGCGGATCATGGCCGAGTGAGGAGCTTCAAATGACCCAGGGTAGCCCGACGAGTCCGACGATCCCCCTTCGACTCATCAAGCGGTACGGCAACCGGAAGCTCTATGACACCTCCGAGAGCCGCTACATCACGCTCGACGAGATCGCCCGGCTGGTCCGATCCGGCAACGACGTGAAGGTCATCGACAACGAAAACGGTGACGATCTGACCGCCATCACGTTCGCGCAGATCATCCTCGAGGAGGAAAAGCGCCGCTCGAGCTTGATTTCGCTCGGTCTTCTCCGTGAGCTCGTGCAGCACGGCGAGGATACGCTGGCGCAGCTGAAGACCCGGGTGGAAAAGGGCGTCGAGGCCATCGGTACGATGGGCGAGAAGGCCGGCCGCCGCGTGCAGGAGATCGTCGGCACGGTGTCAGGCGAGCGCGAAGGCGGGGCGGCGTCCACGAATGACGTGCCCCCCGGCGGCCAGACGGATCCGGAGGCCGCGAAGGGGTTCTTCGACGAGATCCTCGCCGCGCCGCAGCGCCGGCTCGAGGCTTTGCAGCGGACGATCGACGAGCGGATCAAGTCGTCGGTCGACCGGATCACCAACCACCCGGTCGTGCAGCACGAGGTGCAGCGCATCGAACGCTCGATCAAGAAGCTCGAAGAGCGGCTCGCGCGTCTTCGGCGCGAGGAGAGCGACAGCTCCCGCGGCGACAACTCACTCGGCTGATCCGTCGTCGCACATACCTCCGCCGACCCTCATTTGACTTGCAAAGTGAGGGCGGCGTATCTGAGGTCGAGTCGCCGAGCGACTGACCCCTGCAGCCGTCCCGAGCACCGTCACGACCACGGTTCACGGCTTTTTGAGAGAGAAAGGACACCCCATGCGGAATCCCATTCGCAGCTCGCTCGCCGTCGCGGCGTTGGCCATGCTCGCGGCAGCCGGTCCCGTCGGCGCCGACGTGGTGCCCGGCGACGTGATCACCAAGGCCAATGCCGACAAGGTGAAGGACCTGGTGTCGCCCGGCATGTTCTGGGCCGTGCAGCACGGCTTCCCGATGAAGATCGTCGAGACGAAGCCGATCGGCTGGAAGCGTGCCTACAAGGAAGCGACCGAGAAGTACGCGGCCCAGGTCAAGCTCGGTGAGGGTGGCAACGGCCTGCTGAACTACGTCGCCGGCCAGCCGTTCCCGAAGGTCGAAACCTCGGAGGAGTACGTCGCCAACAAGCTGATGTGGAACTTCAACTTCCGGCCGGGCTTCGAGGACGACCTCGACCTCCGGAATTTCGACGCCGACACCGGTCCGATCTCCGAAGACCGGCCGCTCCAGGTCGAGCGTCATTTCCTGGTCGATCACTTCCGCCGGCTCCGCTACGTGGGCCGGCTCTACGTCGATCCCAAGCCCGAGATCCCCAACACCGAGAAGTTCGAGTTCAAGGAAACCCTCCACCCGCTGATCGAGCCGTTCGATCTGAAGGGCGTCGGGTTCACGTACTACCGTTACTTCGACCCCGCGAAGCAGGACGACAGCTGGCTCTACTTGCCGTCCCTCCGCCGCGTGCGTCGTCTCTCGACCGCGCAGCGCTCCGACGCGCTCTTCGGCCAGGACACCGACCAGGACAGCTACGGCGGGTACGCCGGCCAGATCGCCTGGGCGACGTGGAAGTACCTCGGCGAGAAGGAGATGCTCGGCGCGTTCCACACCACGAACCTGCCCGTGAAGTGGAACGAGGGCGCGATCGACTGGTCGTTCGAGGGCGAGTGGGAGAAGCGCAAGGTCTACGTCGTCGAGGGCGAGTCGAAGCTCCCGCAGTACGCCTACTCGAAGCGCGTCCTCTTCATCGACAAGGAGATCTACGAGGTCCCGTACACCGACATGTACGACCGTGCCGGGCAGCTCTGGAAGATCTGGATCAACAACTTCACGCAGCGCAAGGAAGCCTTCTCGGGCGCGAAGATCAAGTACGAGGAAGACACCACGATGATCCCGTGCATCGTGATGATCGACATGCAGCTCCAGCACGCCACGAAGGCGGCGCTGCCGAGCCACCGCTTCCCGGGCGAGCCGGGCTGGTACTGGTCGCAGGGCGACAAGGAAGGCACCACCGAGGATAAATTCACCATCGCCGAGCTCATCAGCTCCGGCAGCTAGACTTCGCCGGAGAATTCGAATCACGAAGGGCCCGTGACCACGGACGGTTGCGGGCCCTTCGTGCGTTCGGAGGTCGGTGCGGCCGTTTCCGGCCGCCGCTACCGGCAGAGGAAGACGGGGGCGGTGGCGTTGCGCAGCACGTATTCGGTCGTGCTGCCGAGGACCATCTCGATGATGCGGCTGTGGCCGTACGCGCCGATCACGAGGAGGTCGTGGTCGCCGGCGGCCATGGTGCCGAGAATCGACTCGTTGGCGTAGCCCGGCTGGGTGACGAATTCGGCCTCGATGCCGCGAGTCTGGAGATAGCGCCGCGCCTCGTCGACCACGCGCGCGGCGGCGGCGTCGTCTTTCCCGACGTGGAGGACGGTCAGCGGGACCCCGAGAGCGGCGACGAGCTCCGCGGCCTCGTGCATCGCCGCGGCGGCGCGCGCGCTGCCGTCGTACGCGAGCAGCGGGCGTGTCACCGGGCGGAACTCGATGGGCGAGACGAGGACCGGCTTCGGGCACTTGCGGGTGACGCTCTCGGTCGTGCCCCCGAGGAGCCCGGTCGAGAAGCGCTCGTTCACGCCGCGATGGCCGACGACGACCAGGTCGGCCGTGCGGGCCTGCTCGCAGATCTCGTTGGCGACGATACCGGTCGCGAGCTGCGTGTCGGCGCGGACCCCGCGCTCTGCGCACGCGTTCAGGAACTGTTCCAGCACGATCCGGCCGCGCTCGGTGAGCGCGTCGCGCATCTTGGAGGAAAAATCGAGGTACGGCTCGAAGCCGAGCGAGCCCGAGACGTCGTGCAGGAAGGCTCCCGACCCTTCGATCGACACGACGTCCACCACGTGCATGCCGATCGCCGTCGCTTGCAAACGTTCGGCGAGCCACAGCGCATAGCGCGCCGCGGTTTGCGAGTGTTCCGAGCCATCGAGCGCAACGAGGATGCTCTTGATCATGGACTCTGACCGGCCTTTACCACTATGATCCGCGGCCGTGAAGCGTAAGGAATCGGCGGTGGTGGGGGCGATGGTCGAGGAGCTCGTACGTGTCGCGCGCGAGCTCGGCTTCGACGTTCGCGAGGAGGAGTTGTTGCGGGAGGTCGGGTACCGTCCGCGGAGCGGCCGATGCCGGGTCGGGGAGCGGGACGTGATCCTCGTCGATCGCCGGCTCTCGGGACCCGAGCGCGTCGAGGTGCTGTGCGCGGCGCTCGCCGACCGGGATTTGGAGCAGGTGTTCCTGTCTCCCGCCTTGCGCGCCATGGTCGGAGGGCGTAATCCGGCAGCGGCGGAGGCGTGACGCCGGGACCGAACGAGGTCCCGAGCGACCCTCCCGGTGAAAGAGTTCCACTGATGGCCATGAGCGTGAGCCAACGCATGCAAGGGCAGCGGTTCGCTGCGTTCAAAGATGCGCTGCGTGAGCGTGCGCTCAAGTCGACCGCGCAGCGCGACGACATCGCCCGAGTCTTTTTCGCGAACGATGGTCACATCAGCGTCGAAGAGCTCTACCGCGAGGTGAAGCGCGTGAACCCCGGCGTCGGCTACGCCACCGTGTACCGCACGGTGCGACTGCTCCGGGAATGTGGTCTCGCCGCCGAGCGCCACTTCCACGACGGGGAGGCGCGCTTCGAGAACGTCGAGGAAGAGCACCACCACGACCACCTGATCTGCGAGCGCTGCGGCCGGATCGTCGAGTTCGCGAACGATGCGATCGAGAAGCTTCAGGAGCACGTCGCCCAGAAGCTCGGGTTCGTGATCACGCGCCACAAGATGGAGCTCTACGGCGTGTGCGCCGAATGCAGATCGGGGCGGACGGCGCGCGCCGGTTCGAAGCGCGAGCACCGCATCCATCAAACGTAACTCGAGGGATCTCTCCCTTGCCCTGGACGGGCCAACCCGGACCGGGTCGCGCTCCGGGCTCGCTTCCGCTCGCCGCGCGCTATGCGCGGGGAGCCGCGGCGCGATGCTGGATCAAGAGCGTCGGCAGCCGGTCGGTCCACTTGACGGTGCAGACGCGCGTATCGGGCGCGAGCCCGGTTCGCGCGTCGCTCGCCGCGACGCCGGCCACGCGCAGGCGGGCGACCGCGGCGTCCACGTCTCCGACTTCGTAGGCGAGGCCCCACGCTCGCTCGCCGCGGGTACCGGGGTCGCCCGTCAGCGGCGCCACGAGCTCGAGGGTGACGCCGCCGAGGCGGAGCCCGACGTTCACCGTGCCGCGCTCGGGAAACTCGCGGCGCCAGCGCTCGTGGATGCCGAAGGTGCCGCACCAGAGCGCGAGCGCGCCCGTGAGATCGTCAGAGAAGAGCACGACGTGATCGATCGCCCGCACGGTGGCCGCCGGATCGCCGACGGCGCGTGAGGGGGGAACGGGCGCGGGAGCCCGGCGCTCGCCGTGCGCGGTCGACGCACCGCTCGGCGGCGCGCCGACGAGGTCGTGCTGGATCGCGAACACCGTCACGCCGCGGGTTTCGCCTCGGTCGAGCGCGAAGGTCCGCCACCCACGAGTGGTGCCGTCCTCGGCTTCGGCCGATCCAGCCGTGATCGGGCTCGGTGTCAGGCCCGCCCCGACCAAGGCTGCGGCGGTCGCGTCGAGATCGTCGCTGCCGAGCGCCAGCGCGAATAGCCCTTCGGTGCGACTCGCGAGATAGGCCGCGAGCGCGGCGCCGATCGGCGCTTCGCCGCGCTCCCCGGCCGCGCGTCCACCGCGTGCGAGCGGCGAGTGGGACGGCGCCGGCTCGGCGAGAGCCAGGAGCTCGAGGTAGCAGCGCTCGAGCCCGAAAATGGCGTTCACGGTCCCGTACGCCGGATGGCGGCCGCGCCACGATGGGACGCGCCCCAGCACGGCGCCGTAGGCCGCGGTTGCCGCGTCGAGGTCGCGCACGGCGACGACGATGTGATCGAGCCGCGCGAAGGCTTGCGTCATACGGCCGCGGCTATCCCAGGGGCTCCCGGGCGAGTCAACGGTCGCTGGACACACGAGAGGGGCCGAAGCTCGCGGGGCATCTGCTCGTGCAGCTGCGCGTACCGCTCCGGCTCTTCCTCGCGACCGATCGCCCGGCACCTCGCGGCGGAGGCCCGGCGCGCCGGCCGGGGCGACGTCGAGGTCCGCGCCGACGTCTTCGTGGCGCTGAACGGCCGGCCGAGCCGCCGTTTCGTCGACCCCGACATGGACCTCGCGCGCCGCGCGCGCGCCGGTTCTCCCGTGTTGACCGCCGAGTCCGCGCGCTGCCGTGCGTCGACGGCACACGCCCCGCGTGCACTTGTGGGCCGGGCCGGTTGCCGATATCGAGGCACCCGCCCATGGCAACCACCTACAACGAGCTCGTCGAAGCCCTCGAAGCCTGTAGCAAGGAAGCCCGTGAAGAAGAGCTGACCCTCGGAGAGGCTTTCGACCGCCTGGGTGAGGCGAGCTACTCGCTGATCGGCATCGTCCTCTGCCTGCCGTTCCTGCAACCGATCTCGCTCGGACCGCTCTCGACGGTCGGCGGGCTCACGTTCGCGATCCTCGGGTGGCAGCTCGCACGCCAGCACCCGACGCCGTGGCTGCCGGAGAAGGTACGGAACAGCGCACCGAGCGCGAAGGTGTGGGAGCGGATCATCTCGTTGCTGCGCGGCGTGGTGCGCTTTTGCGGCAAGTTCACGAAGCGTCGGTACACGCACCTCGTGACCGGGGCCCGCGGCGACAGGATCGTCGGGGGGCTGATGGCGATCGCGGGGCTCCTGATGGCGATCCCGTTCTTCGGGATTCCGTTCAACAACACGCTGCCGGCGCTGGTCATCATCGCGGCGTGTGTCGCGGAGCTGGAGGACGACGGGGCGTTCATCTTCGTCGCCTTGGCGCTGCTGGCGGTGACGGTCGCGTATTTCATCTTCATCTTCTGGGCGGTCTTCTTCGTCGGGGAACATGCGTTGCAGTTCGTCGATGGTCTTCGCGGGATCAACTGATTACGTCCCCGTGCGCTTTTGCGAGCGCAGGATTGCGCTCGCAAAATGTTCCGATGGACCTCGCCCGGCGGAGTGAATCCGCCGGGCTCGCCAGCCGAAGACGCAGACGCGCGCAGCGTCGGTGATCGCGACGTGGCGGCCGCTCACGCCCCGCGGCCTGCCACTGCGCGGATGGGCTCTTGTTGCTTGCTCGCGTCAGTGGGGTAGGGCGCGCTCCGCGCGAGCCGCCAGCCACGTGACTACGAGGAAGGTCGTCAGGACCGAGAGCACCAGCGCCGTCGGCGAGGGCGGGATCGGGCCGTACATCGTCGCCGTTTGGAGGGCGATGAGGATCAGGACGCCTCGGAAGACCGCGGTTCGCGTCTTTTCGTCGGCGCGGGTCGTCGTCGTGTAGATCGCGGCGGCGCCTGCGAGGAAGAGGATCTCGACGGCAAAGGCGAGCGTGGGTTGGTTCCAGAGGCCGAGGCCGAGCTTCGGGTCGCTGCCGACGATGGTCATGTCGGGGCGGTGGACGAGGACGTCGAGGAGCCAGTGCGACGTGACGACGGCCGCGACGGTGATCGCGGCGCGTGCCGAGCCGTAGCCGGCGGCCGCTACGGCGACCGCGGCGAGCGCGGCCCATGCGAGCGTGGCCACGAGGCTGTGGGTGTACGGCATGTGGTCGAGTACCAGCGGGTTCGAGGGGAGGGTCGGGTCGAGGTGGAAGCGCTCGATGCCCGTGAGAATGAAGACGGCCCACGCGACGTCGACGAGCTGCGCTGCCAGGATGAAGACCCAGAGCGGGACGCGCGGTGCGGCCGCTTTTCCGAGAAACGACGCCGAATAGTGGCCGACGAACATGCCGCGCGCAGTAGACCGCCGCCCGCGCTACGGCAAGCCTCGAGGCTCAGCGCGCGGCCGGCAGGCGGAACGCGCGCTCGGTGTTGGCAGTGGTGAGGGCGGCCACCTCGGCTATGTCGACTCCGAGAACGCGCGCGATCTCGTCCGCGACGTTCCGGACGAGCGCCGGCTCGTTGCGCTTGCCGCGGTGCGGGAGCGGGGCCAGGAACGGGGCGTCGGTTTCGATCAGGATGCGGTCGCGCGGCGTGATGCGAACGGCTTGGCGGAGCTGGTCGGCCGTTTTGAACGTGACGATCCCCGAGAACGAGAGCGCGAAGCCGAGCTTCAGGCACGCCTCGGCCTCGGCCGGCGTGCCGCTGAAGCAGTGGATCACGCCGCCCACGGCGGCCGCGTGCTCCTCGGCGAAGATGCGGAGCAGGTCGGGATAGGCGTCGCGGCAGTGGATGACGAGTGGCAAGCCGGCGCGCCCGGCTTCCTGGACGAACCGGCGGAGGTGCCGCTGCTGCACGTCGGCGGGCGAGTGCTCGTAGTAGTAGTCGAGCCCGGTTTCGCCGACGGCAACCACCTTCGGATGCGCCCAGAGCTTGCGGAGCTCGTCCCAGGTGTCGTCGGCGATCTCGCTCGCGTCGTGCGGATGCACCGCGACCGCCGCGAAGATGTCGGGATCGCCCGTAGCGATCGCGACCGCGGCGTGGTTGCTCGCGAGCGGGCCGCCGGCACCGACCGTGATCATGCGCTGGACCCCGGCCGCGCGGGCGCGGGCGATCACGCCGGGGCGGTCGCCGTCGAATGCGTCCTGGTCGAGGTGACAGTGCGAGTCGATCAGCGGCACGACCGTTCCCGGGGGCGCCAGGTCGGCGACGCGCGGCCGCGTCGTGACGCCGCCGTCCCCGCCGGTCGTGCCCACGTCGGTCAGACCTCGATGCGGGGGAAGAGCGGGACGGGCTTCTGGACGGCGTGCCCCGCGGGAAACGCCGTGCCCCACGCCGCGCCGGGCATCCGGAGCGCATCGGCGGGCAGGTTCAGCAGCTCGACGATGCGTGCCGACGTCTCGGGGATGAACGGCGCCGCGAGCTGTGCCGTCACACGCAGCGCCTCCAGCAGATTGTGAAGGATCGCGCCGACGCGCGGCTTCGTGGCGTCGTCCTTCGCGAGCGTGTAGGGCGCGGTCTCGACGATGTACTTGTTGGCGTGGTCGGCGGCGCGGAGGATGGCTTCGAGCGCGCGCGACAGCATGAGGTCGCGCACCTGACTCTCCACTTCGCGCGTCGCGTCGGCATAGGCCGCCGCCAACGCGGCGTCCTCGGGGCGGGTTTCGCCGAGCGGCTGCACCGCGCCCCCGAAGTACTTCTGCTGCATCGACAGCGTGCGGCTCACCAGGTTGCCGATGTTGTTCGCGAGATCGGCGTTGATGCGGGTGACGAGCGCGTCCTCGCGGAAGTCGGCGTCGAGACCGAACACGCTCTCGCGGAGCAGCACGTAGCGGAAGGCGTCGCGGCCGTACTTCGCCTGCATGTCGAGCGGGCGGACGACGTTGCCGAGGCTCTTCGACATTTTTTGGCCGTCGACCGTCCAGTATCCGTGGACGTTCAGATGGTCGTAGAGCGGCAGGCCCGCCGCCATCAGCATCGTCGGCCAGTAGACCGCGTGCGGCTTCAGGATGTCCTTGGCGATGAAGTGCTGCGCGACCGGCCAGTACGCGTCGAAGCGGTCCGGGCCGAGCTCGCGGACGGCCGTCACGTAGTTGATCAAGGCGTCGAACCACACGTACGTCACGAAGCGCTCGTCGAACGGCATCGTGATGCCCCACGTGAGCCGGCTCTTCGGACGCGAAATGCAGAGATCCTCGAGCGGCTCGCGCAGCATCGCGAGCACCTCGTTCCGGTAGCGCTCGGGGCGCACGAGATCCGCCTTCGCCTCGAGCGCGGCGAGCAGGCGCTCCTGATACTTCCCCATCTTGAAGAAGTAGTTCTCCTCCTCGATGAAGTCGGGGACGGTCTTGTGGTCGGGGCACTTGCCGTCGACCAGCTCCTTCTCGGTGTAGAAGCGCTCGCAGCCTTTGCAGTACAGGCCGCCGTAGCTTCCGAAGTAGATGTCCCCGGCGTCGTAGACCTGCTGGAGGATCGCCTGCACGGTCCGCACGTGATCGGCGTCGGTCGTGCGGATGAAGCGGTCGTACGTGAGGTTCGACTGCTCCCACGTGCTCCGAAAGATGCCGCTGATCTTGTCGGTGTACGCCTTCGGGCCCTCGCCCGCGGCGGCCGCGGCCTCGGCGATCTTGTCGCCGTGCTCGTCGGTGCCGGTCAGGAAGTACGTGTCGTACCCGCGCTGGCGCCAGAAGCGCGCGAAGGTGTCGCAGATCAGCATCGTGTACGCGGAGCCGAGGTGCGGCTCGGCGTTCACGTAGTAGAGGGGCGTCGTGACGTAGATTCTCGGCGTCTGGTCGGTCGGCACGCGGTCACTCGAGGCGCATCAGCATCTGGATGAGAGTCAAATTGCGGTTGGCGTTCTGCCGAATCGCGGCGATCGTAGCATGCGTGTTCTCGAGATTGCGAAGACTGCTCCCGATGTCGGGCGCGCCGATCGCGTCGGCGAGGTCGGCGTTCTGGAGCTCGGCGTCGGCGCCGAGCACCGCGCGCCGCAAGCGGTCGCGATGCCACGACGCGATCAGCGCGAGCACCGCGGTCGGGTCCTTGTCCTCGTTGGTGAGCGTCTGGGCGAAATCTGCGAGCTTCTTGAAGCCGGCACCACGAACGCCCGCGAGCGCGCCGAGCAGCTCGCGCCGGCGCTTGCCGAAGAACTCCGCGTCGAGCGCGAGGGCGGTGCCGGGGCTGCCGTTGGCGTAGGCGGCGAGCGCCGCCGCCTCGGCGCGCGGCCGGCCGTGCGCCTCGAGGATCGCGACGACGTCGGCGGTCGGGAGCGGCGCGAAGGCGAGACGCTGGCAGCGCGACAGGATGGTCGGCAGGAGCGCCGACGCCTGCGTCGTGACGAGCACGAGCACGCTCGCGCCGTTGGGCTCCTCGAGCGTCTTCAGGAGCGCGTTCTGCGCCTGCTGCGTCAGCTGCTGGGCCTCGTCGATGATGCCGACCTTCGGATGCCGCGAGAGCGAGCGAAACCCGAGCTCGCGCTGGAGCTCGCGGACCTGCTCGATCGAGATGTCGCGTTTGCCTTCGGCGGGTCCGTCGACGACGCGGACGTCGGGATGGGTGCCGGCCGTGATCGTGTGGCACGCGTTGCACGTGCCGCAGGCGTCGAACGGCTTGGTTTCGCAATGGAGGCCGAGCGCCAGGGCGCGCGCCACCATACGCTTCCCGATGCCCGCGGCACCCGTGAACACGAACGCGTGCGCGAGTCGATTGGCCTCGGCGCCGCGACGGAGGTAGGCGATCGCGCGCTCGTGGCCGCGGACGTCGGCGAAGCGGCGCGGGGTCGCAGCGAGCGGTGCCGCGTCGGCCGGTCCGGGGCGTTTGGCCATCAGCGAACGTCTCCGACGACGCCACGGGCCGCGAGCCGCTCGAGCGTGACGCGCGCGACCTCGGCGGTCACCACGTCGAGATCGCGGCTCGCGTCGATCACGCGGATCCGCTCCGGGGCTGCGGCCGCCTCGCTGAGAAATCCGCGGCGCACCCGCTCGTGGAAGGTCGGGTGCAGCACCTGATAGCGGTCGGTCTCGCGCTGCCGGCGCTCGGCGCCGACTTCGATCGGACAGTCGAGCAACAGCGTGAGATCGGGCTGCAAGCCGCCGCTCGCCTCGTCGTTCCAGCGGCGCACGCGCTCGAGCTCGCGCTCGCGGCCCCACCCCTGATACGCGAGTGTCGAGTCCGAGAACCGGTCGCAGAGCACGACTGCGCCGCTTCGCAGCGCCGGCGCGATCACGTTCGCGACGTGCTCGGCGCGGTCGGCGAGGAAGAGCAACAGCTCGGCGTCGGGTGCCAGCGCGATCTCGCGCCCGAGCACCATCCGGCGGAGCTCCCGCCCGAGCGCGGTCGCACCCGGCTCGCGCGTGCCGACGAGCCGATGACCGCGCGCCGTGAGCAACGCGGCGAGCCGCTCGACCAGCGTGCTCTTGCCGGCGCCGTCGATGCCCTCGACGGTGATGAAGAAGCCCGGCGGTGCGGCGACGGCGTCCACGGAAGCCGCGGACTCTA
>DAIQBH010000110.1:0-18996 GCA_036781285.1 Thermodesulfobacteriota bacterium | reverse complement strand
GTACTCGGCCGCCAGGATCTTCGCGATGTCCTGCACCCAGATGTGCTCGCCGGCGCAGATGTAGCGGTTGCCGGCCGCGTTCGGGAGCTCCATCGCGAGCCGGTGCGCGGTCGCCACGTCGCGCACGTCGACCGGCGCGAAGCCGATCTCGGGACACGCCGGCATGTCGCGCACCATGAGCTTCCGGATGAGCTCGCCCGAGGTTCCCTGGTCGGCGTTCAGCAGCGGGCCGAGCACGAAGCCGGGATTGATGACCGCGAGCTCGAAGCGCCGCTCGGTCGGCAGCGACTTCACGAAGTCCCAGGCCGCCTTCTCCGCGAGCGTCTTGCTCTTGGGATACGGGTCGCACTGGTCGGGATTCGACCAGTCCGCCTCGGTGCGGACCTTCTCGTCGGGCGGATGCCCCATCGCGACCGCCGCGACGGACGACGTCATGACGACGCGCTTCACGGTGCCCGCCGCCGCGCACGCCTTCAGGACGCGGAGCGCGCCGTCCACGGCCGGACGGATGAGCTCGTTCTCGTCTTTCGGCACCTCCGGCGGGAACGGCGATGCCACGTGCTGCACGAAGGTGCAGCCGGCGACCGCCTCCGGCCACCCGGCGTCCGACGACAGATTGGCCTCGACGAGCTCGAGCGAGCCGCCGAGCGCGCTCGCCATCGTCCGGAGGTGCTCGGTCTTGCCTGCGTCGCGGAGGCTGCGCACGGTGCCGCGCACCCGATACCCGTGCTCGAGCAGCTCGCGGATGCAGTGTCCGGCGATGTAGCCGGTGGCTCCCGTCACCAGCACCAGAGGCTTCGCGTCGTTGGCCATCGAGATGCCCTCCTCGTCGCCGCGCTTCGCGGGCGTGGCAAAAGTTGACAGTCTGGTCAGTTATTGTCAAGTTCGTTTCGTGCCGAAGGCTGCGCTCGCCTCCCGCTCCACGCGCCGCGACGCGACCCGCGAAGCGATCCTCGCGGCCGGGCTGCGCTGCTTCGGCCGCGACGGCTATCGGCGCACCGCGCTCGACCGAGTCGCGCGCGAAGCCGGGATCTCGCGGGCGGCGCTCTACCTGCATTTCGCGAACAAGGAAGAGCTCTTCCGCGCGCTCGTCCGCGACCTGCACGGCCGCGCGCTCACCGAAGCGACGGTCGCGGCCGGCGGCACGGGGCCCCTCGCCGAGCGACTCACGTCGGTCATGGTCGCGAAGACCGCGCGGTTCTTCGACCTCCTCCGGGCGTCCGAGCACGCCGACGAGTTCGTCGACGAGAACCACCGGCTCTGCGGCGAAATCTCCGCGACGTTCGCGGCGAAACACGCCCGCCTCATCGGGCGGATGATCGCAGCCGCGACCGCGACGGGCGAGATCACCCTCTCCGGAGTCGGCACCACGGCGACGCAGATCGCCGAGCTCCTGCTCGACACCGCCGAGGGCATCAAGACCCGCCATCGCACGATCCTCTCGTCCGAGGCGTATCGGCGACGCCTGGGCGGCGCGGTTCGGATCGTGCTCGCCGGTCTCGCCGTCGCGGCGCCCGGACGGCGCGCGCAGCGCCGCTGACGCGCGCCGCTACGCCGCCGTGGTCTCGTGCGAGGACACGCTGCTCGGGCACTCGAGCACGACGATCGTCCCCTCCCCCGGCGTCGACCGCACGGCGAAGCGGGCGCCGAGCGTCTGCGCGCGCTCCTGCATGCTGGTGAGGCCGAACGCGTCCGCCTCTCCGTGCGCGACGTCGAACCCGCGGCGGTCGTCCCACACCTCGAGGTGCAGGCAGTCTGCCTCGGCGCGCAGGGTGACGCGGACACGGTTGGCACCGGCGTGACGGACGGCGTTGGACACCGCTTCTTGGGCGATGCGATAGACGCCCACCTCGCGCCATTCCTCCAGGCGGGGGACCTCGGCGTCGAAGATCGTCTCGACCGTGGTCTTGGCGTCCGAGAGGCCGGTCGCGAGCGTGCGGAGGCTGCCTTCGAGCCCGAGGTCCTTGAGGACGATGGGCCGCAGGTCACGGGCGAGCACCCGCAGGTGGTCGACGACCTCACGGAGATATCGGGTCGAGCGCTCGAGATCCGCCAATGCCTCGGGGCGCGCCTCCGGTCCGAGGCGCCCGACCACCGAATCGACGAGGATCGCGATGCCGACGAGCTCCTGGCACACGTCGTCGTGTAGGTCGAAGCTCAGCCGCTTGCGTTCCTCCTCGCGAATCGCGAGCTGCCGCTGCGAGAGCTGGCGGAGCTTCTCCTCGCTCCGCCGTAGATCCTCGAGCGAGGCCCGCAGCGCGTCCTGCGCGCGCCGGCGCTCGGTCACGTCGCGCCCGGCCGCCTGTACCTCCACCACGGCTCCCGACCCGTCGACGATGGCACCGCCTTCCCAGTGGAACCAGCGCCAGCCCGCGGTCGTCTGCGAACGCAGCTCGGCCTCGCCGCGATAGGGAGGATGCATCGCGGCGGCGATCGCCGCTTTGGCGACGCCGGCGTCGTCGGGGTGGACGAGCGGCCAGAACGGCTTTCCGATGACGTCCTCGAGCCGGACGCCGTAGACGATGCAGTACGTCTCGTTGGCGAAGGTCACGATCCCCGACGGATCGAAACGCGCGATCAGCTCGCGCTGCGAGTCGACGAGACCCCGGTAGCGTGCCTCGCTCTCGCGGAGCGCCTGCTCGGCGACCCGGCGCTCCGTGACGTCGAAGGCGGTGCCGAGCATCACGCGACTCCCGTCGACGTCGAGCATGACGACCGACACGTCGACCCAGCGCGTCCCACCGGACTTGGTGAGCAACCGATACTCGTGACGCGGGGCCAGCGGTGTCCCGTCGAAGCGTGCCGCCATGCGCGTGCGCGCGACGTCACGGTCCTCGGGGTGCACGAGGTCCCACGCCGGCATCCGCAGGAGCTCCTCACGGGAAAATCCGGTGATCGTCGAGACGGCGTCGTTCGCGTACACGATGGTGTTTCCCTCCGCCATCAGCACGCCCGCGACCATCGAGTCGGTGAGCCTCCGGAACCGATGTTCGCTGGCGCGCAGCGCGGCTTCGGCGGCGCGCTGTTCGGTGACGTCGGTCTGGTGCGTGATGAACCGGCGCGGCCGGTTCTCGCGATCGCGTTCGAGGAACGCTCCGACGAAGCTCCAGACGATGTGGCCGTCGCGGTGGAGATGGCGGCACTCGAGCGTGAACCCGTCGCGCTCTCCGCGAAGCGCCGCGTCGACGAAACGCTCCGCGTCCGCGACGTCGTCCGGGTGCATGAAGTCCTGCACGCGACGGCCGACGAGGTCGTCTTCCCGATACCCGAGCATGCGCGTCAGCGTCCGATTGACCTGGAGCACCTCGCCGTCGGGCGCGATGACCGCCATGCCCGTCGGCGCGTTGTCGAACACGCCGCGGAAGCGCTCTTCGCTCGATCGCAGGGCCTCCTCGGCCACCAGCCGATCGGTGACGTCGCGGCTCGACCCCTGGATGCCGACGATCGCACCGCCGGGACCGTAGATGGGAGCCGCGATGGCCTCGACCCAGCGCGGGCCGTCCGGAGTGCGCATTTCCATCACCTGCGGCGGGATCGTGTCGCCCGCGATCATCCGCGCGATCAACGCCGCGGAATCCGGGTTCTGGGGGTGGCCC
The DNA here is from genome assembly GCA_036781285.1 of Thermodesulfobacteriota bacterium. Classification (GTDB taxonomy): domain Bacteria; phylum Desulfobacterota; class Binatia; order UTPRO1; family UTPRO1; genus UTPRO1. The sequence goes on along the minus strand of DAIQBH010000110.1, from coordinate 15,400 downwards.
GTCAGGACGCCGACCGTCGCTTCGCCGAGCATCGATGCGGCCGTGCGGCCGCAGCGCTTCGCCAGCGCCTCGTTGACGTAGGTCCAGCGTCCCTCGAGATCGATCGCCCATATGAAGTCGACCGCGTTCTCGGCGAGCGCGCGGTAGGCGTCCCTGGACGCCGCCAGCTGCGAGTCGAAATCGACGGCGGCATGGCGCGCCAGCACCTCCACCCGGAACGCGCTCGCCGCCCATTGCGCGACGACGAGCGCCATGAGGTTGGCGAACGCGACGGCCGACGCGATCTCCGCCAGCGGCAAGGTATGCGGGAGGAGCGGCAGCGCCACGATCCACAGCGCCGAGAGGGTTCCCTGGAACGCGAGCTGCGGGCCGAGGCCCCACGCGAGGACGAGCGGAGCCGCGCTCAACAACGTCAGCGCCGCGAACGTCAGCATCGCGGCCATGGTGGCCGTGCTGGTGAGCAGCACCACCCACGCGACTCCGACGACGATGCACGATGCGACGGCGGCCGGGACGACCCAGCGACCGGTCGGGGCGCGCCGAAGCGCGAGCGCAACGCCGCCGAAGGCGGCGCCCTGCAACACCAGGATCGCGAGCATGCCGCCGAGACCGACGACGGACGTCAGACGCGCGGCGTCGACCACGCCCGCCAACGCGAACCACAGGATCGACCCAGCCGTCACCACGCAGGCGAGCGTTGGAAGGCGGAGAGCGATGCGCTGGCGGTGCGCATCGCGCAGACGTTGGTCGAGTGAGGGTTCGGACATCCGCGCGCCGAGACTCGGCGCGAGTGTTACCGAACCGACTCCGTTTCGGTCAACGGGATTCAGGATCCGCGCGACAGCTCGGCGTGGTACGTCTGGACGGCTTTCACGCCGAGCGGTCCTCCTGCCATCGCCGCGATCGCCTCCGCCGCCGCGACCGCACCGGCGATCGTCGTGAAGTACGGGATCTTGCGCTCCAGGGCCGTGCGCCGGATCGAGAACGAGTCACGGAGCTCCTGCGCGTCGGGACGCGGGGTGTTGATGACGAGCGCGATCGCGCCGGCGTCGAGCGCGTCGACGACGTTGGGGCTTCCTTCCGACACTTTGTTGACGGTTTCGGCGGGAATACCGGCGCGCGTGAGAACGCTCGCCGTCCCGCTCGTCGCGACGATGCGGAAGCCGAGCTCGTGCAGACGGCGCGCCGCCTGGATCGCCCCGTCTCGGTCCTCTTCGCGGACGCTGATGAACGCGGTCCCGCCACGCGGCAGCACGGTGCCGGCGGCGACTTCGGCCTTCGCGAACGCGACGCCGAACGACGGCCCGATTCCCATGACCTCACCCGTCGACTTCATCTCGGGACCGAGCACGGTGTCCACGCCCGGGAACTTGAGAAAAGGAAAGACGGCTTCCTTCACGCTGATGTGGGTCGGGATCACCTCGCGCGTGAAGCCGACCTCGGCCAGCGTCTTGCCGGCCATCACCCGCGCCGCGATCTTCGCGAGCGGGACGCCGATCGCCTTGCTGACGAACGGCACGGTCCGGGAGGCGCGCGGGTTCACCTCGAGAATGAAGACCTTCTTCCCCTGCACCGCGTACTGCATGTTCATGAGCCCGACGACGCCGAGCTCGCGCGCCATGGCGATCGTCTGACGGCGGATCTCCGCTTGCACGTCGGCAGGGATCGAGGTCGGCGGCAGCGCGCACGCGCTGTCGCCCGAGTGGACGCCGGCGCGCTCGATGTGCTCCATGATGCCGCCGATGACGACGTCCTTGCCGTCGCTGACGGCGTCGACGTCGACCTCGATCGCGTCTTCCAAGAACCGGTCGATGAGGAGCGGCCGATCGGGCGACGCCGCGAACGCGCGGCGGACGTAACGCTCGAGGTCGTGCGGCTCGTAGATGATCTCCATCGCGCGGCCGCCGAGCACGTACGAGGGCCGGACGAGCACGGGATACCCGATGCGGTTCGCGATCGCGATCGCCTCGGCTTGCGAGCGGGCGATGCCGTTGTCGGGGCGGAGGAGCCCGAGCTTGGTCAGGACCTCGTCGAAGCGCTCGCGATCCTCGGCGCGGTCGATCGAGTCGGGGCTCGTGCCGATGATCGGCACGCCGGCGGCGTGGAGCGGCACCGCGAGCTTCAGCGGCGTCTGGCCGCCGAACTGCACGATCACGCCGTGCGGCTTCTCGCGGTGGACGATCGCGAGCACGTCCTCGAGCGTCAGCGGCTCGAAATAGAGCCGGTCGGACGTGTCGTAGTCGGTGGAGACGGTCTCCGGGTTGCAATTGACCATGATGGTCTCGAAGCCGTCTTCCTTGAGCGCAAACGCCGCGTGCACGCAGCAGTAGTCGAACTCGATGCCCTGCCCGATCCGGTTCGGGCCGCCGCCGAGAATGACGATCTTCTTCTTGTCGGTGACGTCGCTCTCGTCTTCGGCGTCGAAGCTCGAGTAGAAGTACGGCGTCAGCGCGGCGAACTCGGCGCCGCAGGTGTCGACCTTCTTGTAGACGGCGTGAGCTCGCTGCTCTCCGCGCGCCGCCCGAACCTCCGACTCCGTGGTTCCCGTGAGCGTCGCGATCCGGACGTCGGAGAAGCCCATCGCCTTCGCGGCCGCGAGATTGGCGGTGCCGTCTCGCCGGAGGTCGTCCTCGTAGGCGACGATCTCCTGGACGTTCCGCAGGAACCACGGATCGATGCGGCTCTCCTTCTCGACCTCTTCCAGCGAGAGTCCGATGCGGAACGCATCGGCGACCGCCCACAAACGCTGCGCGTTCGGCTCGCGGAGCCGACGCCGCAGCTCCGTTTCGTCCGCGAAGTCGGTCGGCTCGAATCCGTGGCTTCCGATCTCGAGCGAGCGCATCGCCTTCTGGAGCGACTCCTTGAACGTGCGGCCGATCGCCATCGCCTCGCCGACGGACTTCATCTGCGGGCCGAGCACGTCGCGCGTCGCCGGGAACTTCTCGAACGTGAAGCGCGGAATCTTGGTGACGACGTAGTCGATCGTCGGCTCGAAGCAGGCCGGCGTCTCGCGCGTGATGTCGTTCCGGATCTCGTCGAGGGTGTAGCCGACGGCGAGCTTGGCGGCGATCTTCGCGATCGGGAATCCCGTCGCCTTCGAGGCGAGCGCCGAGCTCCGCGACACGCGCGGGTTCATCTCGATGATGACGAGCCGGCCGGTTTCGGGGTGCACGCCGAACTGGATGTTGGAGCCGCCGGTGTCGACGCCGATCTCGCGAATGATGCGGATCGCGGCGTTCCGCATCAGCTGGTATTCCTTGTCGGTCAGCGTCTGGGCGGGCGCCACGGTGATCGAGTCGCCGGTGTGCACGCCCATCGGGTCGAGGTTCTCGATCGAGCAGACGATGACGACGTTGTCGTTGCCGTCGCGCATCACCTCGAGCTCGAACTCCTTCCAGCCCGCGATCGACTCTTCGATGAGCAGCTCGTGCGTGGGGGAGGCCGCGAGGCCTCCTTCGACGATGGCCACGAACTCTTCCGGCGTCGTGGCGACGCCGCCGCCCGTACCACCGAGGGTCCGCGACGGCCGGATGATCAACGGCAGCGGGATCTCGGCGCGGATCGCTTCGGCCTCGGCGAGGGTCGTCGCGTAGCCGCTCTTCGGAAGATCGAGGCCGATCTTCTGCATCGCCGCCTTGAAGAGGTTGCGGTCCTCGGCCTTCTTGATCGCCGGCAGCTTCGCGCCGATGAGCTCGACGCCGTACTTGTCGAGGATACCCGCCTCCGCGACCTCGATCGCGAGGTTCAGGCCCGTCTGCCCGCCGATCGTCGGCAGGATCGCCTGCGGGCGCTCGACGGCGATGATCTGCTCGAGCACCTCGGCCGTCATCGGCTCGATGTAGGTGCGGTCGGCGAACTCGGGATCGGTCATGATCGTCGCCGGGTTCGAGTTGACGAGGACGACGCGGTAGCCCTCCTCGCGGAGCGCCTTGCACGCCTGCACGCCCGAGTAGTCGAACTCGCACGCCTGGCCGATGACGATCGGGCCCGAGCCGATCAGGAGAATGGTCTGGAGGTCGGTTCGTTTCGGCACGTCAGCCTTTCGTTCGCTCGATCAGATCGACGAAGCGGCGGAAGAGATAGCTCGAGTCGTGGGGACCGGGCGACGCTTCCGGGTGGTATTGGACGGAAAAGAGCGGCTCCTTGGTGTGGGTCAGCCCCTCGACGGTCTTGTCGTTCAGGTTCAGGTGCGTGAGCGTCGCCTTGCCCTTCAGCGAGTCGACGTCGACGGCGAAGCCGTGGTTCTGCGAGGTGATCTCGACCTTGCCGGTCGTCGTGTCCATCACCGGATGATTCGCGCCGTGATGGCCGAACTTGAGCTTGTAGGTGCGGCCGCCGAGGGCGAGGCCCAGGATCTGGTGGCCGAGGCAGATGCCGAAGATCGGCACCTTGCCGATCAGACCCGCGACGTTCTCCTTCGCGTACGGCACGGCATCGGGATCGCCGGGGCCGTTCGCGAGGAAGACGCCGTCCGGGTTCTGGGCGAGCACGTCCTTCGGCGAGGTCGTCGCCGGCACGACCTTCACGCGGCAGCCCGCGCTCACGAGGTTGCGGAGGATGTTGTACTTGATGCCGTAGTCGTAGGCGACGACGAACGGGCCGTCGGTCTTCACCGTCTCCCCGATCGACGGACCTTCGAGCCGCCAGAGCGGCTCGTTCCAATCGTAGGCCTCCTTGCAGGTGACCTCGCTCACGAGGTCGCGGCCGACGAGCCCGGGCCGCGCCTTCGCGCGCTTCACCAGCCGATCGGGGTCGAGATCGGTCGACGAGATGATGGCCTCCTGCGCGCCGTGCGTCCTGAGATGGCGGACGAGCGCGCGGGTGTCGATGCCGGTGATGCCGACGATGCCGTGCGCCTTCATGTAGTCGCCGAGGCTCTGCTCGGAGCGCCAGTTGCTCGGCGGATCCCAGTACTCCTTGACGATGAAGCCCTTCACGAAGGGCTCGCGCGCCTCGACGTCCTCGCGGTTCACGCCGACGTTGCCGATCTCCGGATACGTCATCGCCACGAGCTGCTCGTGGTACGAGGGGTCGGTCAGGACCTCCTGGTAGCCGGTCATGGCCGTATTGAAGACGACCTCGCCGCCGACCTCGCCATCGGCGCCGAAGGACTGACCGCGGAAGATCGTGCCGTCAGCGAGAGCCAGGAGCGCGGGCTTGACCGTGCTCCGGTGTGCTGCGTTCATCGTCGAAACCTCCCATCCAGATCGCCGGGCTCGAGATCGCCGACGCGTCCTTCGCTGCCGAGCATGCGCCCGCCGATGCAGACGGCGACGGCGCGACCGCGCACCGCGCGCCCGGCGAACGGCGTATTCCGGCTCAGTGACCGAAACGCCGCAGGATCGATCGACCACGAACGCTCGGGGTCGATGATCGTCACGTCGGCGATCGCGCCGGGCTCGAGGCGGCCGGCCTGGATACCGAGCGCCGCCGCGGGTCCGACCGTCAGCGCGCGGATCGCGGTCGGCGCGCTCACGACGCCCTCGTGCACGAGCGCGAGCACGAGCGGCACCGTCGTCTCGAGCCCGACGATGCCGAAGGGCGCCAGCGCCATGCCCTTCGCCTTCTCCTCGGCGTGGTGCGGCGCGTGATCCGACGCGATCACGCCGAGCGTGCCGTCGGCGAGCGCCGTCCGCACCGCCGTGACGTCGGCTTCCGTGCGGAGCGGCGGGTTCATCTTGGCGAGCGCGCCGTGGGCTGTGACGGCCTCGGCGTCGAGCGTGAAGTGGTGCGGCGTCACCTCGGCCGTCACGTGCGTACCGGCCGCGCGCGCCGCGCGCACGGCCGCGACCGCGGGCACCGTGCTGATGTGTGCGACGTGCAGATAGCCGCCGGTTTCCGCCGCGAGCACGCAGTCGCGCGCGACCATCTCGCTCTCGGCCGCGGCAGGCATGCCGGGGAGACCGAGCCGATCGGCGACGGCACACGCGTGCATGACCCCGCCGCACGCGAGCCCGCGGTCTTCCTCGTGCGCGATCACGGTGGCACCGACGCGCCGGCCCTCTTCGAGCGCGCGCCGCATGATGCCCGCATCCATGATCGGCATGCCGTCGTCGGAGAACGCGACGGCACCGGCGTCGCGGAGCGCGACGAAATCCGTGAGCTGCTCGCCCGCGAGGCCTTTGGTCACCGCCGCGACCGGCAGCACGCGCGCGAGGTTCGCCTCGTCGGCCCGCAGGATCATGAAGCGCGTGATCTCGGGATCGTCGTTCACCGGAGTCGTGTTCGCCATCGCGGTCACGGTGGTGAAGCCGCCGGCGACGGCGGCCGCCGTGCCCGTCGCGATCGTCTCCTTGTGCTCGCCGCCCGGCTCGCGGAGGTGGACGTGCATGTCGATCAGTCCCGGCGTCACCCAGAGGCCGTGCGCGTCCACGACGGCGCGCGCGGGCGGCGCATCGCCCTCCTCCACGCCGACGATCTTTCCGCCGTCGACGAGAACGTGCGCGACGCGATCGAAGTCGCGCGCCGGGTCGAGGACGCGACCGCCGCTGATGACGAGGTCGATCACGCCGCCGCTTTCGGGTCGATGTAGGAGTAGATGACCACGCGATCGCGGTGCTCGCGATCGAGCTCGCGGAGCCGGACGCGCACGCGCTCGTGGGGCGCCGTCGGCAGGTGCTTGCCGACGTACGTGGGCTTCAAGGGCAGCTGCCGGTGGCCGCGGTCGACGAGCACCGCGAGACGCGCCGAGAGCGGCCGGCCCGCGCGCCACACCGCCGCGAGCGCGTCCTTCGCCGTCCAGCCGGTGTTGATGACGTCGTCGACGATCACCACGTGACGATCGGCGACCGTCACCGTCGACGCGTCCGCGCCCGGCGTCCCCGGCCAGCGGAGGATCGTGTCACCTCCACCTTGCACGTCCAGCACGCCGAGATCGACGGCGGCGCCGCGCATCATGCGGATGCGCTCGGCGATGCGGTGCGCGAGAAACGCCCCCGCCATGCGGATGCCGACGATGACGAGCTCTTTCAGCTCCGTCGTGTCGTGCAGAATCGATTCGGTCAGCTCGGCGATCGCGCGCTCGACCTCCTGTGCGCTCATGATCGATTTCTGCGGTCCCAGCTTGTACGACTTGTAGGCCGCTTCCTCCGCCTGCTTCACGGAGTCGAAGATGACGAGCGCGTCGTCGCGCAGCCAGGCATCGAGGTAGCCGTACATCGGCTCCTCGTACACGTGGAAGTGCTTCGACTTCCGGTTGCCGATGACCTGGATGCGGGTCTCGTGGTCGCAATAGAGGCAGACGAGGTGCGCGCGGCCGCCGGCCTCGCGATGGAAGCGAAAGCGGCGCTCCGACACCACCTCTTCCCTGCGCGTGATGCAGTTCGGGTTGCCGCACCGCGGACCGATCCGCATGGCGCCGCGCTCGCCGCGGACCGCCGGCGCCACCGAGCGCCCGGCGCGCTCCGCGAGTACCATCTCGATGAGCGCCATCCGCACCGGGACGCCGGACGCGGCCTGGCGGAAGTAGAGCGAACGCGGGTCACGGTCGAGATCCTGCGAGATCTCGCCGGTACGCGGCAGGGGGTGCATGAGCACTGCGTGCCGCATCGCGGGGTCCTGGAACGTGTCGTGGTCGATGCGCAGGTACTCGACGCCGTCGTCGGTCGAGTCGTCGCGCCGCTCGCGCTGCGGACGCGTCATGTAGAGCGCGTCGAGCGTGATCGGTTCGGCCTCGGCGAGGCGTTCCTGGAGATCGAATTCGGTGTCGGTGAACAAGGTCAGTTGGTGCGGACGCGCCGGGGCCAGATAGAGCGCATCGACGTCTCGCGCGAGCGTCTTCAGCTCGTTCGGGCGCGCGACCGTCGGCCGGTAGCCGTATTCCTCCGCCACCTTTTGCAGCAACCAGTCGGGAAATTCCATTCCGCGCGCCGGAATGATCACGATGTTCGCCTTGAAGCGCGCGAGCGCGCGAACCAGCGAGTGGGCGGTGCGCCCGCGCTTCAGGTCGCCGCCGATCGCGACCGTGATGCCCCGGAGCGTGCCCTTGGCGCGCTTCAACGTGTAGAGATCGCAGAGGGTCTGGGTCGGGTGCTCGTGACTCCCGTCGCCGGCGTTGATGAGCGGGACGTCGGCATACTCCGACGCCACGCGGGCGGCGCCGTCCCAGAAGTGACGCAGCACCAGCACGTCGGCATAGCTCGAGACGACTTTCGCGGTGTCGGCGAGGGTTTCGCCCTTGGAGGCCGACGAGCTCTTCATGTCGGACGCGCTGATGACCGCGCCGCCGAGGCGCCACATCGCCGCCTCGAAAGAGAGCCGCGTCCGCGTGCTCGGCTCGTAGAAGAGCGTCGCCATGATCGACCCGACAGCGCTCCTCGGCAGCGCCGGACCGTCGCCGCCCGGGGCCTGGCGGCGTTCGAGCGCCGTCTCCATCTCCTCGGCGCGCTTGAGGATGCTCTCGATTTCTTCATCGGAGAGGTCGGCGATGGCGAGCACGTGTCGGTTCATCGGCATGCCGACGCGCTCCAATGCCGTGCATCGACCGTGCACGGCGAGCGGCGGGCGACCCTCATACCAGCGTGACCTCGTCACGGCCGTCCAGCTCCCGGACGCGCACGTGGACGCGGCGCACCTCGCTGCCGGGGACGTTGTGGCCGACGAAATCGGCTCGGATCGGCACCTCGCGGTTCCCGCGGTCGACCAACACGGCGACCTGGATGGCGCGCGGCCGGCCGAGGCCGCCGAGGATGTCGAGCGCGACCCGCACCGTGCGTCCGGTCGAGAGCACGTCGTCGACCAGCACGACGACGGCGTCGTCGATCGAGAACGCGACGTCGGTCTCCGGTCCCTCGATGCGCTCGCGCGGCTCCTCCACGTCGTCCCGGTAAGGCGTGATGTCGATGGCTCCGACCGGCACGACCCGCCCCGCGAGCTCCTCGATCTTGTGGGCGAGTCGGTGCGCGAGCTGCACGCCGCGCGATCGCACCCCGACCAGCACCAACGGCTCCACGCTCCGGTCGCGTTCGAGGATCTGGTGCGCCAGGCGCGCGACGGCGCGTCCGATGGCACCGCCATCGAGGAGGATCGCGGCCGCTTCCGTCACTGCGCGCGCTCGCCGACGCGATCCAATGCCGTGCTTCGACCGTGCACGGCCCGCGTCGGCGTCCGCAGCGAGAGTGAAAGCATTAAAAAGCCCTCCCGACCGGAGCCGGGAGGGCTTTCGAACGAGTAAAAGCGGAACGTGGAGAGGGTCACCGGACCGACCTTTCCTGACCTCAGGGGGTCAGATTAAAAGGTACGAGAAAGTCGTACGCCCGACCGCCCAGCATGTCAAGCTTTCGTCCCCGTTACGCGCGTTCCGAACGCGTCTCCGTGCCGTCGAACGGCGCCACCTCGCGCCATGACAGCTGACGATGTGACTCGCAAGGATACATCGAACGGGAGGTCGTCGCGTCTCGATCGCTGGTTGTGGGCGGCGCGCTTCTTCAAGACCCGTGGCATCGCCGCCGACGCCGTCGCCGGCGGGCGCGTGCACCTGAACGAGCAGCGCACGAAACCGGCGAAGCCGGTGCGAATCGGTGACGTCGTTTCGATCCAGCGTCACGCGATCGCCACCATCGTGGTCGTACGCGGTCTCGCGGAGCAGCGTCGCCCCGCTCCCGAGGCGGCACTCCTCTACGAGGAAACCGTCGAGAGCACGGCCACACGCGAGCGGTACGTCGCCGAACGCCGTGCTGCCGCCGCGAGCCGGATCGAGCGCACCGGCCGGCCGACGAAGCACGACCGCCGCGAGAGCATTCGGCTCCGCCGCGGCGACCGCTGACCGGCGTCGCTCTCAGCCCCCGAACCAGTCGGCGTGGAACCAGCGCAGCAGCAGCGTGGCCCCGATGCCGCCGACGATAACTATCGGTCCGAGCTCACGAATTCCGCGTCCAGTCGAAGAGCCGGCGAACGGCAGGAACGGCGTCTGGCGCCAGAACTCGTAGAAGCCGGGCGCGCCGGCTGCGAGCTTCCGCTGATCCTGATGACGGCAGCCGACGAGCGCGAAGATCGGGAAGCCGCCGAAGAACGCGACGTCCGCCGCGTTGCCGTTCGGCAGCAGATGCAGGAGTCCGAAGAGCCCGACGCCCATGAAGAGCGGATGACGGGTCAGCCACTGTGCCCCCCGCGGCGTCGGATCCCCGGGCACGATGCTCGCCGGGCTCGGCCGGACGAGGCCGGCGACCATCAACGTCAACGCGACGGCCATGCCGCCGTAGATCGCCCAGCGGAGCGGCGTCCCGAGCGGGATCGACCACAGCAGCGGCCCGGCGTGCTTGTTCGCGAAGTACACCCAGACGAGCGGGACGAAGAACGCGAACGACAGCAGCGAGTAGACGCCGAGGAATGCGCCCGCGCCGAGCCGCGCGACGAGTCGTGGTCGGAGCGACCGGCTCGAGAGCCACATGTGGCTGCCCGCAAAGCCGAGCCAGAGCGCGACGATCGCTAGAGTGGCGGTCATGCGCCCGCGTTAGCGCCGACTCCGAGCCGTCGCAAGGCGCGGCGGCCGTCTAGAGCAGGCCGAGTACCGGCGCCATGAACGCGTATGCCGCGGCGGTGCCGCGCTGCGCCCGTTCACGTACCCGATCGACGGCGGCCCGCGCCGCCGATGTGGCCGTGAAGAGCTCGAGGTCGTTCGCCGCGAGCTCGCTCGGGGCGAACGGCTCGGTCGCGCGATCGCGGAGCGGCGCGCGCGACCCGTCCGCGAGCGCGCGCCGCCGCGCCGCCTCGTAGCGCAGGTAGAGCCGGAGGAGACGCCAATGCTTGGTCGCGATCTCCCTCGCGTAGCGTGCGTAGAACCCCACGGGGTGCTCGCGGGGCCAGCCGGGACGCCGCTCGTCGCGGTACTTCCGGCGGAAGATCCCGCCGTCGAGCGGGTGCACGCCCTCGATCGTCGCCGTGGCGTGGAACGACAGCATCATCCACTTGATCTTGTCGGGATCGAACCCCCACCCGGCCGCCCGGCGGATGACGGTCTCGACGTGCTCCGCCGAGTAGTAGGCGTCCCACGCCTGCCGATAGACGCCCGCCCATTCGTCTTTCGACATCCGGGCGTGCGGCGCCGTTACGTGCACGGAGTCGTACGCGTTCATGTCGGGCTCGAGCTCGACGCCGCGCGCGACCAGATCCTTGTGATCCTGCGATCCCGGCAGCGGCGTCAGGATGAAGAACTCCAGCAAGTCGACGGGAAGCTCGCGCTGGATGATCTGGATGTCGCGGAGGATGCTCGCGGGCGTGTCGGTCGGGAATCCGAGGATGTAGCCGGCAAACGTCAGCGCGCCGATCGCGTGCCAGGCCTGGAGCATCGCGCGGTACTGGGTGATGTCGTTCTGCTTTTTCTGCGTGCCCGCGAGCGAATCGGGATTGATGTTCTCGAGACCGATGAAGACGCGGTCGACGCCGGCCCGGCCGGCCTTCTCGATGAAGCGGGGGATCGTGTGGCACCGGGTGTCGACCTGAATCGTCATGGTGAACGCCAGACCTTCGTCCTCGCGGAGCGCGATCATCCGGTCGAAGAGCGCTTCCCAGGCGCGGTTCCGCGCGAAGTTGTCGTCGGTGACGAAGAACTTGTGGATGCCCTGCGCGAGGTTCGCACGGATGATGCGCTCGACGTCGTCCGGGCTGCGGTGCCGCGATTTCCGGCCTTGCACGTTGATGATCGTGCAGAAGCTACAGACGAAGGGACACCCGCGGCCGGCGTCGAAGCTCGTCCGCGCCCCCGACATGCGGCGGATCTGCTCGGCCGGGAGATACGGCACCGGCGCCGACTCCAGGTGCGGCAGGTCCTTCATGAAGTCGTAGAGCATCCGCAGGCGGCCGTGGAAGGCGTCGAGCAGGAGCGCATCGAACCGGCCTTCGAGCTCGCCGGCATAGAGGGCGATGCCCCGCTGCATCGCCTGCGCCAAATCCTCGGGAAGCGTCGGCAGCATCGCCACGCAGCCGCTCGTGTGGAACCCGCCGATCACGACCGGCAACCCCCGGGAGCGAAAGCGCGCCGCGAGATCGACCGCACGCGGGAACTGATTGCTCTGCACGCCGACCAGGAGCACGACGCCGCGCTCGCCCGCGGCCTCCAGCGCGTCCGCGATCCGTTCCGGCCGGATGCGCGTGTTGGTTTCGTCGTAGCTCGTGACCGCGATCCGCACGTCGGGGCCGAGGACGCGGCGCTCGGCGCAGTCGGTCGCGAGCCCGTACACGGCGGCCATCGTGTTGGAGGGCACGCTCGAGCGCGCCCACTGAATGACGTACCCGTCGTCGTCGTAGTGCGACGGCTTGATGAGGATCACTCGAAACGTCGTCTGCGCAGCCGGCCCTGACGTCATACGCCTCCCATCCGCGGCTGCTCGAGGCGCGCATCGCCCGGGCGGTACCGGTCGACGCGCAGGTCTGTGCGCTATCAGCCGGCGGCGTGCGTGGCCACCGGGGGTGCTGATATGTGCACGCGATGCTCGCGTACCGCGTCACGTGCCACCGCTGCCTGCGCCCGGCGTCGCACTGCTACTGCGCGCACTTGACGCCGATCCCGAGCCGCACGCGCGTGGTGTTCCTCCAGCACCCGCGGGAGTACCGCATGCCGATCGGGACCGCGCGGATGAGCAATCTCGGTCTCGCGAATTCCGAGCTCCATGTGGCGGCGGATCTCGACAGCCATCCGCGCGTTCGCGCGTTGGCCGACGCAGGCCCGCGCACCGTTCTGCTCTTTCCCGGCCCGGAAGCCGTCGAGCCGTGGGCGCTTCCCGAAGGTCCCCCGACCACGCTCGTCGTGATCGACGGCACGTGGATCCAGGCGCGCAAGATGCTCGAACGGAGCACCCAGCTGCAACGCCTGACGCGCGTCGGCTTCACGCCGTCCGCGCCGGGCGCCTACCGCATCCGCCGCGAGCCCGCCGCGCATTGCCTCGCGACGGTCGAGGCCGTCGCGCAGGTGCTGGGTCGTCTCGAGAACGATCCGGACCGGTTCACGCCGCTGCTGCGCGCGTTCGAGCAGATGGTCCAGCAGCAGCTGCACTTCAAGACGGCGCGGCCGAATCCCTACTTCCACGCGCCGCGGCTTCGCATGACCGAGCGTCGACGCCTCGGTCTGATGCTCGCGAAGGAGCGCGACCGTCTCGTGCTGATCCATGCCGAAGCCAACGCCCACGCGTATGAAGCGCGGGTCCCTGGCGATCCGGAGCTTCTCCAGCTCGTCGCCGAGCGCTTCGCAAGCGGCGAGCGCTACGAGGCGATCGTGGCGCCGCGCCGCCCGCTCGCCCCCTCGGTACCCGTGCATCTGGAGCTCCCCGCCGCGCGCTTCGCCGACGGCGAGAGCCTCGCATCCGCGCGCGACCGCTTCGCGGCGTTCCTCCGTCCCGACGACCGGCTCTGCGCCTGGGGCCGCTTCGCGACCGACCTGCTGACGACGGAGGGTTTTGTTGCTCCGGACTCGCCCGTCATCAATGTGCGCGAGGTGGCGGCGCGGTCGCTCGAACGGAGCCCGGGCGGTCCGGAAGCCGCCGCCCGCACGCTGGACGCGCAGGGCGCCGTTGGAACCGCGTGGACGGCGGGTCGCGCGGGACGAAGGATCGCCGCGCTCCGCACGATCCTCGCCGCGATCCTACGCGACGGCTGACCTCGGCCACGAGCTCGGACCGAGTACTCGTGACGCGCCGGCCATCACGAAGCCGGCGACCGTCGCGGAGCTCGCTACTGCAGCTCGAAACGTTCGCGGAGGAGCTTCAGCAGCGCGACGTTGTCGCTGTGACCCGTGCGGCGCGCGGTGACGAAGCCCCGGAGCGGGCGGCCGAGCAGGTAGAAGTCGCCCATGATGTCGAGGATCTTGTGGCGGGCGAACTCGTCGGGGAAGCGCAGCGGCGTGTTCACGACGCCGTTCTCGCCGATCAGGATGCAGTTGTTCAGGCGGCCGCCACTCGCCAGGCCCATCTTCTCGAGCGTCTCGATCTCGCGGAGGAATCCGAAGGTGCGCGCGGGCGCGATCTCGGTCTTGAAGCGCTCGCTGTCGGTGAATTGGAAGACGTATTCCTGGCGGCCGACCGGCGCGGGGTAGTCGAGGATGTAGTGCACGCCGAAGCTCTCGGCGGGCTCGATGCAGAGATATTCCCCGTTGCCGTCGCGGTCGCCGACCTCGTAGCGGCGGTCGATCACGACCTCGTCGACGTGCCCGCCCTGGTCCTCGATGCCGGCGCTCTCGAGCAGCGCGCAGAACTCGGACGCCGAGCCGTCGAGGATCGGGATCTCGGCCTGCATCTTCACGAGCAGGTTGGTGATGCGATAGCCGTGGAGCGCGGCGAGCAAATGCTCGACGGTCTTCGCGACGACGCCGTCGTGGTACAGCGTGGTCGCGTAGCCGGTCGAGTCGACGTACTCGATCCGCGCCGGCAGCGTCGCCGCGTTCGAGATGTTGCCGAAGACGATGCCGCTGCCGGGCGGAAGCGGCTGGAGGATGAGGCCGGTCCGGACGCCGGAGTGGAGTCCCTGCCCGTTCACGACGACGCTCCGCTGGATCGTGCGCTGCACCCACGGCCACGGACGCGAGAAGAGTCGGCGCTCCATCGCGACCGCGCCCTGCTCGTCGGCCGCGACCGCGTCGACGTCGACGCCGCCCGCGATCGGCCGCGTCTCGAGGGCGCGATCGACGACGTGCAGGAGGCCGTCGAGCGAGAACGGCTTCTCGATGAAGTCGAAGGCCCCGAGCTTGGTCGCGGTGACGGCGGTCTCGATGTTGCCGTGACCGGAGATCACGATGACCGGCGTCCCGGGATGGGAGTCGCGGATGTGGCGAAGGAGCTCGATGCCATCCATGCCGGGCATCCAGATGTCGAGGATCACGAGGCGCGGATGCTCGCTCGCGATCAGATCGAGCGCGTCGCGTCCGTCCTCGGCTTCCAGCACCCGGTAGCCCTCGTCGGCGAGCACGCCGCGTACGCTGGTCCGGATCCCCGCCTCGTCGTCGACGATCAGAATGGTCTTGTCCACGATCCCCTCCTCAATGCAGGACGATCTGCTCGAGCGCCCCTTTCACGGGCAGCTCTACCACGAAACGACTGCCGTGCGGCTCGTTGTCCTTCACCCGCACGAAACCCTGATGGTCGGCCACGATGGTCGACACGATGGCGAGCCCGAGCCCGGTCCCGCCCTGCTTGGTCGAATAGTACGGCTCGAAGAGGCGCCCGCGCTGCTCGGGCTTGATCCCGATGCCGGTGTCGGCGACCTCCAGCGCAACGATGCCGTGCGCGCGGTGATAGCGGGTCCGCACGTCGATCCGAGGCGCGGAGCCGCGGGCGGCGCCGCTCGCATCGTCGACCGCGTAGCTAGTACGTCGTAGACATGACTGACGGTGCGCACCTCGACGGCAAAAGGCCGCCGACCAGCCCCCAGCGCCGGCAGGGCGCGCTGCAGCTCCTGGCGTACCTCCGGCACGGTG
>DAIQBH010000109.1:5987-19119 GCA_036781285.1 Thermodesulfobacteriota bacterium | reverse complement strand
CGGGCCCGCGGCGAACAGCCTCCTCTTCCGGCTCTACGTGCCGCCGCACCTCTACTATTTCACGCCCCCTACGCTGCGCCGGATGGTGGAGGCGGCCGGGTTCCGGGTTGCCGAGCTGCGCCAGGGTGCGGTCTATCTCGGACGCTACCGGATGTCCCTCGCCATGCGCGTTCCGCTCGAGCTCGTCCTCGGAGCCGGCGCCGCGATCGGTATGAACGCGCGGCTCGGAGTGATTGCGATCCGGGACTGATCCTACCGCTCGTACGCCGGCAGCACCGGGGCGTCGGCGAGGCGCGGGGCGGCGGCGTCCTTGGGGGAGAGGATAGGGTCGGCGAGCGGCCAAGCGATGCCGAGGGCGGGGTCGTCCCAGGCGATCGCGCACTCGGCCTCGGGGCGGTAGGGGGCGGTGCACTTGTAGAGGAAGTCGGCGACGTCGCTGGTGACGACGAAGCCGTGAGCGAAGCCGGGCGGAATCCACATCTGCCGCTTGTTCTCGCCGCTGAGCTCGACGCCGACCGAGCGGCCGAAGGTCGGGGACCCGCGCCGGACGTCGACGGCGACGTCGAAGACCGCGCCGTTGACCACCTGGACGAGCTTCCCCTGCGGGTGTGGCTCCTGGAAGTGCAGGCCGCGGAGCGTGCCGCGGACCGAGCGTGACCAGTTGTCCTGGACGAAGGGACCGGCGATGCCGGCTGCGTCGTAGCGCTCGGCCTGGAACGTCTCGAGAAAGAAGCCGCGCGCGTCGCCGAAGACTCTGGGCGTCACCAGCACCACCCCGGGGAGCGCCGTCTGCACCACCTCCATCAGAACACCTGCTCCTTCAGGAGGTCGAGGAGGTACTGCCCGTAGCTGCTCTTGGCCTGGAGCGTTGCGAGCTGGGTGAGCTGGGCGCTGTCGATCCAGCCGCGGCGCCAGGCGATCTCCTCGGGGCAGGCGATCTTCAGCCCCTGGCGCTTCTCGATCGTCTGGATGAACTGGCTCGCCTCGAGGAGCGACTCGTGGGTGCCCGTGTCGAGCCAGGCGTGGCCGCGGCCCATCACCTGCACGTCGAGCTCGCCCCAGGCGAGGTATTGCCGGTTGACGTCGGTGATCTCGAGCTCGCCGCGGTCCGAGGGCCGCAGCGCCTTCGCGATCTCGACGACCCGCTCGTCGTAGAAATAGAGGCCGGTCACGGCGTAGCGCGAGCGGGGCTTGGCCGGCTTCTCGACCAGCGAGACGGCACGCCGGTTGGCATCGAATTCGACGACGCCATAGCGCTCGGGGTCGTGGACCGGGTAGGCGAAGACGGTGGCGCCGCGCGTGCGCGCCGCCGCCGTCTCGAGCGCGGGGCCGAAGTCGTGGCCGTAGAAGAGGTTGTCGCCGAGCACGAGCACGCTCGGGTGTCCGGCGACGAACGTCTCACCGATCAAGAACGCCTGCGCGAGGCCCTCGGGCGCCGCCTGCACGGCGTAGCGGAGCTCGAGGCCCCACTGCCGGCCGTCGCCGAGGAGCTGCTCGAAGCGCGGCGTGTCTTGCGGCGTCGAGATCACCAGGATCTCCCGAATCCCTGCCAGCATGAGCGTCGTCAGGGGGTAGAAGATCATCGGCTTGTCGTAGATCGGGAGGAGCTGCTTCGAGACGGCCAGCGTGGCGGGGTGCAGGCGCGAGCCTGATCCACCGGCGAGCACGATTCCCTTCCGATTGGTCGTCGATTGCGAGGCGTTCATGCGGGGAGCGGCCTACGTACCCGAGGGTGTTGCGGAGCGTCAAACGAAGGGTCGCGGGCGCGCCCACACCTCGATGGCGCCGCCGGCGCCCAGCATGGACTCGATCGTGGCAAGCGCGACGCAGGCGGGCATGAGCGCGGTTGCGGCCGCGATCACGATCGGCCGCGGCGGTTGCGCGTGCGCGGAGCCGCGGGCGCGGATCTGGTAGTAGAGCGCCCCCCAGCGGCCGCCGGCCCGGTTGAAGGCGGTCTGGAGCCAGCCGTACGGGTTCTGCTCGAGCTGGAAGTGCGACACGCGGGCGATGGCGAAGCCCGCACGCTCGAGCGCGAGCGTGAGGGACGCCGGCGTGAAATGGAAGAGATGGCGGGGGAGGTCCAGGTGGAACCAGCGGTCGCGGCCGAGCCGCGCCTGCCAGCTCGCGAGGTTCGGGACGGCGATCACGAGCGTGCCACCGGGCTCGATGACGCGCCGGATTTCGCGCAGCGTGGCGAGCGGGTCGCGGAGGTGCTCGAGGACGTGGCGCAGCACGACGACGCGAAAGCTCGCGGCCGGGAGCGCTGCCTCCGTCAATGGACCGACGTGGATGCGGATGTTGCTGTCCGGTGGGAGCCGCTCGTCTACGCGCTCGTTCAGCTCGACGCCGGTGCCGTCGAACCCGTACGTCTCGAGAGCGACCAGCAGCTTGCCGTCGCCGCATCCGACGTCGAGTACGCGACCGTGGCCGCCGCAGCGCCGGGCGATACGGCGGGCGAGCGCCCGCACGAAGAAGCGGCGGACGGCTTCGATCGGGCCGCCGAACTTGCGGGCGTCGACGCTGGTGTACTCGCCACGGTAGAGCGATGCGAGAATCGCGTCCGGCGGTTGCGGGGCGGTGCGTCCGAACCCGCACGCCGCGCAGACGAGCACGCGATGCGGCTCGGCTTCACGGGTGAAGGGCAGGCTCGCCGCGCTCCCACACAGAGGACAGGAACCGAGCATGGCCGTCAGCGCGGGGACGTCGGTCGCTTCGCTCTTCACGGAATTGCGGGGGTCGCGGCTACCTGGCGTCGAGTCGAAGGTCTGGCACGGGCCATTGGAAGGGTCAACGGGCCGGCGTCCGAATCGGCCTCGACGCGCTACATGCGGTGGTGCATTGGATGCTAGAAGGGCCCGCGATGCTATTCGACAAGAAGATCACGGTCGTCATGCCCGCGTACAACGCCGAGGCGACGCTCCGGCAAGCGTACGCCGAGATCCCGCTGCAATACATCGACGAGGTGATCCTCGTCGACGACGGAAGCTCGGACCACACGGCCGAGGTGGCGCGGTCGCTCGGGTTGCGCACGTTGGTCCACCACCGCAACCTCGGGTACGGCGGCAATCAGAAGACCTGCTACGCCGAGGCGCTCAGGCAGGGGGCCGACGTCGTGGTGATGCTGCACCCCGATTATCAGTACTCGCCGAAGCTGCTGGTCGCGATGACGTCGCTGATCGCCGTCGGTCAGTACGACGTCGTGCTCGGCTCGCGGATCCTCTGCCAGAGCTCCATCCGCGGCGGGATGCCCGTGTACAAGTACGTTGCGAACCGCGCCCTCACCTGGTTCGAAAACATCCTCCTCGGGCAAAAGCTCTCCGAGTACCACACGGGCTATCGCGCGTTCTCCCGCCGGGTGCTGGAGACGCTGCCGCTCGACGAAAACTCGGACGACTTCGTCTTCGACAACCAGATGCTGGCCCAGGTCGTGTATTTCGGTTTCTCGGTGGGCGAGGTGTCGTGTCCCACGCGGTATTTCCCCGAAGCGTCCTCGATCGACTTCCGACGGAGCGTGACCTACGGCCTCGGCGTCCTGCGCACCGCGATCGCATTCCGCCTCCACAAGATGGGGCTCGGGCACAGCAGGCTGTTCGCGGCCGACGGGCGGCGGCTCGAGCTCAGCGCCGAGGCGTCGGCCTCCCGCGCCGTGCGTCTGGTGCGCTGAGCCGGACGCTTCACGGCCAAAGGCGTGAGCGCGGCCCTCGATGCCGGCACTCGAAGATTTCCTTTGTCGTCTCCCGTCGAGACATGCCGCGTGCCCGTGGTAGAAGGTCCGCGCTCCCCTTCGCTCTGAACTGACCACGTGCCGATGTCTCCCGACAGCGTCTTCGTTCGTGCGTCCCTTGGCGCCAGGGTTCGCGTCGCGATCGCGTGCGTGCTCGCCGCGCTGGGCGCGGCCGGCTGCGAGCCGAGCCCGCCGCTCGCGCCGAGCGTCGTGCTCATCGTGATCGACACCCTCCGGGCGGATCATCTCGGGTCGTACGGCTACGACGAGCCGACGAGCCCGCGCCTCGACGCGTTGGCACGTGAAGGCGCGCGCTTCGCGAACGCGCGCGCGACGAGCTCGTGGACGCTCCCGAGCGTCGCCTCGATGCTGACCGGGCTCTATCCCGCGGCGCACGGCGCGGAACGCAACAACGCGGCGCTCGCGACGGAGGTCGACACGTTGCCGGAGGCGTTCCAGGATGCCGGGTACCTGACGGCGGCCATCTCGGCGAATCCCGCGTTCGTGACGCCGCTCCAGGGGTTCGCGCAGGGCTTCGGCGAGTTCACGGTGAAGCATGGGCGCGTGTCGGATCCGGGGCGCCATTCGGGCGACACGACGCCGTCCGATCCCTGGCTGCAATCGATGGTCGAGGTCGCGACGGCCGAGGAGATCACGGCGAGCGCACTCGCCTGGGTCGCCGGCCACGATCACGTTCCGTCGCCGTATTTCCTGTACGTCCACTATTTCGATCCGCACGCGGGTTACTTCCCACCGCCCGAGTACGCGACGCGTTTCGGCGTCGCGGAGGACGACCCGATCCGCGGCGACGCGCAGTGGCCGCTGCTGCTGACGTCCAAGGCGCCGGCCGATCCCCGCGACACGGCGAAGCTCGTTCAGCTCTACGACGCCGAGATCGCGTATACCGACGCGCAGGTCGGGGCGTTGCTAGACGGGATTCGAGCTCGGACGAAACGGCCCACCTATTTCATCGTGGTGTCGGACCACGGCGAAGAGTTCGGGGACCATGGTGGCCTCCTGCATGGGCGGACGCTCTACGACGAGGTGCTGCGGGTTCCCCTCCTCGTCGTCGGACCGGGCATCGCGCCTGGCCACGTCGTGCAGGGTCCCGTCTCGCTCGTGGGACTCTGGCCGACGCTGGCGGACCTCGTCGGTCTGCGGCCTCCGCCACGGCCCGACGGCGCGAGCTTCGCCTCGCTCGCGCGAGGCGGGAAGCCGGACCGTTCGCAGAACGTCTTTGCCGACCTCGGAGTGCGCTTCCAGAACGACGACCCCGTACACCGCCGTGCCGTCATGAACGACATGTGGAAACTGCTGATCGGGCCGACGCACAAGGTCCCGCAGCTGTTCGACATGCTGGTCGATCGGAAAGAGACGGTAGACGCCCCGGACCCGGAGCCGCGCCAGATGCTCCGGGCGGTCCTGACTACGCACGACACGATGAGCCGGCAGGCCCGCGCCGCTTGGCCCCCGGAGAGGATCGAGCTCACGCGCGAACGGCGCGACCGCCTGAAGGCGCTCGGCCATCTGCAATAGCCGAGGGGTGACGCGCCGGCGGCGCGCCACCCCTCGGTACCTCTGCGATGCTCGTAAAGCGGCGAGACTACTGATTCGCCGCCTTCGGCGGGCTCGCCTCGCCAGCGGACGCGATGTCCTCGGCGCCGGCGCGCTCGAAGATCTCCTTCGCCTTGCTGCGCTGATCCGAGTCCTCCGTGTGGACGGAGATGAGGTAGTTGCCCTCGCGGATGCGGCCCTCGTAGCGCTTGGCTTCGTATTCGGGGATGCCCATGCCGACGAGCGCGCCCGTGATGCCGCCGACGGTTCCGCCGACGGCCGCGCCGCCGAGCGCTGCCATGATCGGGCCGGCCGCGATGAACGGGCCGACCCCCGGGATGGCGAGCGAGCCGATGCCCGCGAGCCAGCCGAGCGCGCCGCCGAGCAGCGCGCCGAGACCGGCGCCCGTCGCGGTGCCCTCGGGCGCCTTGGTGTTGTGCTCGTGGGCAAAATCGCGCGTCCCGGTCTTGTCCGGGAACAGCACGGAGATGTCGTTGTTGCCGAAGCCCGCGCTCTTCAGATCGACGACGATCCGCTGGGCCTGGCCTTCGGTCTTCGCGATGCAGAATACGGCCTGTGACATGATGTCCTCCTTCGTGAGCTGACGTTAGTTGTTGCGCTCGATCTCGATCTGGTTGTCCACGCGCTTCACGCCGCCCGTCTTCTGGGCGACGCCAGCGATCGCGGCCTTCTCTTCGGGACTCTTCACCGGACCGCGCAGGGTCACGACGCCGTTCTGGGTGATGATCTTGACGTTCTTGGCGTTGGTGGAGAGCGTGTCGTGGTCGACGACCGCCTTCCGGATCTGCTGCGTGATCGTCCGATCCGCTTCGCTCTCGCCCTGGTCCATCGGCGTGAGCGTGTTGCCATCGGCATCACGAGCGTTTCGTCCGGTGTTGTCCGCGTCGGCGCCCGCCTTGTCGTGATCGGCCGCCTTGTCGTGATCGCGCTCGTCGGCCGCGAAGGCCGGCTGTGAATATGCGATCGGGAGCGCGAGCGCCCCGGCCGCGACCATCAAGTGGAGCTTCTTCATCGGTCACACCTCCTTGTGGACGCCATCAGCGAGATGCGTGCCAGATGCGGGATCACACCGACGTGTGGTGAACGCTCGCTTTTTTGTGTGCGATCGCGTCGCGGCATCGGGAAGACCCTACAAAGCGCTGCATCAGGAGGGTTCGAGGTCGCGGTTCGCGGGGCCGTTCAGCACGCGGCCGTGACTGTCGAAACGCGATCCGTGGCATGGGCAATCCCACGACTTCTCGACCTCGTTCCACGCGACGACGCCGCCGAGGTGCGGGCAGACGGCGGAGCATTCGTGCAGCGCACCCTCCGGATCGCGATACACGGCGACCTTGCGGAGCCCACGCTGCACGACGGTGCCCTGTCCCGGCGCGAGGCCGACGGTCTTGGCGTCTCCGGGCGCGAGCCAGCGCGCGTAGCCCGCGGCGACGTGCAGGCTCTCGCGCGTGAAGCTCCATGCCGCGAGCGGCGTGATGCGCGCCGGATCGTACACGCTCTGCTGCCAGGGGTTCTTCCGGCCGAGGATCAGGTCGGAGATCAGGAGCCCGGCGATGGTCCCGTTCGTGAGGCCGTTCCCGGTGTCGCCGGTCGCGATGTAGACGTTGGCGTCGTCCCCGGGGTTGCGGCCGACGAAGCCGAGACCGTCGACGGAATTCAGGACCTGCCCGGACCAGCGGTCGAGAACGGCGCCGAGCGTGCCGAATCGCTCGCGCGCCCACTCTTCGAGCCGCTCGAAACGTGTCGCGTCCTCGCCACCCTGGCCGGTGTGATGATCTTCGCCGCCGACGATCAGGACGTCATGGTCGTCGCCGCGCTGGAGGCGGACGTAGTGGTAGGGGTCGTCCGTGTCCCAGTAGAGCGCGTGCGGAACGGTTCCCGCGGGGAGCGGCGCGCTGATGACGTAGGTGCGGTAGGGCGCTTGCTTCGTGTGCATGGTGATGCGGTCGTTCACGGGGCTGTTCGTCGCGACGACGAGCGCCTGCGCGGCAATGGTGTGGCCGTCGGCGAGCTCGACGAGTGCCATGGAGTCGGTCGTCATGCGGGTCGCGTGTCCGGCGACGAGGAGCCCGCCCGCGCGCGTCACCGCGGCTGCGAGCCCGGCAACGTAGCGGAAGGGATGGAACTGCGCCTGGCGCGGGAACCGCAAGCAGCGCCGGGTCGCGAACGGCAACGGGGCGCGGTCGGCCCACGCGACCTCGACGCCGGCGCGTACGGCGGCCGTGTGCTCGCTCACGAGCGTCGCGGGGTCGTCGTCCGGCGCGAGATAGAGGTAGCCGTCGACGCGCTCGAAGTCGCAGGCGATGCTCTCGCGCCGGCAAGTGGCTTCGATCTCGTCGATTGCGCGCGCGTGGCTCGCGGCGATCTGCTGGACACGCTCGCCGTGCATGCGCTCGAGCGCCGCGAAGCGCGCGTCGAGGACGGACGCGAGGTGGGCGCTCGTCCGCACGGTCTCGCCCCCGCCGATCGGTCCATCGTCGACGACGACGACCGCCTTGCCCGCGCGCGCGAGCTGGTAGGCGACCGACAAGCCGGCGATCCCGGCCCCCACGATGCAGACGTCGGTCCGGAGATCGTTCTCAAGGGGAGCGAGCGGCGGCGGCGCCACGTCGGCTCGCATCCAGAACGAGGTCGTTCCGGGCGCGGCGGCGACCTCGGTAGTGCTACGTACGAACGCGTGTGTGGGCGAAGGCATGTGGGCTCGGGAGCAAGGGGCGTGCCCCCGGCGAGTGGCGCGGGGACGCGGGTCGCCTCGCGCGCGGCATCACGCCCGGCGTAAGTTGTACACGGCGCGTAGCAGTTATGGGCTCGCGCGCTCGAGGATGAAGACGCGCCCTTCGCCGGGCGGCAGCCAGCGCCGGTAGGGCACCGCGCGCAGGACCGCATGGCCGGGCAGCGGCCGGAAGCTCGCGACGTAGCGATCGTCGACCACCCACCACCAGCTCTTCCGAGTGAAGGGTTGTCCCACGCGGGCCTCGGCGTCGCTCGGCCACGTGCCGAGTGACGCCGCGAGGTGCCAGGCGTTGAACTCCATGCCGCCGTCGATCTCGCGGGGCGACACGCCCGCGTTCGTGAGCTCGGCGAGCCCGGCATACCGCGCGCGATTCCAGGCAAGATAGTCGTGCGTTCCGGCGACCGCATAGACGGCGAGCAGCACGGCGACGACGACGCTCGATCGTCCGACGCGCGCCGTCGCCGAGACGCACGTCGCGGCGAGCGCGAACGGGACGATCACGAGGAGATAGCGATCGAAGTAATACCGCGTATGGAGGAGGCTCCCGAGAAAGAGCACGGCGACCGCGATCGTGAGAAAGTGCGCGACCTGATCGCGGCGCAATCGCGCGCTGCCGAAGCAGGCGGCCGCGAGGACGGCGGCGGCGAGCACGGCGACCGGCGTCAGCACGGCACGCAGCGGCGTTCCGAGCGCGACCGGCGGGCGGAGCCCGAGGAACTGCGTATCGCGGAGGCTCGAGGCGCCGAGCCCGAGGTCGTACATGACGTTCGTCAGGTAGAACATCGCCGCGTCGAGCCGGAGCCAGAGCGCGCACGCGAGGAGGCCGAGCAGCGCGGAGAGCGCGAGCGTGAGCCGGGGCAGGCGGGCCACGACGTCGCGCCGCACCGCGAGGGCGGCCGGTGCGAGCAGGAAGCCCAGGGTCGCGACGCCGCGAAACGCCGCGTTGACTACTCCCGTGAACGTCGGGCTGGCCGCTTCGCCGAGCTTCGTCGCGACGGCTTCGGGCGCGCCGTGCCACTCGAGGAGCCAGACGTGGTACCCGATGGCGACGACGGCGGGAAAGGCGGCGGCCGCGGCCGCGTCGGCGAGCCGGTCGCGCCAGGACCGATCGCGGTGCGAGAGCGCCGTCAGCGCGGCCGCGGCGGCGACGAAGACGCCGTGCTGCCGGATCAACAGCGCGACCGCGCTCGCGATGCCGCCGAAGACGAGCGACCGGCGGCTGCTTTTGGCGAAGCCGTGAGCGTACGCGTAGCCGGCCCACACCGCGGCGACGGTGAACGGCACGTCCGTCATGAAGGTGAACGCGAGATTCACGTAGAGCGGGCCGAGCGCGAAGCACGCCAGCGCGAGAGCGCGGATCGGGCCCCTGACGCCGGCCGTCGCGAGCAGCCGGTCGAAGCCGACGGCGCCGAGCGTCGCCAACACCAGGGTCGAGGCGCGCAGGATCTCGAAGGAGAACCCGACCAGCCGGCAGAGCAGGGCGCCGTACCACGTCTGGAACACGAGGCTCGCGCCGGTCCAGGGCAGGAAGCGGAGGACGCCCTCGGTGCAGAGGACCTGGCTCGAATAGGCGTAGGACCAGTCGTCGCTCAGCGGGAAGTCGCCGCGGACGCCGATCGCGGCCGTCACGACCGCCGCTCCGGCCAGGATCGCGACGAGATTCCGGCGGGACTCGCGGTCGTCGCGATCAGCCGCGCGGCCGTCGGCTGCCGTCACATCAGCGATCGGATCACCCACGCGAGGAAGACGATCGCGCCGAGGAGACCCGGCACGATCAGCACCGGTAGCCACCGCCGCGCGCGCGGCGACTGCTTCAGGAAGCCGCCGACGGCGACGCCGAGCGAGAAGTACGCGAGCGCGATGACGACCATCCCGAGCGGCGCCGCCTTCGGATACGTCGGGAACTTCGGCTGGAGCAGGCGGAGGTCGATCGTCGAGGTCGCGAGGACGACGGGGCTCGTGACGGGCGTGGGGCTCGCGGCGCTCGGCATGACGGGCGCGGATGCTATACCGATCCCGCCGGGAAGATCACGCCCGGTGCCAGTACGCCGCCGGGATCGAGCGCCGCCTTCACGCGTCGCATGGCGGTGATGCCGTCGTCACCGTAGAGCTGGCGCAGCAGCGCTTGCTTCACCGGCGATCGACCGACGCCGTGCTCGGAGAGCGGACTTCCGCCGAGCGCGATCGCCGCCGCCCCGATGGCGAGCTGTGCGCGCGCCGCCCGCGCGCCGTCCTCCGCCCGTCGCGGCAAGACGTTCGGGTGGAGGTTGCCGTCCGACAAGTGTCCCCAGACGGCGTGGTCGAGCTCGAGGTCGTGCAGGGTCGCGCGGGCGCTCGCGAGGAGCTCCGCCAGCCGGTCGGGCGGGACGACGACGTCGCCGCCCGACTTCGCGAGCGCCGGGTCGATCGTTCGCTGCGCGGCGGCGACCCGCTGATTCACCGCGATGGGCACGGCCTCGCGGAGCGCGATGAGGGCCGCCCGGTGCGCGGCTTCGCCGGGGAGCGCGGGGATCGTCGTCGCGAGCACGCCATGGCGCGCGAGGACTCGGGTGAGGCGCGCGAGTGTGGTCTCGGCAGCGTCGGGGTCGGCGAGCGCCGCGGCGACGTCCTCCGCGCGCGTCGCCGGGTCGAGCGCCACCTGGAAGAGGATCGCCGCTCCGGCGGTCGCCGGGAGCGGCACGCGCAGGCGCTCGGGAAACCCGTCCTCGTGGAGCAGCGCGAGGGCGCGGCGATCGAGGTATTCGATCGCCGCGAGGTCCGAGACCTCGCGGCGCAGATCCGTGGCGAGCCCGAGCGCCGCGGCCTCGTCGGCGCACGACGACCAGCCGACCAGCCACGCCGGCGGCGGCGCGACGACGCCGAGGGTGACGCTCGTCACGATGCCGAGCGTGCCTTCGGCGCCGATGAAGAGGTCGACGAGATCCATCCCCGGCGCGGCGAAGTATCCCGCGGCGAGCTTCGCGACGGCGGGCATGGCGTACGCCGGCACGTCGACGCGATGCGGGCGGCCGTCGACGGTGACGATCTCGAAATGGCGCTCGGGACTGGCCGTCACCATGCCGCGCTCGAGGTCGAGCACGTCGCCGCTCGCGAGGACGACCGTCAGCGCGCGGACCCAGGCGCGCGTCGCGCCGTACTTGAAGGTGGCGGCGCCCGCCGCGTTGGTCGCGACCGTCCCGCCGACCGTCGCCCCGTCGTAGGTCGGGAGCGGCGGATACCACTGACCGCGGCGTTCGAGCTCGATTGCCAGGTCGGCGAGGACGCAGCCCGGACCGACGACGACGTGGTCGGGCGCCGGTGCGCCGATCGCGGCGAGACGCGCCGTCGAGACGAGCAGCTCGCCGCGCGGCGTCGCCGCGCCCGTCAACGACGACTGGGCGCCGATCACGAGCACGTGCGGGGCGCTCCGGAGGAGCGCGGCGACCGCTGCCTCCGTCTCGGGAAAGGCGAGCGCGGTGGCGTGGCCGCCGGGGACGCGGGCGGCGTCCGTCAGGTGCGCCGCGAGCCTCTCGGGGGCGGTGACGCGCTCGATCGGACCGGCCGCGCCGGCCGGCGGACGGCACCGTGCGACCCACGGCGGATGCGAGCGCATCGGGGATTACGCGGCGGGCGCGCCCTCCATCTGGCGTCGCATGGACAGCAGGCCTTCACGGGCGCCGACGAGCCGCGTCTGCCGCAGCAGCGCCTGCGTGCTGCGATTGTCGACGCCGCCGCGCAGCGGCCGGGGCGCCGGCTGTCGGAGCTCCGGCGTGGTGACGGGATCGAGGAAGTCGGGCGCGTGGCCGAATACCTCGGCCGCGAGGCGCGCGAAGTCGATCCGCGGGAGGTAGTCGGGCCCGACGGGGTGGACGATGCCGCGGTAGTCCGAGAGGGCGAGCTCGCGGATCGCGTCGGCGAGGTTGTCGGCGAGCGTCGGCGTGCCCCACTGGTCGCTCGGCACCCGCATGCGCTGGCCGCTCGACGCGAGCCGCGTGAGCGCCATCACGAAATTCTTACCGTCCGGCTGATAGCCGTAGACGCCGCAAATGCGCGCGATCAGATGATCGGCGACCGTCGCTTGGACCACGCGCTCCGCGGCGAGCTTGTGCCGGCCGTAGGTCTGGATGGGTGCGGTCGGCGCATCGGGGGCGTAGGGGCCCGCCTGGCCGTCGAAGACGTAGTCGGTCGAGAAATACACGAGGCGGGCGCCGTGCCGTGCCGCGGCCGTGGCGACGTGGCGCGTGCCCTCGACGTTGACACGCTCGGACTCCGCCGCTTCGGTCTCGCAGCGGTCGACGTTCGGCTGCGCCGCGGGCAGCAGGATGACGCTCGGGCGGACGCGTGCGACCAGCGTCTCGACCGCGGCCGCGTCGGTGATGTCGAGCGGCGTGAGATGGGAGGCGGGGTTGCGGAAGTACGTTCCGACGGCGTCGGGAAACACGCGCCGCAGCGCCCCGCCGACGAGGCCGGACGCGCCGACGATCAGAGGAGTGCGCATGCGTGCTCTGACGTACGCCAAGATGCCGAGGACGTCGAGTCGCGAAACCCCCATTGACGCCCCATGCAGAGCCCGACTATCACCGCGAAATGCGGCGCATGATCTTCGTGGCGACCTTGGCGATGTTCGCCGGGTTCTGTCTCGCGAGTGTGAGCGCCTTCGCGTCGCTCCGGTACAACATCTGGAAGACGTCGGACCCGAGCTTTCAGCTCGGGTACGTGATCGGCTACCTCGACGCGGTTCGACTGGCCGGCCGGAAGGATCCGCGCATGATGGTTCCGGTCGGGAACGACAAGAACTACGGGAAGTGGGTGCGCGACGTGAACGCGTTCTACGCGAACCCCGCGAACGAGAACCGCGCGGTTCCGGACGCGATCTACGAGGTCGGGAGCGTGATCCGCAACAAGATGTTGCAGGAATGGGGTTTGAAGCGGCAGGGACGCCCCGTTCCGAGCTCGACCGCGAATCCCTGAGTGAGTGAGCCCGCGATCGTGCTGCGCGCGGTCGGGTTCCTGACGCTGTTGCTGCTCGCGGGCGCCGTCGTGGCGCGCGTCGGGCGTTCCCGGCCCGACCTCTTCGCGGCGACGTGGTGGGGGCTCGCGGTCACCTCGCTCGCCGGCGTCGT
>DAIQBH010000109.1:0-5977 GCA_036781285.1 Thermodesulfobacteriota bacterium | reverse complement strand
GGCGCCTCGCGTTCGCGCTCGGCGCGACCGCGCTCGTGGCCTTGCCCGTGGCGTCGTGGCGCGGCAGGTCCGTGGAGCCCGTCGCCCCTACGGCGGGGCTCGGACGCGTACGCCTCTTCGCGGTCGTCGCGGGCGCGCTCGCGTTCACCTGGTTCTGGCCGCCCTTCGAGACGTTCATGGCGGCCTCCGACTCGACCATGTACGTCGATGCGGGCATCCACCTGGCACGCACCGGCTCGTACGAGGTTGCCGATACGGCCGCGCGCCTCCTCTCACCCGACCTCGCCGAGTCCTTGTTCCGGAGCATCGGTGTCTTCGAGAAGGGTCCCTTCATTCGTCTCCCGGGTGGACTATTGAAGCATGCTCGCGACGCGCCGACCGCGACGCCGGCCTTTTTCCCGCTCGTGTCGATGTGGGCGGGCGTCGCGGCGGCGATCGGCGGTCCGGAGGCCGCGACCGCCGTGGCACCGATAGGGATGGGCCTCGCGACGTGGGCGCTCGCGCTCTTCGCCGGCGAAGCGCTCGGGCTCGCGGTCGCGGTGCCGACGGCGCTCGTCTTCGTCGCGAACTTCGCGGTCTGGTGGTTCGGGCGTTTCGCGATGTCCGAGGCGCTGACGATCGCGTTCGTCTGGGGCGGACTCACGTTCCTCGGACGCGGCGCGCCCCTGACGGCCGGGATCATGCTCGGGATCGGCGGCGTCGCGCGGGCGGAGACGCTGGTGTTCGCGGCCGGCGCGGTTGCGGTGTGGTGGGCGTGGACGGCGGTCTCGCGGCGGCAGGTGCTCGCCCTCGGGCTCGGGGCGGCGATCGCGGGCGCGCTCGCCGCGGCCGGCCTCTTCGCGTCGCCGAATCACCACGTCGCGTATCTCACGAACGACCTCGTCTTCGCGCGGGCGCGGCTCAAATTTGGCTTGTTGCCCGGGCTTGTCGACGGGCGGGTGGCCGCGGCCCTCGTACTTCTGCCCGTCCTGCCGCTGGCGGTCGGCGTCGTGGCGGCATGGCGAGGGCGAGGAATGGCGAAAGGCGGGTGGCGTACGCTGATCGCGCTGGGGCTCGTCCTCGTCGCGATCCTCTATCTGCGGCTCGGCGGGCCTGCCGAGCCGCTCCGGCATCTCGGATGGCTCGCCCACTCGATGTCGCCGCTCGGGCTCGCGCTCGGCGTGATTGGTGGCGTCATCGTGTGGCGCCGGGGCGGGACGGCGGCGCGCCTGGGTGCGATCCTCGTCGTGCTGGTCGCCGCGATCTTCGTGCCGAGCCCGCGCGTCGCGAGCTACCAGCCTTGGGCGATGCGGCGCTTTCTCCCTGTCGTCCTGCCGGGGCTCGCAATCGGTGCCGGGACAGCTCTCGGGGCGCTCTGGACGACCGATCGCCGGCGGTGGCGCGTGGTCGCGCTCGTCGTCACGCTCGTGGTCGTCGGGCTCCAGGTGCGGCCGACGCTCGCCACCCGGTCACGTGGCTACTACGAGGAGAGCTTCGCGAGCGTCCGTCGCCTGGCCGAGCAGATTCCCGCGTCGGGCGTCGTCGTGATCGACGGTGGATTCGCCGATCTCCAGATCCAGGTACCGCTCTGGCTCGTGTTCGGCCGGGAGTCGATGGTCGC
This sequence comes from Thermodesulfobacteriota bacterium, assembly GCA_036781285.1. Lineage (GTDB taxonomy): Bacteria > Desulfobacterota > Binatia > UTPRO1 > UTPRO1 > UTPRO1. Next base: position 4,377 of record DAIQBH010000109.1, on the reverse strand, counting down.
GACGGGCGGCGGACCCGCATGGCGCCTACTGCTCGCCAAGCTCGCAGCCGATGGACGCCCGACGTACTGGATCCAGAGTCCCTACGCGCCGGCGCCGCAGGTCCAGGACCTGGTGTTCACGCGGATCGGTGAACCGACGGATCTCGTCATCCGGCTTCCCGACTCGCCCGCCGACGTGCCGCCGACGGCGGTGATGCGAAAGCTGGTGCCGTTACAACTCTACGGCGTGGCCTGGGGGTCCGCCGGCGGCTCGCCGTAACGCGCCCGCAGCTCGTCGATGGCGGCCTGATCTTGCTGCATGCGTTGCGCGAATCGGACCGGGTGATCGACCGCAAGCCCGAGATCGACGTGCGACGTCGCTCCGCTCGCATCGGTTCCGGTGACTCTGGCGCTGTGCCGACCGATCTTGGTGTAGACGTGCTTCACCATCTCCCCGGAGGCGTTGGGGGTCCCGTCACCGAAGTTCCAGTCGAACTTGAACGGTGGCGTACCGTTCAGTGCTTTCGCCTTGAACGTCACGACGTGGCCCTGGGGCATGTAAAAGGACGTGACCGCGGCGTCGATCTCGAATTCGGGATCTTCGGCTTCCTCGGCGAGATCCCACTCCCAGTTGGCCGTGTCCGAGAAGTCGTTGAGATCGACTGCTCCCGGTGAGCCCTGCGCTACCGGGGACACGGGCGCTACGGGAGTCGCGGCGACGGCGACAGGCGACGCCGTCCGGGTCGGCGCGGGAGCCGGGGGCTCGCTCTTGGAGCAAGCGGATTGCAGCAATGACCCGAAAAGAGCCAGGCACAAAAAGAAACCACCCGCCCGTGGACGGGGCGGGTGGTTTCGAGAGAACCAGAAGAAAGCGTTCAAGTGAAGGTTACGGGAGGTACGTACCCATGCTGGCGAACGTGTTGCCGTTCGGGTCCTTCACGAGAACCGAGACGACCTCGATCACCGTGCACTGCGGAAGCGCAGGCTGGTTGAGCACGGCCAGGATCTCCGTGGCGGAGGTCTTCTTGCTGACCTTGCCATTGACGACCGGGATACCGAAGCCCGTCGGGAAGTCGATGACGGTCATCGGAGCGCTCTGCTCGGCACGGTCGACGAAGGTCGCGCGGGCAACCGTCGCCACCGAACCTACGTTCGGCTCGGTCGCGATACCCGAGTTGTCACGGATGTCGGAGATCTTGACCTGGATGTAGAGATCGGACTCGTCGAGGCCGCAATCGTTCATCGGATAGACGACGCCGCCGCACAGCTTGTTCCGGCCAGCCTTGAAGCTGATGTCGCCCTTGCCCTTCGGACCCCAGGTCCAGCCGGTGTTCGGCGAGCCAGCGTTCTCGTGGTAGGTCTCGGCCGGGTAGCAGGTCGGGACGGTACCGGTCTGGGTGGTCGCGTTCGGGACGTTACCGCCCGGGTTGTTGCAGGAGACGAACGCCTGCGTCAGCGCCGACTTGATCTGCTTCGCGCTTGCCGGGTGCTGGAACGTCGCCCCACAAGCCTGCGTGGCCGCGTTGGCGACGCTGGCCGCACTGAGCGCCAGAACCGCAGCGCCCGCTGCGAGAATGTGCTTCTTCATGGTTACCCTCCTTCGTCGGGTTGTTGGTTGGGGATGACGCACGGATTGCTGAGTTGGTGAGGTCCACGACACACCGGGGGACTCAGACAAGCGATTCGCCATCAGCGTGATTCCGGGTAGCTTCCTAACGTTAGTCTTTCGGAGTGAAGGTAGTGATCTGTTCGGGCAACGAGACGGCACTCGTGCTCTTGTGCTGATTCAGGGTCCACATATAGGAGCCCGCTCAGAGCGTTGTCAAGAAAAATAATCACCCTCACTCAAGGCGAAGCTCATATTAATCCTGCACTTGTGCGAGATCATCGCATTCCCGCCTGCGACGCATCGCGACCAAAGTCGCGGCGATCGTGCAGCGCTACGCGATCGAGATCGGCGCTGCGAGCGAGGGATGCCCGACCCGTTCCGAATCACCTACATTCCTCGACGCTCCAAGGAGCAAGTCCGGGGCCGGGACCGCTCGATTCACTGGGTAGAGTTTTCGGGCCGTTAGAATTCCGTTCTCTGGCTGCACAGCCCGCCGCCGCGATTTTTGCCGCGCGCCAGTCGAGATTTTGACACGTCGCCGGAACCCGCATTTGCGAGGTGCGCGGTGCCCACCATCCCATCCCTGCGGGATGCGGGCGCCGTGGATTGCTGTCGGCGCGTGCCGTCGTGACCGGCGGGGCGAGCCGACGGCCTCTCCTTGATATTGCCGGGAAGCGCGGCTCGATCCGACGAACTCGATCTCGCGCCGACCTGGAGCGCATCGCGACCGCGCGGCGCGAATGGAGTCGCCACCAAGCGAGCCTCGCCTCCGACCCGTCGCCGGCGGCGAGCGCATCACGATCGAATCACGATCGTATGAGGATCGATGAGAGCCCGCGCGTGGCCGTCAGCACCGTCGCGCGCGAGCTCGGCATCTCGGCACGCGCTCGTCCCGACGTTTCCGCGCGGGAGAGATGCGACGCGCGCGGTCGACGAAGAGGATCGCATCGAGCACGTGTCCGGCTGAGCGACGAGTCTCGAAAGGCGTCGATCGACGCGCTCGGGCGCGCAGCGGCCTCGATCTGTTCTGAAGCGTCGCTACTGCGAACGCACGGATGGTCGGGCGAAGGCGCCTCACGCTCGACGGACGCCCGCGACGCTCGACACCCGGCGCGATACCGGCCATAAGGCCCGAACCATGCCGACCAAGCCTCGGACGAAGACGACGGCGCGCGCGAAGAAGGCGCCGGCGCGCAAAGCCGCCGTGAAGTCCAAGGCGACCGCGGCGCCGAAAGCCGCGAAGTCACGACGCCCGCGTGCCGGGGAGAGCGCCGCCGCGGCGACCGTGCCGGCAATCGTCGGTCCGCGGCGCGCCGTCTTCATCGACGTCGAGAACACCAGCAGCGAGAGCGAGCTCGGCCGCGTGCTCGACGAGCTCGCCATCGACCTCACGGCCGGCACGACCGACGTCACCGCGATCGGCAACTGGCGCGTCGTCGGCCAGCAGCTCGGCCGTTCGCTCGCGCAACGCGGCGCCCACCTCGTCCACAGCGCGCCCGCGACGCGCGTGCCCGACTGGAGCGATCTCTGGATCGCGGTGCACGCCGGCATCTGGCTCGGGCGGTCGCGTCCAGGCGACGTGATCGACATCGTGTCGCACGACCGCGCGTTCGACGCAGTCGGTGACGCGGCGGCGCGTCTCGGCGTCCGGTTCAACCGCATCACGTATCGGAGCGCGGGTCCGAGCGTGGCGGCGAGCGAGCCGACGGGCGAGCGCCGGCCCCGGCGCCGTCGGCGCCGTGGCGGCGCCGGGCGTTCGTCGAGTGCGAGCCACGAGACGCCGCACCGGCAGAGCCATGCGGCCGTGCCGCACGCCCCGGCGGCGGTCCGGCACGAGCAGGAGCCGCACGGCGCCTCGCAAGAGCAGATCGAACAGGTGATCGCCCGCCTCGCGGCAGCCGATCCCACACACACCGTGACGCTCGACGCGCTCACCGTCGCGCTCAAGGCGGCGGGCTTCCAGCGTCCGCCGGGCTCGCCGCGTCTCGTCACGCGTCTGCGTCGCATGAAGGACATCGAGGTCCTCCCGAACGGCAAGGTGCGTTTGGCGGCGTCGTCGGAGGCGGTCATATCGGAGGCGCCGGCCGAGCCGCTCGCGGAGCCCGCGCCCGCCGACGACGCCGACGTCGTGAACGGCGCGGCAGAGAACGGCGCGACGGCCGACTCCGGGACGAAGCGGCGCTCGCGCCGGCGGGGTGGTCGTCGCCGGGGCGGCCGCGGCCGGAAGGCCGCGGCGACCGAGCCGACGGCACCCACCGAATAAGCGACGCGGGGGCGCGCCGACTCAGCCCGGAAGCCCCGGTTCCGTCATGCGGAACGGGTCGAGGAGGCGCGCCAGCTGCTCCTCCGGGAGGACCCGCTGCTCGCGCGCGATCTCCCGCACCGTCTTCCCCGTCGCATACGATTCCTTCGCGATCGCCGCCGCGGCGTCGTAGCCGATCACCGGCGCGAGCGCCGTGCACATCGCGAGGCTCTGCTCGATCGCGCCCGCGGCGCGCTCGCGTTCGGCGGTGATTCCGATGACGCAACGCTCGGTGAAGACGCGAACGGCGGCGGCGAGGATGCGGATGCTCTCGAGCTGCTGATGCGCCATGACCGGCATCATGACGTTCAGCTCGAAGTTGCCGGACTGGCCACCGAGCGTCACCGTGAGGTCGGCGCCGATGACGAACGCGGCCGCTTGGCAGAGTGCCTCCGCCATGACGGGATTCACCTTGCCGGGCATGATCGACGAGCCGGGCTGCATCGCCGGAATAGTGATCTCGCCGATGCCGCACCGTGGACCGGAA
>DAIQBH010000108.1:0-19237 GCA_036781285.1 Thermodesulfobacteriota bacterium | reverse complement strand
CCGAGGCCACCGGCGCGCGCCCGCAAATACCCGAAAGAGCGCTGGTTGATCGTCTGCGGGCACGCAGGCTACATGGTACGGTCCCCTCCGAGTGATGAGCGCGAAACGCATCCTGATCACGGGCGCCGCCGGCTTCGTCGGGGCCGTCCTCGCCCGCCGGGTCCTCGAGCTCGGGCACGAGGTCCACGTCGTGACGAAGAGCACGTCGCCGAGCTGGCGGCTCGCCGACGTCGCGCGCGATCTCCGCGTCCACCAGGGCGACCTCACCGACGAGGCGGGCATGCAGCGGCTGGTCGCGGACTCGAAGCCCGAGATCGTCTACCACCTCGCGACCCACGGCGCGTACCCGTTTCAGACCAATGCGGACGGCATCATCCAGACCAACATCCTCGGCACCTGGAATCTCCTGAAGGCGCTCGCGCGCACCGAGTACGAGGTCTTCGTCAACACGGGCAGCTCCTCGGAGTACGGTTTCAAGGACTACGCGATGCGCGAGACCGACCTGCTGGAGCCGAACAGCTACTACTCGGTCGCCAAGTGCGCGCAGACGCTCCTCTGTCAGCACGTCGCCAACACCGAGAAGCGTCCGATCACCACGTTCCGGCTCTTCAGCGTCTACGGGCCCTACGAGGAACCGTCGCGGCTCCTGCCGACGCTCATCCGGCTCTGCCTCGAAGGGAAGGACCTCACGCTCGTCGACCGCGAGACGGCGCGCGACTTCGTCTACGTCGACGACGTCGTCGAGGCGTACCTCCGGGTGGACAAGCTCGCCGGGCTCTGCGGTGAGGTCGTCAACATCGGGACCGGCGTGCAGTGCTCGCTCGGCCGGGTCGTCGACGCCGTATTGAGCGAGACCGGTGCGGCGGTCCAATGCCACTGGGGGGCCATGCCGGCACGCATCTGGGATCAGAAGACCTGGGTGGCCGACTGCACGAAGAGCCGGCGCCTCCTCGACTGGCGCGCGACGACGTCGCTCGCGGACGGCATCGCGCGTACCGTCGCGTGGACACGCGGCCGCGAGGATCACCGGGAGCGTGCCTGACGTGGCCGTCCCGACCCCGGCGAACGCGCCGTCGTCGCTCCGCGACACGCGCTGCATGATCTGCGACACCCGCGACCAAGATCGCGAGGTGTACGCGATGAACTTCTCGCCCGACGACCTCAACGCCCACGTGTTCTCGGCGCGCCGGCTCCCCGACCGCCTCCATTATCGAATGGTGCGCTGCGGCCGGTGCGGGCTGCTCCGCTCCGATCCGATCCTCGGCGAGGCGGAGCTCTCGCGCCTCTACGGCGACAGCCAGTTCACCTACGCGGCCGAGGCCGAGTACACCGGCGCGACCTACGTCGAGTATCTGAAGCAGGCGCTGCCGCTCGTCCGCGAGCGCGGCCGCATCATGGAGATCGGTTGCGGCAGCGGTTTCTTTCTGGCCCGCGCGCTCGACCATGGCTTCAAAGAGGCGTGGGGCGTCGAGCCGAGCCGCGCGGCCGTCGAGCACGCCGACCCGCGCATCCGGCCGAACGTCCGGATCGGCCTCTACGACCGGACGACCTTCGCGCCCGAGCAGTTCGACATGATCTGCGCGTTCCAGATCCTCGACCACGCGCCCGATCCCGCCGGCATGCTGCGGGCGTGCCACGAGCATCTGCGGCCGGGCGGCGACGCGCTCTTCATCAATCACGACGCGGGGGCGCTTTCGGCCCGGCTCCTCGGCGAGCTCTCGCCGATCGTCGACGTCGAGCACACCGTGCTGTTCGACCAAGGAACGATGCGGCGCCTGTTCGAGGCGTGCGGCTTCCGCGTGCACGACGTCTTCAGCGTGCGCAACACCTATCCCTTGCAGTACTGGGCGAAGATGACGCCGCTGCCGGGCGCGCTCAAGGCCGCCGCGCAGTCGGTGTTGTCCGCGACCGGCCTCGGGCGGATCCCGATCGGGCTCAAAGCGGGCAATCTCGGCGCGATCGCGGTGAAGGGCTGACCATGGCGACCGAGCTCCTCGAGTCCCTCGCGGCCCGCGCCCGCACCGTCCGCGCCGCGACCGTTCGCATGGCCCACGACGGCAAGACGCCGCACGTCGGCTCGGCGCTCTCGGCGGTCGACCTGCTCGTCGCGCTGTACTTCCACACGATGCGCGTCGACCCGACCCACGGCGGCGCCCCCGACGACGACCAGTTCGTGCTCAGCAAAGGGCACGGCTGCATGTCGTACTACGCGACGCTGAGCGCGCGCGGGTACTTCCCCCGGTCGCTGCTCGCGAGCTACGCGCAGAACGGCGGCGCGCTCCCGGAGCACCCGACACCGGGTCACATCCCGGGCGTGCGCGTCGCGACCGGCTCCCTCGGCCACGGGCTCGCGATCGCCGCCGGCATGGCGCACGCGCGCCAGCTCGACGGACGGCCGGGACGCGTCTTCACGCTGCTGAGCGACGGCGAGTGCAACGAGGGCACCGTCTGGGAAGCGGCGATGTTCGCCGCCGGGCGGCGCCTCGACGGCCTCGTCGCGATCGTCGACTACAACAAGCTTCAGGCGATGGGCCGCTCGGACGAGGTGACGGCGCTCGCCCCGCTCGCCGACAAATGGCGCGCCTTCGGCTGGGGCACGCGCGAGCTCGACGGGCACGACCTCGGCGCGATCGTCGCCGCGCTCGACTCGCTGCCGTTCGAGCCCGGACGGCCGAGTGCGATCGTCGCGCACACGGTGAAGGGGAAGGGCGTCTCCTTCATGGAAGACGACCTCGAGTGGCACTACCGGCCGCCGAACGACGCCGACCTCGCGCGCGCGCTCGCCGAGCTGGGGGTCGCGTGAGAAACGCCTTCATCCGCGCCCTCACGGCGGCCGCGGCGACCGACGAGCGCATCGTCTTCCTGACCGGCGACCTCGGCTTCAAGCTCTTCGACGACTTCGCCGCGCGCTACCCGGGACGATTCATGAACGTCGGCGTCGCCGAGGCGACGATGGCCGGCGTCGCGGCCGGGCTGGCGCTCGAAGGGAAGAAGCCCTTCATCTATTCGATCGTCCCGTTCGCGACCCTCCGCTGCTACGAGCAGATCCGGAACGACGTCTGCTACCACGAGGCCGACGTCACCGTGGTCGGCGTCGGCGGCGGGTACAGCTACGGCCCGAACGGCCCGACGCACCACGGCCTCGAAGACATCGCGGTGATGCGGGCGCTTCCCAACATGACGATCGTCTGTCCAGGCGATCCCGCCGAGACGGAGGCCGCGGTGCACGCGCTCGCGCGCCATCGCGGCCCGGCGTACCTCCGGCTCGGCCGCGCCGGCGAGCCGGCGGTGCACCCGGGACCGGTGACGCTCGGCATCGGCCAGAGCCTCGAGCTCCGCGCCGGCAAGGACGTCGTGCTGCTCGCGACCGGCAACATGCTCGCAACGGCGGTGCGCGTCGGCGGGCTCTTGGACGCCCGCGGCTTGTCGTGCCGGGTATTGAGCATGCCGACGGTGAAGCCGCTCGACGTCGTGACCGTCGACGGCGCGCTCGCGAGCGGGGCGGTCGTCGCGACCCTCGAAGAGCACAGCCTGATCGGCGGCTTCGGGAGCGCGGTCGCCGAGCGCATCGCCGAGAGCGGGCGCGCCGTGCGCTTCCGGCGTTTCGCCGCGCCCGATCAGTTCTCGCACACCTGCGGCGATCAGGAGTTCCATCGCGCCGCGACCGGGCTCGACGCCCCGGCGATCGCCGACGCGCTCGCCGCGCTCGCACGCGGCGGCGCCGCACGATGAACGCCGAGCGCCCGGCGCGGCCGCGGCTCTCCGCGGTGATCGCCTGCTACAAGGACGGGCAGGCGATTCCCTATATGTACGAGCGCCTCACCAAGGCCCTCGCGTCCGAGAACGTCGATCTCGAGATGATCTTCGTGAACGACGGCAGCCCCGACGACTCGAAGGAGGTGCTGGCGCGCCTCGCGGCCGCCGACCCGCGCGTCGTCGCCGTCACCCACACGCGGAATTTCGGCTCGCAGGCGGCCTTCACGAGCGGCATGCAGATCTTCACGGGCGACATGGTCGTGCTCATGGACGGCGACCTCCAGGACCCGCCGGAGCTGATCCCGCAGTTCCTCGCGAAGTGGCGGGAAGGGTACGACGTCGTCTACGGCGTCCGCGTGAAGCGCGAGGCGACGCCGTTCCTCCAAGTCGCCTACAAGGCGTTCTACCGGGTGTTCCACGCGCTCAGCTACATCGAGGTGCCGCGCGACGCGGGCGACTTCTCGCTCATGGACCGCCGCGTGGTCGAGGCCGTGAACCGCCTCGACGAGCGCGATCGGTTTCTCCGCGGGCTGCGCGCGTGGGTCGGCTTCAAGCAGATCGGCGTCCCCTACGAGCGGCCCGAGCGCATGTTCGGCGTCACGACCAACAATCTCCGGAAGAACATCGCCTGGGCGCGCAAGGGGATCTTCTCGTTCTCCTTCGTGCCGCTCGAGATCATCTTCTACCTGGCGCTCGGTGTCTCGGCCTTGACCGGCCTGCTGCTCGCCATCTACGCCGTCGTGTACCTCTTCGCGGGCGCGCCGACCGGCTTCATGACGCTGCTCACGATCATCCTGCTGATGGGCAGCCTCCAGTTCCTCTGCCTCGCGGTGATCGGCGACTACGTCGGCCGCGTGCTCGAGGAGGTGAAGAACCGGCCGCACTTCCTGATCGAGTCGGTGCTGAACGACCCGCGCCGCTCCGACACCCGCGGACCGAGGGCCTGATGGTCGAGCGCAACGTGGCCCAGTTCGACGAGGACGTCCGCGCCAATGCGGGCTACCTCTACACGACGAACGCCCGGAAGAGCAGCCTCCTCGCGAACCAGCGCCTGACCGACGTCACGCGCCAGATGGTCGACCTCCGCGGCAAGCGCGTCGTCGACGTCGGCTGCGGCGACGGCACCTACACGGCCGAGCTGTTCGCGAGCTGCGCGCCCGCCGCGATGGTCGGCGTCGACGCCTCGGCCGAGGCCGTCGAGTCCGCGAATCGGCGCTTCGGACGTCCGGGCCTCCGCTTCGATGCGTGCAGCGTCTACGACCTCCCGTACGAGGCGGGGAGCTTCGACGTCGCCGTCGTGCGCGGATTGCTCCATCATCTCGACGATGCCCCGCGCGCGCTGAAGCGGATCGGCACGCTCGCGCGCCAGGTCTTCCTGATCGAGCCGAACGGCTACAACCCGACCCTCAAGCTCATCGAGCGCTTCTCGCGCTACCACCGCGAGCACGGCGAAAAGTCGTACGCGCCGTCGCTCCTTCGCCGCTGGATCCGCGAGCTCGGCGGCACGATCGAGCGCGAGCAGTACGCAGGACTCGTTCCGTTCTTCTGTCCCGACTGGATGGCGACGGGCTTGAAGGCGATCGAGCCCGCGATCGAGCGCATGCCGGCGGCCAAGCAGTTGTCGTGTGCCGTGTATACGATCCGCTATCGCGTCGCGGTATAGCGTCAGATCGATACAGGCGTTCGAGATTCTTCTGGACAGCTTCGGGCTTCCGTGCAATCGCTCGCCGCGACGTCACCGAAAGGACCGCACATGCCCATCTTGCGCTTCGCCGTCGTCATTCCGATCGTGCTCCTGCTCCTGACGGCTGACAGTCGGGCCCAGACGATCACGACGTTCGGAATCCCGACGCCCAACAGCAACCCGCTCGGCATCACGACCGATCCCGCCGGGAACGTGTGGTTCGCCGAGAACGGAGCCAACAAGATCGGCCGAATGACGCCGGGTGGAGTCTTCACCGAGTTCGTCGTTCCGACCCCCGGGGCGCACCTCGTCGACCTCACCTACGGCCCTGACGGCAACATCTGGTTCGTCGAGTTGGTGACGAACAAGATCGGCAAGCTGACACCCGCGGGGATTTTCACCGAGTACTCGATTCCGACCGCCAATCAGCAGCCATCGAGCATCGTCGCGGGGCCCGACGGCAATCTCTGGTTCACGGGATACAGCGGGGTCGTGGGCTACATAACCACGACGGGGTCGGTAACCGAGTTCCCAGTGGTGGCCAATCCCACGAGCATCACCGTCGGCTCCGACGGCAATCTTTGGTTCACGGAGTACAACCAGCATCGGATCGGGCGTGTCACTCCGACCGGTGTAATCACGGAGTTTCCGACACCCACCGCCAACAGCGGCCCCTACAGCATCGCCGCGGGTGTGGACGGGAATCTCTGGTTCACGGAACGCAGCGTCAACAAGATCGGGAGACTCACCCCATCGGGAGTCTTTACGGAGTTTCCCATCCCGACCACGGGCGCCGACGTCATCGGCATCACCGCAGGGGGAGATGGGCGCCTCTGGTTCGCGGAGCACAACTCCTCGAAGATCGGCGCCGTGTCGGTACTCGGTGTCTTCGATGAGATCGATGTCTCGATGACCGCACCCGCCCCGCATAACCTCACGACTGGTCCCGACGGCGACATCTGGTTCACGGACCATCTCAGCAACCTCATTGCCCGGATCGATCTCGTCTTCCCGACGCCGACACCGACGGCAACCGCGACGGCGACACCGACGGAGACCGCAACTCCTCCGCCGACGCCGACCAGCACACCCACGCCTCCGGTCGCGGTCTGCAACGCGACGCCAGACATGGATTGCCGCAAGCCGACGCGTCCTGGGAAGGCCAGCATCCTCCTCAAGGATCGCTCGCCCGACAATCGCGATCTCGTAGGCTGGAAGTGGGGCCGTGGGGCGGCCACCCTGAAGGCCGACTTCGGCGACCCTCTCACGACCACCGACTATGCTCTCTGCGTGTACGACGAGGCGTCGGGCACCCCCACCTTGAAGCTCAGCGCGATGATTCCCGCCGCCGGGATGTGCGGCACACGTCCGTGCTGGCAGAGTACGAAGCGCGGGTTCCGTTACCTCGACAAGGCGGGCACTGCTGACGGCATCGTCTCGGTCACCTTGAAGGAGGGCTTCGAGGGCAGTGCGCAGATCGCCGCCAAGGGCCTCGGACTCGGCGTCGACATGCCCGTACTGCCACTCCAGCAGGATCCGCGCGTAATCGTCCAGCTACGGAACGACCTCGGGATCTGCTGGGACGCCGAGTTCGGCCCGCCGGCATCGACGACGACGTCGATCCAGTTCCGGGATCGCTCGGACTGACCGGTGATCGCGGCGCCCGGCGGGATCAGGAGCCCGCGGGCGCCGCGGTATCGAGCAGGTCGCGCCGACGGTAGAGCTGCGCGCCGGGACGTTTGACGAGCTCCTCGTAGCGCGCCGGGTCGGGCTGGTGTCCACCGCCGTCGAAGTGCGCGACGAGGACGTACGGCGGACCCGCCGCGAGCGCCGCGGGAAGGTCCTGCATCTTTCGCACGCGCGTCCCGACGAGCCAGATGTTGTCGGCGCTCCACTGCGGACTGAACGGATCCATCGACACGCCAGTCCAAAGCGCGGCCTCGACGTTGTTGACCCCGGGAGTGATCAGCACGACGTGCGTATCGTAGGCGATTCGACCAGCGGCCACCTCGGCAAAGAGTGCGTTACCGACCTCGCGCCAGCGCTCGTCGACGACCCACCTTCGGTCGCCAAGCCCCGAGTGGTACCCGCGGGCGGCGTTGGCAAGGTGAAATCCCCAAGTCTCCGCGAGGGAGAGCTGCTGGCCGTCGTAGTCGAGCGGTTCCTTGACGTACTTGATCGGGTAGATGACGAGCGTCGCCACGAGCAGCACGGTCGCGACGCGCGCTCGGCCCCGTCCAAACCACGCGAAGCCGACACCGGCGGCGAGGGCGAGCCAATAGGGTGACCAGTAGGACTGCATCTTGGTCACGATCTCCGAGGCGAGCGAGCGCTCGTCGATGGTGCCGCCGAATCGATAGGGACTGCTGATCGCGTGCACGAGCATGCCCATGGCGAGCGCGAGCGCGGGGATCGACGCCGAGAAGCGTCGCTCCGGACGGCGCCAGACCGCGACGGCGGCAGCGGCGAGGCCCAGCGTCGAAAGGAGCGCGAGGCCGCCGTAGCCGAACCAGTCGTCGTCCATGAACTCGAAGCGATGGCGCGCGTGCACCCAGAGCGCCGACGCGAGGAACCCGACGATGGCGACCAATCGCACGTACGGCCGCGGCCGGAGAGCGCGCCAGTCGCGGCCGGCGAGCCATGCGGCACCCGCGATGGCGAGGAGCCCCAGGACCGACACGACCGGCAAGAGCCACACCGGCACCGGGCGATTCAGGCCGATCATCACCTGCGGCAACGCGAACACCGTTGCCCCGGCGAGCGCGGCGACCGACACGACGAGCGGCGTCCCGCCGTCGAGCCATGCGACCACTGCCTGCACCGACGCCACCAACATGCCCATCGCCCCGATCAACGGATTCACGGTGACCGCCGTCCCGAGTGCCAGGCCGCCGAGCGCCGTCCGGGTCTGGTTACGGCGTCCGGCCAGGAACGCGATGCCGATCGCCACGAGCGCGAACGTGAGCGTCGTGCCACGGATGTCCATGGTGCGCCGCCACGCGAACGTCTGGAGGAGGAAGAGCGCCGCGAGCCCGCCCGCCATGCTGCCGTGCACCCGCCGTCCGAGCAGGTAGAGCGCCGTAATCTGGAGCAGCGCCACGGGAACGATGAGCGCTGTGATGCCGAGGTGCGCCGGCACCCCGGCGACCAGAGACACGAAAGAGAGCGGCGCATCGTAGCCGACGGAGCCACGTCCGAGCGCGATGATGCCCGACGCGTCGTTGGCGAACGGATCATAGAACCGGAACGTCACGACCTTCTGCACCGCCGCGATGAGCGCGAGGATGTCCATGAACGGCGAGACCGGCGACCCCACCTGCATCAGCAGGAGGGGAACGAAGGCGAGTCCGAACGCGAACGCGCCGACCCACGCGCCCGCAGGCCACCGTCGCCGGAGCCGCATGGGCGGCGCCGCTCCGCCCGCGATGAACGCCCCGACCACGACGAGCGCCAAGACGCCCCGTAGCACCCCCGGCTGGTAGAGCCCTGTCGGCCCGAAAACCAGGAGGATCACATCCGTGACCGCCCACAGGATGACGACCGCGCCGAGTGCCGCCTCGGAGGTCGCGAGTTCATCGCAGCGTCGCCGGAGCCAGCGGCCGAGAGCGGCGATCGTCACCGCGAGGACCGTCCACACGATGAGGAGCGCGGGCACCGTGGCGTCGGCCGTGGTCCCGGCACCAGTCCAAGCCGCTGCGAGGTCGAGCGGGTACGGGTAGGCCGCGAGCCGGAGAACCGATAGGCGGACGAGCCCATAGACGGCGAGCAGCACCAGCACGAGGATCGCGACGACCCGCCTCCGTTCCATTCGGGCGCGCACTAGACGTCGTCACGGCCAGAGAGTCAAACCGGGGAACGCGGGCTGTCCGGTGCCGGAGGGTTTCGCTATGCTGCCGCGACCATGAAGCTTTCCAGCATGCGGAAGGTCGACTACTTCGTCGGCATCCCGCTCTGTTTCCTCCTGACCCTCCTCGTGCGCGCCACGGGGTGGGTGCGGGGGGAGCGCGCCGGAGGCGCGCCGAGAAAGATCCTCTTCATCGAGCTCTCCGAGATGGGGAGCACCATCATCGCCTCCGCGATGATCCGCCGCGTCCAGCAGCGCTATGCCGAGGCCGAGCACTGCTTCTGCATCTTCAAGAAGAACGCCGCGAGCCTTCGCCTCCTCGGGCTCTTCCGTGAGGAGAACATCTTCACGATCCGCGACGACTCGCTCGCCCACATGGCGACCGACGTCTGGAACTTCATGGCGTTCTGCCGGCGCGAGCGGATCGACACGGTCATCGACCTCGAGCTCTTCTCGCGAATCTCGTCGCTCCTGAGCTTGCTCTCCGGAGCGCGGACACGGGTCGGGTTCCACAATTACCGGGGCGAGGGACTCTACCGCGGGGAGCACCTGACCCACCGGGTGAACTACAACTCGTACCACCACATGTCGCAGAACTTCCTGGCGCTGGTCGAGGCGCTCGACGCTCCGGACGAGATCCCGACGCCGAAGTTCGTGATCCCGGCGCAGCCGCCGCCCGTGCGGGTGGCCCTCGAGCCGGAAGCCTTCGCGTACGTCCAGGCCGCCCTCCAAGAGTGCTACCCGATCACGGCGCAGCACAGCATCATCATCGTGAACCACGACGCCGGCAGCATGCTGCCGATCCGCACTTGGCCGCGTGACCGGTTCGTCGCGTTGATCCGGCGCCTGCTCGCGAACGATCCGCGCCGGCTGGTGGTGCTGATGGGCATCGCCGATGCCGCCGCCTCGGCACGCGACATCGCGGCGCAGGTCGGCGATCCGCGCTGCATCGACTTCGTCGGCCGGACCCGGACACTGACCGACGTGCTCCAGCTCTTCCACCAGAGCGACCTGCTCGTCACGAACGACAGCGGGCCGGCGCATTTCGCGACGCTCACCCGCATCAAGAGCATCACGCTCTTCGGACCGGAGACCCCGGTGCTCTACGGCACGCTCGGCGAGCACAACGTCGACCTCTTCGCGAAGCTCGCGTGCAGCCCGTGCCTCAGCGCCTTGAACCACCGCCACAGTCCCTGCGTCGACAACAAGTGTCTCCAGGCGATCAGCGTCGACCAGGTGCTCTCCGAGGCGGAGCGGCTCCTCGCGACCCCGTCGACGCGCGTGACCCTACCGGCGGCCGTCGACGCCTGAGACGCCGATGCCGACGCGGGACATCCTCGACCTCTCGAAGGCCGATCTCGAAGCGTGGTGCGCAGCGGCGGGGTTCCCGACCTATCGCGCCGCCCAGATCGCCGTCTGGCTGTATCGTCAGGGCACCGGCGACTTCACCGCGATGAAGAATCTCCCGGCCGCGCTCCGCGAGGCGCTCGCGGCCGAGTTCCACATCGGGCTGCCCGCCGTCGCCTCGATCGCGCGCTCCACCGACGGCACCCGGAAACTCCTGCTCCGCCTCACGGACGACACCACGGTCGAAAGCGTGCTCATCCCGGACGGCGAACGGCTCACGCTCTGCGTCTCCACGCAGGTCGGGTGCGCAATGGGCTGCGCCTTCTGCGCGACCGCGACGCTCGGTCTCAAGCGTCATCTCCGCCGCGGGGAGATCGTCGGACAGCTTCTGGTCGCGCGCGCGCTCGTCACCGCCGAGGTCGACACGCACGAAGGGCCGGACCGCATCAGCAACATGGTGTTTATGGGCATGGGCGAGCCCCTCCACAACTATGCGGGCACCGTCGGCGCCATCGAGACGCTCACCGCCGCTTGGGGCGTCGACTTCTCGCACCGGCGGATCACGGTCTCGACGGTCGGACTGCTGCCGGAGATGCAGCGCCTTCTGGCCGACACGCAGGTGAACCTCGCCGTGTCGCTGACCGCGATCGATCAATCGAGCCGCCGCGAGCTGATGCCGGTTTCGAAAAAATACCCGGTGGAGGAGCTCCTCGCGACCTGTCGCACGCTGCCGCTGCCGCGCCGGAAGCGGATCACGTTCGAGTACGTGATGCTGGCCGGCGTGAACGACACGCCGGCGCAAGCGCGCGCGCTGGCCCGTGCGCTCGGCGGGATCCGCTGCAAGGTGAATCTGATCCCGTTCAATCCGTTCCCGGGAGCGCCGTTCGGGCGAAGCGACGACGTCACCGTCGCCCGCTTCCAGGACGCGCTCCGGAACGCCGGCGTCCACGCGACCGTGCGCGAAAGCCGTGGACCCGACATCGCCGCGGCATGCGGCCAGCTGGTAGCCGAAGGCGAGGCGCGCCGTCGTCCGAACGCGGGAGCGGCGCACTGAGCGGCATCGGGGTCGTCGTCAACCCGAACGCCGGCAGCAATCGCCGGCGGACCGACCGCGCGCGCCGCTTCGAGGACATCGTCGGCGATGCCGGGATCGTGCGCGTGACGCCCGACCTGGCCGCGATGGACACGGTCGCGGCCGAGCTCGCGGAGCGCCGCGTCGACATCGTCGCCGTCTGCGGCGGCGACGGCAGCCAGTTCCGGGCGCTGAGCGCGCTCCGCAAGGCCTGGCCGAGCGACGACCTGCCGCTCTTCCTGCCGCTCCGCGCCGGGACGATGAACTACATCGCGCGCTCGATCGGCTGCATGCGCGGCGGCCCCGAGCACGTGCTGTCGCACGTCGTCCACGACTACCGGCACGG
This sequence comes from Thermodesulfobacteriota bacterium, assembly GCA_036781285.1. Lineage (GTDB taxonomy): Bacteria > Desulfobacterota > Binatia > UTPRO1 > UTPRO1 > UTPRO1. The sequence goes on along the minus strand of DAIQBH010000108.1, from coordinate 7,188 downwards.
CCGCACGCACGACGTCACGACGCGCCATCTCCTCGTCGTGAACGACGTGCACGCCGGCTTCGTCGTCGGGTGCGGCGTCGTCGTGAACTATCTCCGCCTCTACTACAGCGAGCCGCGGCCGGGTCCAGTGACGGCGTCCCGGCTTCTCGCGAAGCTCGTCGCCTCGGCGGTCGCGGGGACCTCACTCGTGCGCGGGGTGTTCCGCCGCGTGGAAGCCGACGTCGATTGCGACGACGAGCGCGTCCCGTTCCGCACCTTCACGGTGGTGCTCGCGGGGACGATCACGCACGTTGCGCTGGGGTTCAAACCGATGTATCTGGCGGCCCGCAAACGCCGCCATTTCCATCTCTTGGCGGGCCCGATCGGACCGCTTCGCCTGGCACGCAAGATCGTGCGGTTCCACCGCGGCTTCCCGCTCGAAGAGCCCGACTTCTACGACAACCTGGCACGTACCGTGACCATACGCTTCGCGACGCCGACGGGGTTCATGATGGACGGAGACGTCCTCGATCCCGTCGACACCTTGACCATCACGACCGGACCTTCGCTGTCGATGATTCGCGGCTGAGGGCGGGGCGAGGCAGGAGGACAGCAGCGTGGGACTGAAGATCGGCATCATCGGCGGGAGCGGCCTCTACGAGATGAGCGGCCTCACCGACGTCCGCGAGCTGACGGTCGAGACGCCGTTCGGCAACCCGTCGGACGCGATCGTGCACGGCCGGCTCGGCGACACCGACCTGTACTTCCTCCCTCGCCACGGCCGCGGGCATCGCTTGCTGCCGTCCGAGCTGCCGTTCCGCGCCAACATCTGGGCGCTCAAGCACCTCGGCGTGTCGCGCGTGATCGCGGTCGGCGCCGTCGGCAGCCTGCGCGAGGAGATCGCGCCCGGCCACCTCGTCGTGCCCGATCAGTTCATCGACCGCACGTTCGACCGCACGGCCACGTTCTTCGGAAACGGCATCGTGGCCCACGTCGCCTTCGGCGATCCGGTGTGTCCCGTGCTTTCGAAGAACGTCCTCGAGAGCGCACGCCGGATCGGGGCGACCGTTCACGCGGGCGGCACGTACGTGTGCATGGAGGGTCCGCAGTTCTCGACCCGCGCCGAGTCCGAGCTCTACCGGAGCTGGGGCGCGTCGATCATCGGCATGACCAACCTCCAGGAGGCGAAGCTCGCGCGCGAGGCCGAGCTCTGCTTCGCGACGCTCGCGCTCTCGACCGACTACGACTGCTGGAAGCAGGATGCCCACGAGGTGTCGATCGAAGAGGTCCTGAAGGTCATGGGCAGCAACGTCGCCCTCGCAAAGCAGGTGATCCACGACGTCGTCCCGACGCTCGCGGCGACGTCGGACTGCGGATGCGAGCGGGCGCTCGAGTTCGCGATCATCACCGACCGCGCGAAGATCCCGGCGCGCACGAAGCGCGACCTGGCGCCGATCATCGGGCGCTACGTACCGCAGGAGGACTGACGTGGCGGAAGCGAAGCAGGATGGGGCACTGGTCGTCGTCGGCTCGGTCGCGATCGACACCATCGAGACGCAGCAGGGCGGGCGCGCCACCGAGGTGCTCGGCGGTGCGGCCACGTACTTCGCCGTCGCGGCGAGCTTCTTCACGCCGGTGCAGCTCGTCGGCGTCGTGGGCGACGATTTCCCGAAGCAGGATCTGGACTGGTTCCGCGCCCGCGGCATCGACCTCACGGGCCTCGAGGTCCGGCCCGGCCGCACCATGCGCTGGACCGGGCGCTACCACGAGGACATGAACGTCCGGGACACGTTGAGCTTCGAGGCGAACGTCTTCGACGGCTATCTGCCGACGCTGCCGCCAGGCTATTGCGCCGCGCCCTTCGTCTTCCTCGCCAACATCGCCCCCGCGCTCCAAGCTCGCGTCCTCGATCAGGTGAAGACGCCGCGCCTCGTCGGCGCCGACACGATGAACCTCTGGATCGACATCGCGCGCCCGGAGCTCGAGACGCTGCTCCGGCGCGTCCCGCTGCTCATCATCAACGACGAGGAGGCGCGCCTCCTCTCGGGCGAGCGCAACATGATCCGGGCCGCCCGGAAGATCATGGCGCTCGGCCCGACGAGCCTCATGATCAAGCGTGGCGAGTACGGCGTCCTCTACTTCGCGGGCGACAAGGTGTTCTCGGCGCCCGCCTATCCGCTCGAGGAGGTCTTCGACCCGACCGGCGCCGGCGACACGTTCGCGGGCGGCGTCATGGGCTACCTCGCGGCGACCGGCGACGTCTCCCCGGCCGGCGTGCGGAAAGCCATCGTGTACGGCAGCGTGGTCGCCTCGTTCACCGTCGAGGCCTTCAGTCTCGAGCGCCTGCGCAGCCTCACGCGCGACGACATCGAGCGCCGCTACCGCGAGTTCGTGAGCCTGACGACCTTCGACGTCGATTGACGGCCGGACCCATGCCGTACCTTTCGATCGTCGTCCCGGTCTACAACGAGGAGGCGAACGTCGACGCGCTCGTCGCCGAGCTGCGTGCGACCGCCGACCGCCTCACGGTCACGACCGAGATCGTGCTGGTCGACGACGGCAGCTCCGACGACACGTTCAACGGGCTCGTCGCGGCGGCCGGCAGCGATCCCCGCATCCAGCTCGTGCGCCTCGCGCGCAACTTCGGGCAGACCGCGGCCCTCGCGGCGGGACTCGATCACGCGGCCGGCGAAATCATCGTCACGATGGATGGCGATCTCCAGAACGACCCGGCGGACATCCCACGCCTCCTCGCGACCCTCGACGCCGGCTACGACGTCGTGACCGGCTGGCGGCGCGACCGTCAGGATCCGTTCCTGTCGCGGCGGCTCCCGTCGATCATCGCGAACGGCATCATCGGCGCCACGACCAACGTGTCGATCCACGACCACGGCTGCGGACTGAAGGCGTTCCGCGCCGACATCGCGAAGCAGCTCCGCCTCTACGGCGAGATGCACCGCTTCATCACCGCGATCGCCGGCGACCTCGGCGCGGCCGTGACCGAGATTCCGGTGAACCATCGTCCCCGGCTCCGCGGCCAGTCGAAGTACGGCATCTCGCGGACCGTGCGGGTCGTGCTGGATCTCCTCACGATCAAGTTCCTCTCCGGCTACTCGACGCGGCCCATCCACGTCTTCGGGACCTTCGGCCTGGTCACGATGATGACCGGGCTTTTGATCACCGGGATCCTCGGCCTCCAGAAGATCTTCTTCGGGGTCGAGCTCGCCGGCCGGCCGCTGCTCCTGCTCGGCGTCCTGCTCCTCCTCGGAGGCGTCCAACTAGTGACGCTCGGGCTCCTCGGGGAGATGTTGGCCCGCACGTACCACGAATCACAGGCCAAGCCGATTTATAGAGTGCGCGAGGTCCGCGCCTCGGCCGGCCCGGCGTCGCACCCCGTCGGCGCTAGTACGGCATGAAAAGAAAGCGGTTTGACGGGGTGGGGGTCGGCCGGTACCTTCGATGCACCCCCAGCGACGGGTCGGTCGGCCCAGCTCGCACGGTCCTTACGGAGGCAATGTGAAAGTCTGTGTCATCGGAACGGGCTACGTCGGCCTGGTCGCAGGAACCTGCTTTGCGGAGGGCGGAAACGACGTCACCTGCGTCGACATCGACGAGCGCAAGATCGAGGCGCTGAAACAGGGCTCGGTCCCCATCTACGAGCCCGGTCTCGAAGAGCTGATCCGCCGGAATCTGACCGAACGCCGCTTGTGGTTCACCAACGACCTCGTGGCCGCGGTGCGCGCGTCCGAGATCTGCTTCATCGCCGTCGGCACGCCCGAGGCTTCGGACGGCTCCGCCGATCTGCGGGCCGTGCTCGCGGTCGCGGGAGCGATCGGCGAGGCGATGAACGGCTACCGCGTGATCGTGTGCAAGAGCACGGTGCCGGTCGGCACCGCCGACAAGGTGCGCGCCGCCGTGAAGGCCAAGACGACGCACGAGTTCGACGTCATCTCCAATCCGGAATTCTTGAAAGAAGGGGCCGCGGTCGAGGACTTCATGAAGCCCGATCGTGTCGTCATCGGCGGGTCCGACGCGCGCGCGATCGACATCATGAAGTCGCTGTACGCGCCTTTCGTCCGCACCGAGAACCCGATCCTCGTGATGGACAACCGCAGCGCGGAGATGACGAAGTACGCCGCCAACGCGTTCCTCGCGACCAAGATCTCGTTCGTGAACGAGATCGCAAATCTCTGCGAGCGGGTCGGCGCCGACGTCAACGACGTGCGCCGCGGTATGGGATCCGATCGCCGCATCGGCCACCACTTCCTCTTCCCGGGGACCGGTTACGGCGGCTCGTGCTTCCCAAAGGACGTGCAAGCGATCATCCGCACCGCGAAGGACGCGGGGATGGTCTTTCCCCTCCTGAACGCCGTCGAGGAGGTCAACGAGAAGCAGAAGCAGCTCCTCGTCGAGAAGGTCGTGAAGAAGTACGGCGACACCCTCAAGGGACGCTGCTTCGGCGTCTGGGGTCTCGCGTTCAAGCCGCGCACCGACGACATGCGCGAGGCGCCCTCGATCATCATCATCGAGGAGCTCCTCCGCCGCGGTGCACGCGTCGAGGCGCACGATCCCGAGGCGCTCGGCGAGGCCCGCAAGGTCTTCGGCGACCGCATCAACTACCATCGCGTCAACTACGACGCCCTGCAGAACACGGACGCGCTCCTGATCGTCACCGACTGGAACGAGTTCCGGCGTCCGGACTTCGCCCGTATGAAGACCCTCATGAAGAGCCCGGTCATCTTCGACGGCCGGAACCTCTACGAGCACGACGTCATGAAGGCGCAGGGCTTCACCTACTATCCGATCGGTCGCATGGCCGTGGAGGCGGCCTAACCCATGGCGAGAATCCTGGTCACCGGCGGCGCCGGCTTCATCGGTTCCCACCTCTGTGAGCGCCTGCTCGGCGAGGGCAACGAGGTCATCTGCATCGACAACTTCCTGACCGGCTCGCCCGACAACATCGCGCCGTTCCTCGGCAACCAGCGCTTCCAGTTCATCCAGCAGGACGTGACGAACTTCATCTACGTGCCGGGCAAGCTCGACGCGATTTTGCACTTCGCCTCGCCCGCGAGCCCGATCGACTACCTCGAGAAGCCCATCCAGACCTTGAAGGTCGGGTCGCTCGGCACCCACAAGGTGCTCGGCCTCGCGAAAGAGAAGAAGGCGCGCATCCTTCTCGCGTCGACCTCCGAGGTGTACGGCGACCCGCTCGTCCATCCGCAGAAGGAAGACTACTGGGGGAACGTCAACCCGATCGGCCCGCGGGGCGTCTACGACGAGGCCAAGCGCTTCGCCGAGGCCATCACGATGGCGTACCAGCGCTATCACGGAGTCACGACCCGCATCGTCCGCATCTTCAACACGTACGGACCGCGCATGCGGAAGGAGGACGGCCGCGTCGTCCCGAACTTCATCGCGCAGGCGCTCCGGAACGAAGACGTCACCGTCTACGGCGACGGCGGCCAGACCCGGAGCTTCTGTTACTGTACGGACCTCGTCGAGGGCATTTTGCGTTTGCTCTGGAGCGACTATCCGAACCCCGTCAACATCGGGAACCCGCGCGAGATGACGGTGCTCCAATTCGCGAAGCTCATCATCGAGCTCACCGGATCCAAGAGCAAAATCGTCTACAAGGAGCTGCCCGTCGACGATCCCAAGGTCCGACAGCCCGACATCACGCTCGCCCGTAAGGTGTTGAACGACTGGCAACCGGTCGTGCCGGTGGAGGAAGGTCTGAAGCGCACCATCGAGTTCTTCAAGAATCAGATGCGCGAAAAGGGAGAGACGGCGTGAAGGTTCTCGTCACGGGCGGCGCCGGCTTCATCGGCTCGCACATCTCGGACGCGTACATCGCGGCTGGACACGAGGTCGTCATCCTCGACGACCTCTCCTCGGGCAAGCGCGGCAACCTGCCGGCCGCCGCGAAGTTCTACCATGCCGACATCCGCTCCCCGGAGGCGCGCGAGATCATCCGCAACGAGCGCCCGCAGGCGCTCTCGCTGCACGCGGCGCAGATGGACGTCCGGAAGTCGGTCGCCGACCCGGCGTTCGACGCGACCGTGAACGTGCTCGGCATGATCAACATGCTCGAAGGCGCGCGCGAGGTCGGCGTCCAGAAGGTGCTGTTCGCCTCGTCGGGCGGCGCCACCTACGGCGAGCAGGAGACGTTCCCCGCCGCGGAGGACCATCCGCACAACCCGCTCTCGCCCTATGGCATCACCAAGGCGACCGGCGAGCACTACCTGTTCTTCTACCACGCGATCTACGGCATGCCGTACGTGGCGCTCCGCTACGCGAACGTCTACGGCCCGCGGCAGGACCCGCACGGCGAAGCCGGCGTGGTGGCGATCTTCGCGGAGCGCCTGCTCGCGAACCAAGCGCCGACGATCAACGGCGACGGCAAGCAGTCGCGCGATTACGTGTTCGTCGGCGACGTGGTGCACGCCAATCTGCTCGCGCTCGAGAAGCCGTTCGTGGGCTCGGTCAACATCGGCACCGGCATCGAGACCGACGTCGTGACGCTCTACGCGCACCTGCGCGTGCTGACCGGCAGCCCGCACCCGGCGACCCACGGTCCGGCGAAGGCGGGCGAGCAGCGCCGCAGCGTGATCGCGATCGACAAGGCGAAGCAGGTTCTCGGGTGGAAGCCCGAGATTCCGCTCGAAGAAGGGCTCCGGCGCACCGTCGAGTTCTTCCGCGCGCGGCTGCAGAGCGGGGCGTAGCCCTCAAAGACGGCGAAGCGATCGCCGTGCCTCGGGCCGGGTGGTGACCTGCTCCTACGGTCGCGCGGTCGCTGGTCCCGGCGCCTACTACCCGCCGGCGCCACCATGCCTTGCGCACACGCGAGCTGAGCGCTCCCCGAAGCAGCTCACCACCCGGCCCAGTACCGTCGGCGTCGCTCGACCGTCCGAGCTTTCCACATCCCGCGGACGTTCGGTGCCGGCGCATTGGTCTTCGTCGTGACCACGCGGCGGTCGCTCCGCGGGGATGGGGAGTCGGTGAGGAGCGAGGACAGCTCCCGGTCGACCGCAGGGCATGGTGGCTGCGGCGGGCCCTAAGGGCTGGGCTCCAGCGACCCGAGCGACGAGGCGAGCTCCCCAGCCCCGCGGAACCTCAGCAGCGTCTTCGTTAGGCAACCGAGAACCGAGCGCCGCTTCGGTGCCGGCGCATTGGTCTTCGTCGTGACCACGCGGCGGTCGCTCCGCGGGG
>DAIQBH010000107.1:0-19372 GCA_036781285.1 Thermodesulfobacteriota bacterium | reverse complement strand
AAGAAGGACGCCCCGAGCGGCACCGCGCTCCGGCTCGGTGAGGTGGCGGCCGAGGCGCAGGGGAAGCCGCTCCAAGGGCGCGCCACGTTCGGGCGCGAGGGTCATCCGGGCGCGCGCAAAGCGGAAGAGGTCGCGGTGCTCGGCGTCCGCGGCGGCGACGTGGTCGGCGATCACACGGTCTTCCTGCTCGGCTCGGGTGAGCGCCTCGAGCTCAGCCACCGCGCGCAGAGCCGCGAGTGCCTCGCCCGCGGCGGCCTCCGCGCCGCGCTCTGGCTCGCGACGCAGAAACCCGGCGTCTACGGCATGCAAGACGTCTTGGGCCTCCGCTGACGCTCCCTGAATGCCGTCGCCGCCCCGGCTCGTCGCCGGCGGGCGCGTCGCGCATCGCGTCCGCCGGCGATGCGTTCGGCACACGCCGCTGGCAACAGCCTTGCGCGACCCCTAGCTTCCCGCCCCATGCCCGATGCCGTCTTCGACCTCGATGGTGACGTAGTCTTTCCAACCGCGCTCGCACGGGGACCGTGGAGTCGCGACGCGCAGCACGGCGGGGCGCCGGCCGCGCTCCTGGCGCGCGCCGTCGAGCGCTTCGACGGCGGTGAGCAGATGATCGTCGTACGCGTCACCGTCGAGCTGATGCGACCGGTGCCGATCGCGCCGCTGCGAGTCGCGACGCGGCTCGCCCGGCCTGGGAAGAAGGTGCAGCTGGTCGAGGCGTCACTGATCGTCGCCGAGACGGGCATCGAGGTCGCGCGCGCCGTGGGACTTCGGATGCGGCGCGCCGAGGTCCCGATTCCGGAGGGCGCGATGCCGACGGGCGCGCCTCCCGCCCCCGACGCCGGCGTGGAGAGCCGGCCGCCATGGGCCGACAAGGTCGCGTACGAGGCGTTTCACACGGGCGCCATCGAGATGCGCTTCGTGCGCGGCACGTTCGCCGAGCCGGGTCCCGCGACCGCGTGGCTGCGGCTCCGCGTTCCACTCGTCGCGGGCGAGGCGACGTCCGCGCTCGCGCGCGTCGCCGCCGCCGCGGACTTCGGGAACGGCATCAGCTGGGTCCTGACGCGTGAGGACGGGTACCGCTTCATCAACCCGGATCTCACGATCTATCTGCACCGCCATCCGGCCGGCGAATGGGTCGCGCTCGAGTCGACGACCCTGCCCGATCCAAACGGCCTCGGGCTCGCCGAAAGCCGCCTCTACGACGAGCGCGGCCCGATCGGACGGTCCGCGCAAAGTCTCCTCATCGAGCGCGGCTGACGTGCGACCCGAGCATCGTCGGTCTCGGAGCGCCGACGATTGGCGAATCCGGCGGCCAACGGCGCCGGTCGGCGGACGCGCCGTTCAGTGAGCCGAAGTGGAGCTCAGCGAGGCGACGCCGGCGGAGTCGCCGACGGCGGACGCGCGCCGTTCGAGCGCGCCGCGGCGCGGATCGTCGAGGGCGAGTGCGGTTCTTGGGCGCTCACCGCTCTCGTACGAGATCAGCTCTTCGCCATCCACCAACTGTACGATGCGGATCACGGTCATAGGTAGAGAGATCAGCAAAGAGCACGCCATGTTGCGACATGCCGAAACCTAAGCAATCTCCACGACCACGGCTGCACGAGTCGGTCGAAACTTCCGAGGATTGTCTCATCATTTGTAAATGCTGCGCTCACCGGCTTGCGCGCGTTCGCACCTCCATGGGAGTACGCCTGCTTCGGCCGAGAGGACGCATGTGCTTTCTGGCACCCCCGTTGCTCGAAAGGGCTCGACCATGACGGGCTCGATCTTCGTCCGACGGTCCGCCGCGCCGTCGTCGGACGACTCCCCCCCCGAGTTCCTGAGCTTGGAAAAGCTCGAGGAGCGCGCGCAAGCGTTCGCGCTCGACCTCGGCGCCGCGCGACTGCCGAATCGCTGGCGCGCGGTCCGCCGGAGCGGACATCACCTCCGTCGCCTGCACGCCCATGCGGAGCGCCTCCGGATCGCCTACCGTTCCGCCGCCGACGACGTCCATCGCGGCGAGCCCATCCCGCCCGCCGCCGAATGGCTCCTCGACAACTTCCACATGATCGAGGCGGAGGTACGGAACGTCCGGCACGACCTGCCGCGCGGGTACCATCGCAGACTGCCGTGCGCAGACGGAAGCGGGCGCTCGAGGATCGAGCTGCTCGCCGCGGATCTGCTCGCGCACAGCGACGGCCGACTCGAAGCCGCGCGCGTCACGCGCTACCTCGCGGCGTTCCAACTCGCGGCGCCCCTCAGCATCGGCGAGCTCTGGGCCTGGCCGAGCGTGCTCAAGCTGGCGTCGCTCGCGCGCCTCCGGCGCCTCACCGACGGCATGATCGCGGCACGCGAGTCGCGCGCGGCGGCCGTCACGTTCCTCCACCGCGTGGATGCACGCGAAGACCCGGAACGGATGCCCGAGCTGCCGGCGACGCTCGACGTGCCGTTCGTGGTGCACCTGGTCCAACGGCTCCGCGAGTACGGCTCGCCGGTCGCACCGCTCCGCCGCGCGCTCGCCGAGCGCCTCGCGGCGCTCGGCCGCACGGTCGAGAGCGACATCCGCGACGAGACGCAACGGCAGGCGACGGAGCAGATCTCGGTCGCGAACGTCTTCGCGAGCCTCCGTTTCTGCGCGACCGAGGACTGGCGCGAGCTCTTCGAGCGCAGCAGCCTCGTCGAGCACGTGCTGCAACGCGATCCGGCGGGCGTGTACGCCCGCATGGATTTCCTGAGCCGCGACCGCTATCGCCACGTCGTCGAATCGCTCGCGGGTCCGCGCGGCGAGGATCAGGTCGAGGTGGCGCAACGCTGCGTCGACGAGGCGCGCCGCACGGCCGACGCGGAGGGCGTCGAAAGCCGGGCCGCACACGTCGGCGATCACCTGATCGGCGAGCGGAAGGTCGCGTTTCGAGCGGCGCTCCACCGGCCTCCCGAGGTGCGGACTCGGATCCACGCCGCGATCTTCGCGCACGCGACCGCCGTCTACCTCGGCGTCCTCGCGGTTCTGACCGGTGCGGGCATGCTCGCGGCCGCCTGGTACGCGTCCGGCCACGGGGGCGGCGTCGGCATGGCGCTCGTCGCGGCGCTCCTCGCCTTCCTTCCGGCGAGCGAGCTCGCCACCGCGCTCGTCCAGCGCGTCGTCGCGGCACGCGTCCGCCCGCGGCGCCTCGTCCGGCTCGACCTGTCGCACGGCCTGCCGCCGGGCACGCGAACCATGGTCGTCATCCCGACGCTCCTCGACAGCGTCGCGCGCGCAGAGGAGCTCGTCGCGCACCTCGAGGTTCAGGCACTCGCCAATCCCGATCCGCTCCTCCACTTCGCGCTCCTGACGGACGTCCGCGACGCGGAGACCGAAACGCTGCCGACCGACGCCGCGATCGTCAACGCGCTCCGGGACGGCATCACGGCGCTGAATCAGCGCCACGGCGAAGGTCGCGACGATCGCTTCTACCTCTTCCACCGGAGCCGCCGCTTCAATCCGCGCGAGGGCGTGTGGATGGGCTGGGAGCGGAAGCGCGGCAAGCTCGAGGAGCTCAATCGTCTGCTGCGCGGCGACCGCGGCACGAGCTACACGCTGACGGTCGGCGACCTCTCGATCTTGGCCGACGTCCGGTACGTGCTGACGCTCGACAGCGACACCGTGCTGCCGCGGAACGTGGCGCGCCAGCTCGTCGGCATCGCGGCGCATCCGCTGCAACGCCCGCATTACGACGCGCGCCAGGGCCGCGTCACGCAGGGGTACACGATCCTCCAGCCGCGGGTCAGCGTGACGCTCGCGAGCGCGGCCGGCTCGCTCTTCGCGCGGCTCTACGCCGGCCACACGGGCGTCGACCCCTACACGACCGCGGTGTCGGACGTGTACCAGGACCTGTTCGACGAAGGCATCTTCACCGGCAAGGGACTCTACGACGTCGACGCCTTCCGGACGGCGCTCGAAGGTCGGGTGCCCGAAAACGCGCTGCTCTCGCACGATCTGTTCGAGGGCCTCCACGCGCGCGCCGCGCTCGTGACCGACGTCGAGGTCGTCGACGACTATCCCGCGAGCGTCCTCACCCACGCGCGCCGGCAGCACCGTTGGGTGCGTGGCGACTGGCAGATCCTGCTGTGGCTCCTGCCGTGGGTGCCGACGACGCACGGGCTCGCGCGCAATTGCCTGCCGTCGATCAGCCGCTTCAAGATCTTCGACAATCTCCGGCGGAGCCTCGTGCCGCCGGGCCTGCTCGCGCTTCTCGTCGCGGGCTGGACGTTCCTCCCCGGGCATCCGGGCGTGTGGACGATCGCCACGCTCGGCGTGGCGGCCGCGCCGCTCTGGGTGGCGTTGACGCCGCTGATCCACGGTCCGGGTCCGGCGCGCACGATCGCCGCGTTCCTCCGCGCGCTCGCCGAGGACATCGAGACGGCCGCCGCGCGCATCGTGCTCGCGGTGACGCTCCTCGCGTTCCACGCCTGGGAGACCCTGCACGCGATCATCGTGACCCTGGTGCGCGTCTTCATCACCCAGCGCCGGCTCCTCGAATGGGAGACCGCGGCGTCGAGCACGGCCCGGGCATCGGGTTTGATGCGGCAGCGCGGAGTCCGGCTCTTTCTCGCCGACATGGCGCCGAGCCCGCTCGCCGGCGCGCTCGTGGTCCTAGCGGTCGTGTCGGTCCGGCCCGCGGCACTCCCATGGGCGGCGCCGTTCGCGCTCCTCTGGTTGGTCGCCCCGTTCGTCGCGTTCCATCTGAGCCGTCCCGTCCGCGAGGACGTGACGCCGCTCTCCGAGAGCGACCGCGCGCTGCTCCTCGAGACCGCGCGGCGCACGTGGGAGTACTTCGACACGTTTCTGACCGACGCGGACAACTGGCTCCCGCCGGACAACTACCAGGAAGAGCCCGGCCCGTTCGTCGCGCACCGTACGTCACCGACCAACATCGGACTGGCACTCCTCGCCAACGTCGCCGCGCGCGACTTCGGGTGGATCGACCTGCCGACACTCGTGACCCGCCTCGAGAAGATGATGGACGGCATCGACCGGCTCGAGCGCTGGGAGGGGCATCTCCTCAACTGGTACGACACGCAGACCTGCGCGCCGCTCTTGCCGCGCTACGTCTCGACGGTCGACAGCGGCAATCTCGTCGCGGCGCTGATCGTGCTCGAGCAGGCGCTCGCCGAGCCCGCCCGCGACGCGACGGCGCCGCTCGATCCCGGCCTCGCGGCGCGTCTGGCCACGCTCGGCGCGCGCGCCAATGCCCTCGCGCAGGCGCACGACTTCCGCCTCCTCTACGACGCCCGCCGGCGGCTCTTCGCGGTCGGCTACCGCCTGCCGGACCACGAAGGCCCGGGCCGCCTCGACGGCTCGTTCTACGATCTCCTCGCGTCCGAAGCGCGGCTCGCGAGCTTCATCGCGATCGCCAAGGGCGATGCGCCCGCGCGCCACTGGTTCGCGCTCGGCCGCCCCCTCACGAGCGTCGAGGGTCGCGCCACCCTGCTGTCCTGGAGCGCCACGATGTTCGAGTACCTCCTGCCGCTCGTCTTCACGCGGCGCTACCCGAAGACGCTCCTCGACGGCACCGCGCGGACGGTCGTCGCGCACCAGCGACGGTACGGGCAGCGGCTCGGCGTCCCGTGGGGCATTTCGGAGTCGGCGTACTTCATCACGGATCGCGCCGGGAATTATCAGTACCGCGCGTTCGGCGTGCCCGGTCTCGGTCTGAAGCGCGGGCTCGGCGACGATCTCGTCGTGGCGCCGTACGCCACCGCGCTCGCCGCGCTCGTCGACGCGCCCATGGCCGCCGCGAATTTTCGCCATCTCGCCGGCACGGGACTGTCGGGCCGCTACGGGTTCTACGAGGCGATCGACTACACGCCGCGCGAGGTGCCCGCGCCGGACGGCGCGACCACGAACCACGGCAAGATCGTCCGCGCCTACTTCGCGCACCACCAAGCCATGAGCCTGCTGGCGCTCGCCAACGTCCTGGGCGACGACCGCTTCGTCACCCGCTTCCACGCCGACCCGCGCGTGCAGGCGACCGAGCTCCTGCTCCAGGAGCGCGTGCCGCACGACGTGCCGATCGTCGAGCCGCGGCCGGCCGAGTCGACGCGCGTCCTGCCGCCGCCCGCGCCGCTCTCGACGCGCCGGTTCCGCTCCCCGCACACGACGTATCCGCACGCGCACTTCCTCTCGAACGGCGCCTACACCGCGGCGATCACGAACGCGGGCGGCGGCGGCAGCTGGTGCCGCGAGCACGTCGTGACGCGGCTCCGTCCCGACGCGACCCGCGACCCGACGAGCCACGCGATCTTCCTCCGCGACGTCCGCGCCGGCACCGCCTGGTCGGCGACCTACCAACCGACCCTTCGGGAGCCCGACGAATATCTCGTGCACTTCCTGCCGGAGAAGGCGGTCGTTCGCCGTCACGACGACGGCCTCGAGACGCAGCTCGAGATCGCGGTCTCGCCCGAGGACGACGTCGAGGTGCGCCGCCTCTCGATCGCGAATCGCGACGACCGCATGCGCGAGATCGAGGTGACGAGCTACGCCGAGATCGTCCTCGGCGACCGCGCGACCGATCTCGCCCACCCCGCGTTCGGGAAGCTCTTCATCGAGACCGAGTACTTGTCCGAGCCCACCGCGCTGCTGTGCCGCCGACGCCCACGCGCTTCGAACGATCCCGAAGTGATCGGCATCCACGTGCTGAGCGTCGAGGGCGGCTTGCGCGGGCCGGTGGAGTGGGAGACCGATCGCGCCGCATTCCTCGGCCACGGCCGCGAGCTCGACGATCCGATCGCGCTCGACGGCCGGCCCCTCACGGGACGGACCGGCGCCGTCCTCGATCCGATCGCGAGCTTGCGCTACCGGGTGCGGATCCCGCCGCGCGGCTTCGCGCGCATGGTGTTCGCGACCGGGATCGCGACGGGCGAGTCCGCCGCCCGCGCGCTCGCGCAGAAGTACCACGACTCGGGGATGGCGGCCCGCGTGATGACGTTGGCGTTCACCCGCGCGCAGCTCTCGCTGCGCCACCTCGGGCTCGGCTCCGACGAGGCGCAGCTCTTCGAACGGCTGGCGTCGCGCGTCTTCTGGGCCGACCCGACGCTCCGGGCCGACGGCGCGGTCCGCGCCGCCAACACGCGCGGCCAGTCGGGTCTCTGGCAGTTCGGGATCTCGGGCGACGTGCCGATCGTCCTCGTGGTGGTGGTCGAGGGCGACGACCTGACGCTCGTCCAGCAGGTGCTGCAAGCGCAGGAGTACTGGCGGCAGAAGGCGCTGGCGGCCGACGTCGTCGTCCTCAACGAGCATGCCGAGGGCTACCGCGGCGAGATGCACGAGCGGCTCGGGGCTCTGGTGCAGAGCGGCCCCTGGGCGGGCTGGCGCGACCGTCCGGGCGGCGTACACCTGCTCCGCACCGAGAACCTCACGGTCGTCGACCGGACGCTCTTGCTCGCCGCCGCGGCCGCGGTGCTCGACGGCGACCGCGGAGAGCTCGCGAACCAGCTCGACCGTCCGTACCCGGAGCCGCACTGGCCGCCGGTCCAGCGCTGGCCGACCAACGTCCCGGCGATCGTGGCCGGGCGACCGCCGCACTTCGTCGTGCCGCCGCTCCTGTTCGAGAACGGCCTCGGCGGCTTCACGACCGACGGCAGCGAATACGTGCTGGTGCTCGAAGGCGACGCCGTGCCGCCCCGCCCGTGGAGCAACGTGCTCGCGAACCCCGACTTCGGGACTCTCGTGACGCACGCGGGGCCGGCGTTCACGTGGTCCGAGAACAGCCGCGAGCACCGCCTCACGCCGTTCGCGAACGATCCCGTGCTCGACCTCGGCGCCGAGGCGTTCTATCTCCGCGACGACGAGACCGGAGCCGCCTGGGGGGCGACGCCGGGCGCGATGACCCCCCGGCCGGACGCGCGCTGGATCGTTCGCCACGGCCGCGGCGTGACGCGCTACCAGCACGAGCGGGACGGCCTCGCCCACGAGCTCGCGATCCGGGTCGCGGTCGACGAGCCCGTGAAGCTCTCGACCCTCACTCTCACGAACCGCGGGGCGCAGACGCGCCGCCTCCGCGCGTACGCCTATTGCGAGTGGAGCCTCGGCGCGCCGCGGGCCGACGTGCCCGGACACGTCGTCACGGAACGCGAGCCGGAATCCGAGGCCGTGCTGGCGCGGAATCCGTACTGCGAGGACTTCCCCGACCGCGTCGCGTTCCTCGCCGCGAGCCCGCGGCCGAGCTCGTCCACCGGGGACCGGCTCGAGATGCTCGGGCGCTACGGCAGCCCGCGCCGCCCCGCGGCGCTCGCACGCGAGCGACTCGGCGGCCGGTTCGGCGCCGGTCTCGATCCCTGCGGAGCGGTCGAGGTCGCGGTGACGATCCCACCCGGCGAGTCGCGAACGGTGACGTTCCTCCTCGGCGCCGGCCGCGATCGCGCCGCCGCCGAGACCCTGCTCGCTCGTCATCTCGACGCGCCGACCGCGAGCGCGGCGATCGAGGCCGTCCACGAGTTTTGGAATCGCACGCTCGGCGCGATCCAGGTGCGGACGCCGGACGACTCGTTCGACGTCCTGATGAACGGGTGGCTCACCTATCAGGCGCTGTCGTCACGCCTCTGGGCGCGTTGCGGGTACGACCAGCCGGGCGGCGCGTTCGGCTTCCGCGACCAGCTCCAGGACGTGATGGCGCTCGGCTTCACGCGGCCCGACCTCTGGCGGGCGCAGATCCTGCGCGCCGCCGGCCGGCAGTTCGTCGAGGGCGACGTCCAGCACTGGTGGCATCCGCCGCTCGGCCGCGGCACGCGCACTCGCTGCTCCGACGACCTGCTCTGGCTGCCGTACGTCGCCGCGCGCTACGTCGAGGTCACGGGCGACGCGGCGATCTTCGACGAGGTCGTCCCGTTCCTCGAGATGCGGCCGCTCGCCCCGGGCGAGCACGATGCGTACGAGCTGCCGCGCGAGTCGTCGGAGAGCGCCACGCTCTTCGAGCACTGCCTCCGCGCGATCGACCGGGGCATCACGGCCGGTCCGCACGGCCTGCCGCTCATCGGCAACGGGGACTGGAACGACGGGATGAACCGGGTCGGCATCGAGGGCCGGGGCGAGAGCGTGTGGCTCGGCTTCTTCCTCGGGACCGTGCTGCGCGCGTTCGCCGACCTCGTCGCGGCGCGGGGGGACGCCGATCGCGCGGCCCGCTACCGGAGCGAGGTCGGCCGTCTTGCCGCGATGCTCGAGCTCGCCTGGGACGGCGACTGGTACCTCCGCGGCTACTTCGACGACGGCACGCCGCTCGGCTCGGCGCGGAACGCGGAGTGCCGGATCGACTCCCTGCCGCAGTCCTGGGCCGTGCTCGCGGGCATCACGCCCGCCCGCCGCGCCGAGCAAGCGTTCGACGCGGTCCGCGCGCATCTCCTGCGACGGCCGCTCGGGCTCGCGCTGCTCTTGACGCCGCCGTTCGACCGCGCCGAGCCGGACCCCGGCTACATTCGGGGCTACCCGCCCGGCATCCGCGAGAACGGCGGCCAGTACTCGCACGCCGCCATGTGGACGATCTTCGCCCTCGCCCGCATCGGCAACGGCGACGAGGCCGTCGAGACCTTCCACATGCTGAATCCCATCAATCACGCCCGTGAGGCGGCGGCGGCCGAGCGCTACGGCGGCGAGCCGTACGTGCTCGCGGGCGACGTCTATTCCCACCCCATGCACGTCGGGCGGGCGGGCTGGACCTGGTACACCGGCTCGGCGAGCTGGATGTACCGGGCCGGGCTCGAGGGCATCCTCGGGATCGAGCGCCGCGGCGACCGCCTGCGGGTGGATCCCTGTCTCCCGACGTCGTGGCCGTCGTGCGCGGTCACGTGGACGGTTGGCCGGACGGTCTACGAGATCACGATCGAGAACCCGGACGGGGTGAGCCGCGGGGTCCAGCGCGTCGAGTTCGACGGCCGCGGCGTCGATCCCCGCGCCGTGCCGTGGCGTGACGACGGGGCCCGCCACCACCTCCGTGTCGTGCTCGGACGCGCGGAGGCCGTGGCGCCCAAGCGCCGGCGCGGCGGCGCGACCTCGTGACGAGGACGCGCGGCATATACGAAACGCGGAGCGCCTTGTGCGTTCGGAAGTGTTCGGCTAAGTAGCGGCTCCTCGATCGTTTTTGCGTTGCGATCGTCCCGGAGGAGAGCGAGACGGTGCCCGTAAGTATTCGTCCTGCCGAGAGAATTCGTCGACTGCCGCCGTACCTGTTCGCCGAAATCGATCGCATGAAGAAGGAGGTCGCCGCGCGCGGTGTCGACCTCATCAGCCTCGGCATCGGCGATCCCGACAGCCCGACCTTCCCGCACATCGTGGCCGCGCTCCAGGAAGCGGCCACCCGTCCCGCCAATCACCGCTACCCCGACTACGAGGGCATGCCGAGCTTCCGGGCCGCCGCCGCGTCCTACGTGGAGAAGCGCTTCGGCGTCCGGTGCGATCCCGCCACCGAGGTCGTCTCGCTGATAGGCTCGAAGGAAGGCATCGCCAACATGGCCGTCGCCTTCGTCGACCCCGGCGACATCGTGCTCGTGCCCGATCCCGGATATCCGGTCTACGGCATCGGCACCCAGTTCAACGGCGGCACCGTCTATCCGATGCCGCTGCGCGCGGACAACGGCTTCCTCCCGGACCTGAAGGCCATTCCCGAAGAAGTCGCGAAGCGCGCCAAGCTCATGTGGCTCGGCTATCCCAACAACCCGACCGGCGCGCTCGCGACGACCCAGTTCTTCGCCGACGTCGTCGCCTTCGCGGAGCGCCACGGCATCATCGTCGCCCACGACAACGCCTATTCCGAGATCTACTTCGACGAGCCGCCGCCGAGCTTCCTCGCGACGCCCGGCGCGCGCGAGCTCGGCATCGAGTTCCACTCGCTCTCGAAGACCTACAACATGACCGGCTGGCGCGTCGGGTTCGCCGTCGGCAACCGCGAGCTCATCGCGGGCCTCGGCAAGGTCAAGACGAACGTCGACTCCGGCATTTTCCAGGCCGTGCAGGAAGCGGGCATCGCCGCGCTCACCGGCGACCAATCGCCCGTCGCCGGCATGCGCGACCTCTATCGCCAGCGCCGCGACATGTTCCTGCCGGCGCTCGAGAAGATCGGTTTGCACGCGCAACCGATGCGCGCCACCTTCTACGTCTGGGTGACGGTGCCGAAGGGCTTCACGTCGACGAGCCTCGTCTCGAAGCTGCTCCAGGACGTCGGGGTCGTCGCGACCCCGGGCAGCGGCTTCGGCAGCGCCGGCGAAGGATACATCCGCTTCAGCCTCACCGTAGCGACTCCCCGGCTCGGCGAAGCCGTGGAGCGATTGAAGACACTCAAACTCTGAACGCGCGGATCGTGTCCCCGGAGGGGATCCGCCGCCGCGCGATGAAGGACACGAAGCGACGATGCCGCATCGGGTCTACATAGGGCTCGGCTCGAACCTCGGAGATCGCAAGGCGAACATTCGCGAGGCGGAGGAGCGCCTGGCGGAGCTTCCCGACACCCGCATCGTGAAGGCGTCCTCGCTCTACGAGAGCGAGCCCCACGGCAACGCCAAGACGTGGTTCATCAACAGCGTGCTCGAGGTCGAAACCGAGCTCGAGCCCGAGGAGCTCCTGAAACGGACGCTCGCCATCGAGAAGGCCATGGGCCGGAAGCGCGTCAGCGGCAAGCGCTGGGGCTCGCGGATCATCGACATCGACCTCCTGCTGATGGACAACCAGACGGTCAACAAGAAGACGCTGAAGATCCCGCACCCCGAGATGCACAAGCGCCGCTTCGTGCTCATGCCGCTCGCGGAGCTCGCACCCCACGTCACCCACCCGCACCTCGGCACGTCCATGTCCGAGCTGCTCGGCGGGTTGAAGGACCTCAAGAAGGTGATGCTGACTCGTCCGTAGGTGGGGCCGCGTCGCGCCGTTCGGAGCCGGCCTCGCCGTCGGCGATCGCTTTCGGCGCGCCCTCCTCGCCGAGCGCCAGCTGGAGCATGCGGCGGAACGGCGTCACCGCCGCCGCGAGCGTCGACTCGACGAGAAGATCGACCACGCGCTGGGGCCGCCAATCGGTCCCGCTCTGGAGCGCCGTCAGCTGCTCGCGGAGCCGTTCCAGCAACCCGTGGCGATGCTGGAGGAGGCCGTCGTCCATCGGGGCCTGCTCGTCGACCGGCACCCGCTCACGGAGCGTCCGCGCGAGCACTTCCACCTTGCCGCGCAGCAGCGCGAGCTGCACGTCGAACCCGCCGGCCGCCGTGCGCATGAGCCCCCGCAAGCGCTCTTCCACCTCGGCCGCATGACGACGGTGCTCGCCCTCGAGCCGCGCGAGCGTCGCGTGGAGCTGCTGGATCTCGCCGTCCACCCGCTGGCGCGCCTCCTCGTCCACCGTCGCGCGCGACGCGCCCTGCGCGTCCAGCCGATTGGCGAACTCCGTGAGCTGCGTCTCGCACCCGTCGAGAAACGCCATGACCGTCCGATGCTCGGCCGCGGACGGCAGATCCCGCAGGCTCTCCGCCACGTCGTGCAACAGCTCGCCGTGTGCGACCCGTAGGGTCTGGAGCTCGGTCGCCGTCTCGGCACGCACGGCCTGGATCGCCTCCGCGCACTCCGCCTCGCGGCGCTCGACCCGCACCTCGATTGCGCTGCCGGCGGCGCGGACCCGGCGCGCGATCTTCACGACGGCGCGCCGGGCCTGATCGAGCCGGCCTCGCACGGATGCGATCTCCGCGCGCTCCTCGCCGTGCCGCGTCTCCACGGTCTCGCGGAGGACCGCGAGCTCGCGGGCCGTACGTTCGGCCGCGGCGGTCGCTTCGACCTGGACCGTCCGTGCCGCCGCTTCCGCCGCCGCGACCGCGTCCTGTCGCACGCGCTGCCAGACCGCGTCGGAGGCTTCCGTCCGTTCACCGCTCACGCTTGCGGCCTGCGCCGCGAGGGCCCGCCGCACTTCCGCGAGCTCCCGTTCGGTACGCGCGGCGAGCACGTCGATCGCGTCCTCGAGACGCGACGCCGCGGCCACGGCCTCGCTCCGAGCAAGTCGCGCCGCTTCCTCTGCGCCGTCGATCCGCGCCCCCGACTGCGCGCCACCGTCGCGCTGCTCCGCCGCGCTCCGGCGGAGCGCCGCGAGCTCGCCGGTCAGCTGCTCGGCCGCGGCCAACATCTCGGTCCGCGCCCGCCGCGCGGTTTCCTCGGCGGCCGCGATCCGCTGCGCATCCTGCGCGCGGAGCTCCTGCTGCTCGGCGACGCCGCGCTGCAATGCCGCGAGCTCGCGCGCCGTCTTGTCGACCGCCGCGAGCGCTTCCCCTTCGAGCCGGCCGGCCAGCTCCTCGACGGTCCGCACGCGCGCACCGTCGCGCGCACGCGCGCCACGCTCTTCCTCGAGCGCGGAGCGAAGCTCCTCGACACTCGCCGACAGCCGCGCCGCGACGCCCGTCGCCTCCGCCTGCGCCCGCTGCCACGCCTCCTCGGCGCCCACACGGATCTCGGCCCGGATCGCGCTCGCGTCGCGTTGCCAGCCTTCACGGAGCTCCGCGACGCCGGCTCGCATGGCCTCGATCTCTTGCGTCGCCTGACGGAGCCGGCGCTCGCATTCCTCGTCGGTGCCCCCCTGCTCCGAGCTCAGCGCCTGGAGCGTGGACGCGAGGCGCGCCTGCTCCCCCTGCATGCGCTCGACCGTCCCCATCATGGTCGCGAACTGCGCCGACGGGAGCGCTTCGGCGGTTCCGGTCGCGCTCTTGAGGGCGTCCTCCGCGACGCGCCGGACGCGCTCGGTCTCCTCGCGCAGCTCGGAGAGCCCGCGT
The DNA here is from genome assembly GCA_036781285.1 of Thermodesulfobacteriota bacterium. Taxonomy (GTDB): domain Bacteria; phylum Desulfobacterota; class Binatia; order UTPRO1; family UTPRO1; genus UTPRO1. The sequence goes on along the minus strand of DAIQBH010000107.1, from coordinate 5,635 downwards.
TCCTGTTGCGCGCGCAGCTCGGCGATCGCCTGCCGGAGCTCGGCGACGCCGTCGGCATCGATCACGGACACGGCCGGACCTTCGGCCAGCGGTCGCGCCGCGAGCTCGCCGAGGCGCGCCTCGCAACCTGCGATCGCGGCTCGGAGCACGTCGCGATCCGCGGCGAGCGCGGCGAGCGCCGCCGTCACCTCGGGATCGGGCGCCGGCGCGAAAGCGGACGGCGGCTCGTCGAGCGAAACCAGCGCCGGCGGGGGCTCGGGCAACGGCGTCGCCCCGACGGCCTGGCTGCCGTAGGTCCGTTCGAGGATGCGACGCACACGCGCCAGCAGCCCTTCGCGCCGGAACGGCTTGACCATGTAGTCGTCGGCACCGACGCCGAAGCCGCGCGCCACGTCGTCCTCGCTGTCGTGCGCGGTCAACATCAGCACCGGCACGAACGCCGTCCGCATCTCCGATCGCAGTCGGCGACACACCTCGAAGCCGTCCATGCCCGGCATCGAGATGTCGAGGATCACGATGTCCGGACGCTCGCGCCCGGCGATGTCGAGCGCCTGCGGCCCGTCCTCGGCCGTCAGGACGGTCAGGCCGAGATCGGAGTGCTCGAGCGTGTGCCGGACGACGTCGCGAATGGTCGCGGTGTCGTCGACGACGAGCGCCTTGAAGCTCCGCCGCTCGGCCGGCGCCGCGGCTGCTGCCGGCGCCTCGTCGGGGACGGCGGCCGAGCCACAGTACGGACAGCGCACCCACTCGGGGTTCAGCGGCTTCGCGCAGCCGGCGCAGGACGATCGCAATACCTTGCTGCAATGCGGACAGACGCTGTAGTCCTCCGCGATCTCCTTCTGGCAGCCGGGACAACGCGTGCCGGTGACGTCGGCGATCTGGACCACGCGCTGCAGCTCGTCGAGCGACGTGAGCCCGCTCCGGACCTTGTCGACGGCGTCCTCGAGCAGCGTGTGGTGCCCTTCGCTCCGCACCTGCTGCCGCACCATCGTCTCGCCGGCACCCGCTTCGACGAGCTTGGTGACCGCCGGCGACATGGGCAGCATCTCGTAGACGCCGATCCGGGAGCGGTACCCTGTGTGCCGGCACTGTGCGCAGCCGACGGGACCTTTGATCGTGGCATCGTCGAGATGGAGCTGGCGCCGCAGCTCGGGGTCGGCCTCGGCCGGCTGGCTACACGTCGGACAGAGCTGGCGCACGAGCCGCTGCGCGACGACGAGATTCAACGCCGCCGCGATCGCGTACGGCTCGAGACCGAGGTCGACGAGCCGCGTGACCGCGCCGGCCGCGTCGTTCGTGTGCACGGTGCTGAGCACGAGGTGACCGGTCGTCGCGGCCTGGAACGCGATCTGGGCGGTTTCCTTGTCGCGGATCTCGCCGACCAGGATGACGTCGGGATCCTGGCGCAGCACCGAGCGCAGGACGCCGCCGAACGTGAGGCCCTGCTTCTCGTTGACCTCGACCTGGTTGATGCCCTTCAGCTGGTACTCGATCGGGTTCTCGATCGTGACGATGTTCGTCTTCGGCGAAAAGATCTCGCGCAGCAGCGCATAGAGCGTGGTCGTCTTCCCGCTGCCGGTCGGGCCGGTGATGAGAATCATGCCCTGCGGCTTCTTGGCGGCGTCGCGGAGGATCTTCAGATCGGGCGCGCCGAAACCGAGGCGATCGAGCGCCTTCACGGCCTGGCTCGCGTCGAGGATACGCAGCGTGATCTTCTCGCCGTGCTGGGCCGGCAAGCTCGACACGCGCATGTCGACGCTCTTCTCGAGGTAGCGGACCTGGATGCGGCCGTCCTGCGGCAGGCGGCGCTCGGTGATGTCGAGCTTCGCCATCACCTTGAGGCGCGCGACGAGCGGGTTCTGGATCCACTTCGGGAAGCGAAACGCCTCTTCGAGGATGCCGTCGACGCGGTAGCGCACGAGCACGGAGTCGGTTTCGGGCTCGACGTGGATGTCGCTCGCACGCGACTTGATGCCCTCGATCAGCATCTTGTCGGCGAGCTTGATGACCGGAGGCAGCTCCGCATCGGCCGCGATCGTCCGGAGATCGGCACCCTCGTCCTCGAGCTCGTTCACGACGAGCGACTCGCTCGCGGGTACCAGCTGAAGGAACTGCTCCAGCGACTCCTGGAGGCGATAGGTGTGCGCGAGGGCGTCCTTTACCTCGATGTGGGTCGCGACGACGGCCTGCACCCGCAAGCCCGTCGCGAACTCGACCGCCTTCAGGCCATCGAGATCGAGCGGATTCGCGGTCGCGACCTCGATCGTGCGGTCGTGGATCGCGATCGGCACCACCTCGTAGCGGGTCGCGATCGTCTCCTTCAGGAGTCGCGTGACGTTGGCGTCGAGCGGGTACGTCGTGAGGTCGACGATCTTGAGGCGGAGCGTCTCGGCGAGAAGAAGCGCCAGGTCCTTCTGGGCGAGCAACCCCTCGCGCTCGAGCGCATCGTGCACGGTGAGCGTCGCGTCGGAAAGCATCTCCTCGACGCGGGCGACGTCGTCGTTCCCGAGGCGGCCCTGACGTGCGAGAAAGCGCAGAAGCGCGCGCGCGCCGTCCTTGCGGTCCGGTCCGCTCATCGCCGCTCCCTCATGTCGACATGCGTCGGTCGACGCTCAGCACGTACCGCCAAATCGTAGGACCTCCCCGTGTGACATCTTCGGCCACTTCGCAGGGGCTCTTGAGGCCAGGCACGGCGGCCGATCGGTCAGAAGTTTGACGCCCATCCGCAACCCGGCGGCAAACTTGACCCTCCTGGAGTCGCGGCCTAACATACCTGATGTCGCTCGAGGCGGATTTCTCGGTCGAGCGCAGTGCCGAACGTTCGATGCCGCTCCCGCGCATCTACTTCGAGAAGCTTCTCGAGAACTCCCCCGACATCGTGGTCGCCGTCGACCGTCAGGGCGCGATCGTCTTCTACAACGACGGCGCCCGCCAAACGCTCGGGTACACGTCGGCCGAGGTGCTCGGAAAGCCGGTCACCTTGCTCTACCAGAGCCTCGACGCCGCCCGCCGGGTCATGCGCGCCATGCGCGAGTCCGAGACGGGCCCCCGGGGGACGGTCAAGAACTGCGAGACGATGTTCCGGGCGAAGGACGGCAGCGACATCCCCGTCGCCGTCTCGGGGTCCATCGCCTACGACGACGCCGGGGAGGAGGTCGGGTCCATCGGCTTCGCCAAGGATCTCCGCCAGATCCGGAAGCGCGACCGCCTCCTGACCCTGGGCGAGCTGGCCGTGAGCCTCTCCCACGAGATCAACAACCCCCTCGAGGTCATCACCAACACGATGGAGCTCCTCGAGGAGTTCGTCCGGCGGAACGCGACCGACGAGCAGATGGTGGTCGAGGGCGAGCGCTTCGAAACGGTGACGCGCGAGCTCGGCAAGATCCACGCGATCGTGAGCCGGGTCCAGGATCTCGCGGCCGGCGACGCCTACGAAACCCGGCAGTACCTCCCGGGCACGCTCATGACGGACCTCCGCCAAGGCGCGCCGACGCCCGAGCCCGCACCCGCCCCCGCGGGAAACGGCGCCGCCCCGTCGATTGCCGGCCTCACGATCCTCGTCGTCGACGACGACCTCGGCGTGTGCCAGTCGCTCGCCGAGCTGCTGCGCCACCAGGGCTGCACCGCCGTGATCGCGACCGCGGCGGCCGACGCGCTCCGCCTCGCCGCCACCCATCACTTCGATCTCGTCGTGAGCGACGTCGTGATGCCCGACATGGACGGCTACGACCTCTACATGGAGCTCAAGGAAAGCCAGCCGGGCCTGCCCGTGATCCTCATGACCGGGTACCTCTACGACCGTGATCACGTCATCAAGCGCAGCAAGCTCGCCGGCCTCGCGACCGGCGTCCTCTACAAGAAGCCGATCGACCTCGAACGATTGAAGAAAATCATCCACACCCACTGTACGCCCCGCGCCGAGGGCGACACGCCGAACGGCGGCGGCGCCACCGCCGAACCCGATGGCGAGCGCCGCGACCCCGGACGGAACCCGTCGCTTCCGTGATCGCCACGTCGGGCGGGTCCCGGCGTCGCATTTCCGGATCGCGGCCGGCGGCCTGAGCGTCGGCTCGCTCGGCATCGGCACCTATCTCGGCGAGCCCGACGCGGAGACGGACGCCGCGTACGTCGACGCCGTTCGCACCGCCTTCCGGCTCGGCACGAACCTCGTCGACACCGCGATCAACTACCGCGCGCAGCGCAGCGAGCGGGCCGTCGGACAGGCGCTGGCCGCGGCCATCGCCGCCGGCGAGGTCGCGCGCGACGAGATCGTCATCTGCACCAAGGGCGGCTACCTGCCGTTCGACGGCCACTATCCGAGCGATCCCAGCCGCTGGTTCTACGAGGCCTACGTCAAGTCGGGGCTGCTCGCTCCGGCCGACATCGTCGCCAGTGGGCATTCGATCGCGCCGGCCTGGCTCACGCACCAGATCGACCGCAGCCGCGCGAACCTCGGCGTCGACACGATCGACGTCTACTATCTCCACAACCCGGAGAGTCAGCTCGCGAGCGTCGCGCGTCCCGACGTCATGCGGCGCATCGGCCGGGCCTTCGTGGTGCTCGAGGAAGCGGTCGCGGCGGGGAAGATCGGCTGCTGGGGCGTCGCCACGTGGAACGGCCTCCGCGTCGCACGCGCGGCGCGCGACGAGCTCGGCGTCGCGGACCTCGTGAGAATCGCCGAGCGAGAGGTCGGCCGCGACCACCATTTCCGTGCCGTGCAGCTTCCCTGCAACCTCGGCATGACCGAGGCCGTCACCGAGCGCTCGCAGGTGGTCGGCGACGGCGTCGGGTCGCTCGTCGAGGCCGCCGATCACCACGGGCTCACGGTGATCGCGAGCGCGAGCCTCCTCCAGGGGAAGCTCGTGCGCGCCCTCCCCGACCTCCTCGCGCGCGTCTTCGCCGGATGCCACACGGACGCCCAGCGCGCGCTGCAATTCGTCCGTTCGAGCCCCGGCGTCACGACCGCGCTCGCCGGCATGCGGTCGCGCGCACACGTCGAGGAGAACCTGGCGCTCGCCGCCGTCGCGCCGGCCGACGACGACACGTACGTGCAGCTCTTCGACGGCTCGGCGTGACACGAAATCACGCGGCGGGGTGACGCCCCTTCGCCGGCTCTGATACAGACACGAGCCATGGAGATCCGGCAGACGACGCCCCCCGACGCGTACGAACTCCTCCAACGCGACCCGCAGACCGTCTACCTCGACGTGCGCACGCCCGAGGAGTTCGCGGCCGGCCATCCCGCGGGCGCGATCAACGTTCCCGTCGTGTTCTTCCGTGCCGGCAGCTCGTCGCCGAACCCGGAGTTCGTCGACGCCGTGCAGCGCCTCGTGCAGCCGACGACGCCCCTTCTGGTGGGCTGCCAGGCCGGCGGGCGGTCGCAGCGGGGCGCGGAGTTGCTGGTTGCGGCCGGGTTCAGCGACGTCACCAACGTCCGCGGCGGCTTCGGCGGCGCCCGCGACGAGACCGGCCGCACCGTCATCCCGGGTTGGCGCGAGGCCGGGCTTCCGGTCGAAACCGGCCCGGGCGGTACCCGCTAGTGGCGATCCGGATCACGAAGGTCTACACGCGCCACGGCGACAAGGGCGACACGCACCTCGTCGGCGGCGCCCGCGTCCCGAAGGACGATGCACGC
>DAIQBH010000106.1:15028-19405 GCA_036781285.1 Thermodesulfobacteriota bacterium | reverse complement strand
CGACTCGTCCAGAGCCTCAGATCGGCATCGTTCCCGAGCCCGCCCACGCCGCGCTCGTGTTGCGCGTGCGCGACCGCGCGCGGAACGCGAAGGCGGTCGCGGCGATTCTCGCCGAGCTGCCGGCGCGCATCGCCGAGCTCGATCCCGGCGACCGCCCCGCGAAGCTCGCCGTCACGATCGGCTACGGTCCCGAGACGTGGGACGCGCTCTCGCCCGGGCGGTGTCCGGTCGGCCTGCGCCCGTTCCGCGCGCTCGAAAGCGGCGGCCGGCGCGCCCCGAGCACGGGCGGCGACGTGCTCTTGCACGTGACTTCCGCGCTCCGCGACCTGACGTTCGACGTCGCTCTCGACACGAGAACGCGGCTGGCCGATCTGGTCGAGGTGGTGGAGGACGTGGCGGCGTTCCGCCGAAAGGACGCGCGCGATCTCACGGGCTTCATCGACGGCACCGAGAACCCGAAGGGCGACGAGCGCGCCGAGTGGGCGCTCGTCGGGGACGACGATCCCGCGTTCGCCGGTGGCAGCTACGTGTTCACGCAGCGCTACGTGCACGACCTCGCGAAGTGGACGCGGCTCGCGGTCGCGGCGCAGGAGGACGTGATCGGCCGCCGCAAGCCCGACTCGGAAGAGCTCTCCGACGAGCTCAAGCCCGCGACGTCGCATGCCGCCCGCTCCAACCTCGAGGTCGACGGCGAAGAGCTGAAGATCGTCCGCCAGTCGCTGCCGTACGGAAACACCTCGGAGCACGGCCTCTTCTTCATCGCCTACTGCCGGACGCCCGACGTCCCCGAGCAGATGCTCGCCCGCATGATGGGCACCAGCGGCGACGGCATCTACGACCGCCTGATGGACTTCAGCCACGCGGTTTCGGGCGCGCACTTCTTCGCGCCGTCGCTGCCCGTGTTGCGCGAGCTCGGGGGCCGCTGAGGAGCCTTCACGCGTAACGCGGTCGCGATCGCGCCCGGTATGTTCCGCCGAGGGCTTGCAGCAGATAGAAGTCGCCGCTTGGCGCGATGAGCGGCCCGCGATCCGACTCGATGACCGTGCCGCGGGCGAGCACGAACGCGTCGCCCGACGGCATCGATTCGCACGGAAGATCGTGCGCGAGCGTTCGTTCCGGTGCTTCCATTCCGTTCGATCTCGCCGGGTACGGGTAGCACGTCGCGCAAGCGGGGGAACGTCGGGCGATTCCGCGTGCGCGGCGGCTCAGCGCGCGAGGCGCGGATCGAGGATGAACGGGACCGCGCGGCCGAAGCGGAGGCGGCGCCAGCTCGGGTGGAGCGGGTTCAGGAGGTAGTTCGATTCCTCCGGTACGATCGTGCTCGGCACGGCGAGGACGAGGCTCCGGGCCGACGCGAGCCAGTCGTCGCCGAGTGCCCTCGTGACCGAGAGCCCGCGGGAGCCGCGCCAATCGCGCGGCAGTCGCGCGACGGGAAGCCGGGTGATCGACCGTTCGTCGACGTCGAACGCGAATGCGACGAAGCGAGGAAGTGGGCGGCCGACGTCGAGGTGCACCAGGATCTCGAGGAGCGCGAGCGACTTGGTGGCGCTCGCGTAGACGGCGCGGCGTCCCGGCGAGTTCCAGCGTCCGCCGAAGCGCGCGGCCGCTTTGCCGTCGAACGCGGTCGCCGCGTGGGCGCGTTTCACGACGCGCCAGAGCCGGGGCATCAGGTGTAGACGCCGTGCTCCAGGCGGCCGATCAGGTCCTCGACCTCGCGCGCGCCGATTTCGGTTCCGGCGTGGTCGAGCGGGGTCGCGCCGTCGAGCGCGCGCGCCGGCTTCACGAGCCAGGCGCGCGCCGCTTCCTCGTCGCCGTCGTGGAGAGCGGCCGCGAGACGAAAGAGGCGCGCGAAGCGGAGCAGGCGATCGCCGTGGGCGGCGTCGAGCGCCTGCCGGCCGCGGCGGCGGCGCGACAACGTCGCGATCGAGATGCCGATCCGAGCGGCCAGGTCCTCGACCGTCAGGCCCAGCAGGGCCCGCACGTCGTCGAAGTCGGCGATCGGGAGGCCGGCGCGGACGCGGGCGGCGGCGACGCCGGCCGGAAGCGGATCGCCCTTCGCGGAGGCGCGGGTGATGGTCTTGGCGCGTGCGGAGGAGGCTTTCACGTGACCACTATAGGGTGATCACGCGAAAGGACGCAATCCACCTCTCGCTGGTCGGCGGCGCGCCGAAGGGCGCTCGCGGTCGCTCAGCCGCGCAGGACCCGTCCCGCGCCGGCAGTCGCGTCGTAGCGGCCGTCGGCGATTACCGCGCGCCCGTTGATGTAGACGCGCTCGATGCCGAGCGGGAAGCGGGCGGGCTCTTCGAACGTAGCCGTATCCTGGAGCGTGGCCGCGTCGAGCACGACGAGATCAGCGGCGCAGCCCTCGCGGACCCAGCCGCGATCCTTCCAGCGCAGACGCTCGGCGGCGCCGCCCGTCATCTTGCGGACGGCTTCCTCCAACGTGAAGAGGCCCTCTTTCACGTACGTACTGAGCGCGCGCGGGAAGGTGCCGTAGGTGGCGGGATTCTGGTGGCCGTCGCGCGTGACGAACGTGTCGGTCTCGATCAGGCACTGCGGGTGCGCGAGCACGGCGCGGAGCGCCTCTTCTTCGCCCTTGTCGCCGCTGTAGGTGTGGATCAGGACGCGCGCCATCCGGCTGCTCTCGAGCACGAGGCGGCAATAGAAGTCGAACGGCTCCATGCCGGCGCGCTGCGCGGCCTCGGTGATGCGGAGGCCGTCGTACTGGTTCAGCGCGGGGGAGTTGGCGCGCATGATCTGGATGTCGGGGAGGCCGAAGCCGAGCGCCTCGAACGCGAACGTCGCGAAGCTCCGGAGGTTCGCGAGCTCCTCGGGGCTCGCCATCACTTCTTCGAGGCGCGGCAGCACGTGCGCGGGGAAGATGACGCTCGCGGTCGTGTTGCCGGCCGTGTACGGGAACGCGTCGAACGCGACGTCGAGCCCGCGCGCGCGGGCGGCGTCGATGCGCTCGAGCGCCTTCGGCCAGCTCGGCCAGGTCTGGCGGCCGACGAAGATGAGGTGGCTCACCTGCACGCGCGCGCCGCTCGCCTCGCCGACGCGCAGGATCTCGTCGAGCGCGGCCAGGTTGTGCGGCTCGGTCATGGGATCGCTCGCCATGGCGCCGCTCATCCAGCTGTACGCCTTGAGGTGCGAGGTGAAGAGCTTGTCCTCGCGGGCCGTCCAGCGCGCGAAGTGCGCCAGCTCCTCTTCGGCGGCGAAGATCCCCGGCGGGTAGCCGAGCCCCGTCGAGACGCCGACGCAGCCGGCCGCGAGCGCGTCGCGCACGTGGCGCTCCATTGCGGCGAGCTCCTCGGTGGACGGTGGTGCCGGGTTCAGCGGACCGGTGATGCCGGCGCGCACGGTCCCGTGGCCGACGAGCTGCGCGATGTTCAGCGCCATGGCGCCGTGCTCGAGGCCGTCGAGGAATTCCTCCATCGTCCGCCAGCGGAAGTCGATCGCGTCGTCGACGATCAGCCGGCTCGCGTCGTGCGCGGCGCCGGAGTTCGCGTCGGTGATCGGCGCCGGGCTGAAGCCGCAGTTGCCGCCGACGATCGTCGTCATGCCCTGCCGCACGAAGGGCTCGACGAGCGTGCCGTGATCGGCGCCCGGGACGAGCCAGTCGGAGTGCGAGTGGATGTCGATGAAGCCGGGCGTGACCGTCTTCCCGGTGCAGTCGACGGTGCGGGCGGCGGCGACGCTCGCGAGATCGCCGACGGCGATGATGCGGTCGCCGGTGACCGCGACGTCGGCGCGCCGCGCCGGGCCGCCGCTGCCGTCGATCACGCTGCCGCCGCTGAGCTTCAGGTCGCAATCCATGGCCGATCCCTCCTTGGGAGCCCGGGTCCTATCAGACCGCCCGCGGCTTCCGACAGGTCGGCGTGGTTGCTACCTCCGCCGCATGGACAACCCCACCTGCTTCATGCAGTACGCCGCCGCCTTCGAGGAGACGTTCAAGGACGACGACTGGTCGCGCCTGCGCCAGTACTTCACGCCCGACGCGGTATACACCATCGAGTCCGAGACGTTCCCCGCGACGCTCCGCGGGCCGGACGCCATCTTCAAGGGCATGAAGAAGTCGCTCGACGGCTTCGACCGCCGTTTCGACAGCCGGACGCCCGCGATCGTCGACCCGCCCGTTTTCGAGGGCGATACGATGCGGGTCGGCTGGGAAGTCACGTACGCCAAGAGCGGCAACGAGCCGTTCGTGCTCCCGGGACGGACGACCGCGCAGTTCCGCGACGGGAAGATCGCGAAGCTGACCGACCACTACGACGCGAGTGTCGGGCCGGCAGCCGCGCAGTGGATACGGGCGAGCGGCCTCGTCGTCGACCCGTCGTACACGTAGCCCGTCGCGCCCGGTCAGAGGTCCCGCGCGTC
>DAIQBH010000106.1:7247-14928 GCA_036781285.1 Thermodesulfobacteriota bacterium | reverse complement strand
CTTCGCTTGTTCGGGTGCGGCCCGTCGGATAGGGACGCGCGCGTGTCTGCCGGCTCGCTCTCGCGTCGCGCGCTCCTCCAGGCGGCTGGCGGGGCGGCGGTCGCAAGCGCGGGGCTCGTCGCGTCCGGGTGTGACACCGCCGACGAATCGCGGTCGCGCCCGCGTGCCGACGGCTCGTGGGCGAACTGGTCGGGTAGCCAGACGGCGCGGCCGCGCACCTGGCTGATCCCGGCGAACGAGCCCGACCTCGCGAACGAGGTGCGGCGCGCGACGGGCCCGGTGCGCGTCGTCGGTGCGGGGCACTCGTTCAGCCCGGTGGTCGTGACCGACGAGACGCTGGTTTCGCTCGACGACCTCTCGGGAATCGTCGAGCACGATCCGGCGACGCAGCAGGCGACGATCTGGGCTGGTACGCGCCTCCACGCGCTCGGCGACCCGCTCTGGGAACGTGGCCAGGCCTTCGTGAATCAGGGTGACATCGACAAGCAGTCGCTCGGCGGCGCCGTCGGCACGAGTACGCACGGCACCGGCGTCGGGCTCGGGTCGTTTTCGGCGGCCGTCCGCGGCATACGGATGGTGACGGCGAGCGGCGAGGTGCTCGAGTGCGGCCCCGCGCGCGACGCCGACGTCTTCCACGCGGCCTGCACCTCGATGGGAACGCTCGGGATCGTGACGCAGCTCCGCATGCAGAACCGCGCGCGGTATGCGCTCCGCGAGCGCTCCTACACGGCGCCGCTCGCCGACGTGCTCCGCGACCACGACCGCCTGATCGCGGCACATCGCCACTTCGAGTTCTGGGCGTTCTACGCCGCCGAGCTCGCGCTCGTGAAGACGCTCGACGAGGCGCCGGTGGATGCGACGCCGACCGAGCCGCCCGCGGTGCCATTGCCGATCGACCTCGTCCTGCGGAGCGCCAGCGAGCTCGCGCACGGCGTCCCGGCGTTCGCCGGCTCGCTGCAACGGCTCCTCGCGGCCCTCGCGCCCGACGAGACGCGCGTCGACCGCTCGTACCGGATCTACCCGAGCCCCCGTGCCACCCGGTTCAACGAGATGGAGTACGAGCTGCCGCTCGCGCACGGCCCGGACTGCCTCCGCGAGATCCTCGACACCGTGCGGGCGCGCGGCATCACGACCCTCTTCCCGTTGGAGTACCGGACGGTCGCGGCCGACGATTGCTGGCTCAGCCCCTTCTACGGGCGCGCCAGCGTTTCGATCTCGATCCATCAGTACTACAAGGCGGACTATCGTGAGCTGTTCGCCGTGATCGAGCCGATATTCTGGAGGTACGACGGCCGCCCGCATTGGGGAAAGCTCCACACCTTGGAGGCGGAGGAGCTCGCGGAGCTCTACCCGAAGTGGGATGCCTTCCACGCCGTGCGCCGCCGCCTCGATCCGCAGGGCAAGCTCCTGAACCCGCATCTCCGTCGCTGCTTCGAGGTGGCCGCCGCATGAGGCTCGGTGTGATCCTGCTCCTGCTGGTTGGTGCGGTCGTCGCGCTCGCGGTGACGCTCCGGCCGCGCGACGACGGCGGTGGCTACGACGATTACTTCCGCGCGCTCAATGCGACCCTCCGCGCGCACGGTCCGGCGCGCCCGATGCTGGTGCTCGACCTCGATCGCCTCGACGAGAACATCCGCGTGCTGCGCGAGTCGATCCGGCCGCCGAAGCAGTTCCGCGTCGTCGACAAGTCGCTGCCGTCGATCCCGCTCCTCCGGTACATCTTCGAGAAAGCCGGGACGAACCGGGTGATGTCGTTCCACCAACCGTTCCTGAGCCAGGTCGCCGACCAGCTGAAGGGGTCGAACATCCTGCTCGGGAAGCCGATGCCGGTGCGCTCCGCGGAGCGGTTCTACGCCGAGCTGCGCTCGAGCTTCGACCCCGAGCGCCAGCTGCAATGGCTGATCGACACGCCGGAGCGCCTCGAGGAGTACCGCACCCTCGCCGATCGCCTCGGGCGGAAGCTTCGCATCAACGTCGAGATCGACGTCGGGCTCCACCGCGGCGGCGTGCAGGACACGGCGACGCTCGACCGTATCCTCGCCGCGATCGCGGCGAGCCCCGAGCGCCTCGAGCTCGCGGGATTCATGGGCTACGACCCGCACGTCGCGAAGGTGCCGTCGTGGGCGCGGTCACGCGCGTCGCTGATCCAAGACGTACGCGACACGTACCGCGGCTACGTCGACTACACGCGCCAGAAGTACCCGCAGCTCTGGACCGAGCGCATCACGTTGAACGGCGCGGGCAGCCCGACCTATCGCCTCTACGAGGACGACACGCTGCTGAACGACCTCTCGGTCGGCTCGGCGCTCGTGAAGCCGACCGACTTCGACCTCGACACGCTGACGCCGCACGTGCCGGCGATGTTCATCGCGACGCCCGTGCTGAAGGCCGGCGCGAGCGCGCGCCTCCCGGGCATGGACTGGCTTTCGCGGCTCCTCGACTGGTGGAATCCCAATCTCGCCCGCACGTTCTTCATCTACGGGGGCTATTGGATGGCGCACCCGGAGTCGCCGCAGGGGCTCCACAACAACGGCCTCTTCGGGCGCAGCTCCAATCAGGAGATGCTGAACGGCTCGGCGAAGGTCGAGCTCGGCGTCGACGACTACGTCTTTCTCCGCCCGACGCAGAGCGAGGCGGTGATGCTCCAGTTCGGCGATCTCGTCGTCGTGCGCGGCGGCGCGATCGTCGACTCGTGGCCGGTGTTCCGGCAGTAGACGGCGGCGTCGTCAGTACAGGCCGGGCACGAGACGCCAGCGGCCGCGCGCGTACTCGGCGTACGCCGCGCCGAGCCGCTCCTGAAGCGACCGCTCCTCCGCGCGAATGCGCAGCAGCGCCGCCGGCAGCCAGAGCGCCAACGTCACGCCGACGGCGAGCGGGCTCCACACCATGAGCGCCGTGCCGAACGCCACGAGCAGTAGGCCGGCATAGTTCGGGTGGCGGAGCCAGCGGTACGGCCCGGTCACGACGAGCTCGTGGTCGTCGAGCACCGAGAGCGAGACGGTGAACTGGCGGCCGAGCGCATCGGCGGCGGTCTGCCGGAGGCGCACCCCGAGTAGGATCACGGCCAAGCCGACGACCCCGGGAAGGCCGGGGGGTCGCCAGGCGATCTCGGGCGCGCTGTTCTCGTAGGCGCCGGCGCACAGCACGAAGAAGAACGCGAGCTGCATCGAGTTGCCCCACCAATCGAAGTCGGCGTCGATCTCGCGGCGCTCGGCGCGGTCGCGACGGCCGAGATCGAAGAAGACGAACGCGCTCGCGATCGCGAGCACGACGACCGTCGGGCCGTTCCAGCGGCCGATCGTTCCGACGACGAGCGCGGCGCACGCGCCACGGAGGAGGGGGGTCAGCAGGGCCGTGTCATCTCCAGCGCCCGGCTTTCTAAACCGCACCCCGGCCCCCCGGCAAGCCGCAACCCGCTCTCGAGCAATGCCTGTCGGACCCGATGGCGAGTCCCCATACTCCGCGCGCGCAGCACGCCGATGTGGATCTCCTCACGGCGCACGACACGCCAGCGCACGAAACAGCCCACGAAACCGCCTTGACCGGCAAATGGCCGATTCATAGGCTGCGAGGCTCGGTACTCGCCCGCCCATGTCTCACCGTCCCATCCCTCGTGCCGTCGTCGGGTTCGCCTGGTTGCTGGTCGTCGCCGTCGGCGCCTGGCGCCTGGCGTTCGCGCAGGTCGGCGTCGGGGATCCGGCGATCGGGAAGGTGGTCGCGGCTTGCGAGAAGGCCACCACTGCGGCGACCAACACGTACGTTGCCGGCGCCTACAAGAGTCTCAAGACGTGCGTCGACGCCGTGTTCTCCTGCATCCAGTTGAAGCAGTTCGACGGGGTGTGCCTCCAGAAGGCGACCGCCAAGTGCGACAAGGAAGCGGCCAAACGCGACAAGCTGGTCGCCAAGTTCCACACCACGCTCGCGAAGAAGTGTGGTGACTCGGTCGTGCCCTTCGCGACCCTGCGCGCCGCCGAAGGCGCGAACGTGGCACTCCTCGACGGTCCCTGCGCGCGCTACGGCGTCGGCGTGCTCGGCAGCGCCACGGCTTTCGGCGAGTGCACGGTCCGCCATTCGCTCTGCCGCGTCGAGGAGGCGCTCGAGATCGCCAATCCCCGCGCCGAGGAGCTCTTCGACCTGATCGGGCGCACGTTCCACAGCAGCTTCTGTCCGCGGCCGACGCCGACCCCGACGCCGACGCGGACTCGAACCCCGACGCGCACCAGGACGCCGACCCCGACGCGCACCGCGACACCGGGCCCCAATGATCCGACGCCGACGGCGACGCTCACGCCGACCGCGACGCCGACCCCGACCGCGACGCCGACGGCCACCGAGGCGACGCCGACCGCGAGCCCGACTCCGACCGCCACGGAGACGGCGAGCGCCACGCCTACGCTCGAACCGAGCGAAACGGCCACGCCGAGTCTCGAGCCGACGGCCACCCCGAGTCCGACGGCGACGGCGACCTCGACCGCGACGCCGACCGCGACGGCTGTGACCCCGACCCCGACCGAGACACCGACGGCGACTCGCACCGCCACGCCGACCGCGACCGCCACGCGTACACCGACCCCGACGCTCACGCCGGCCGGGACGGCCACCGCGACGCCCACCGTGACGGCGACGGAGACGCCCGTCCCGACCGCTACGCCGACGGAAACTCCGGAGCCTACCGCGACTCGTACGGCGACTCCCACCGCGACGCCCACGCGCACGGCAACACCGACCGCGACGGAGACGCCCGAGCCGTCGGTAACGCCGACCGCGACGGAGACTCCGGAGCCGACCGCGACCCCGACTGCCACGGAGACGCCCGAGCCGACGCCGACCGACACGACGGCGCCGACCCCGACGGAAACCGCGACGCCGGAAGAGTAGGCGCGCGCGCGGCGGCTGGCGACGTTGACGCGCCTCCGCTACTTCTCCCCGCCATGGCCGACGACGACGAGTCCAGGCGCGAGCGTGTCTTCTCCTTCTGGTCGGCGGCCGGCTCAGACGTGACGGGTGCGTGGGCCGAGCGCCGCCGGCTCGCGAAGGCGATGCGCGAGGTGATCGAGCGGCTCACGACCAGCGACGCCCCCGAGGAGGAGCTCCGGGCCGCGGCCGACGGACTGGAACGCTACGCGGCGCGGCTCGCCACGCACCCGCGCCGGCAGCTACCGGTCGGCTTCGGCGAGAGCTCGAACGCCGGCGACGTGGCGGCCTTCTTCGATTACAGCCCGCTGATCGGGCTCTCGAACCCGCTCGCCCCGCCGATCGTGCTCGAGGTCGACAATGCGACCAAGACCGTGCACGGCAGCGTCCGGTTCGGATCCGCGTACGAAGGTCCGCCGGGCCACGTACACGGCGGCTTCGTCGCCGCCGCGTTCGACGAGGTGCTCGGCTTCGTCCAGTCGACGTCCGGAATGCCGGGCATGACGGGCACGCTCACCATCCGCTACCGGAAGCCGACACCGCTCGACACCGAGCTCCGCTTCGAGGCGCGGGTCACGAAGGTCGACGGACGGAAGATCTTCGCGGAAGGGCAACTCTACAACGGCGACACGTTGACCGCCGAGGCCGAGGGCCTCTTCATCTCGGTCGATCTCGTGAAGATGCAGATGCTCGCCGAGGCGGCCAAGAAGCGGACGGGCGGTTAGGTTAGCGCCACTCGATGGCGCCCGTGTGGAGGTCGTAGACGCCGCCGACCACTTCGAGCGAGCCGTCCTCGAGGTGGTGCGCGAGGATGGGATGCGACGCGCGAAGGGTCGCGACCACGGCGTCCACGTTGGCGCGCACGGCGCGCGGTACTGCGTCCGGGCCGGTCGCCGGCACGTCGGCGAGCGCCGGGGCGATCAAGTCGACCAGCGACAGGATGTGTCCTTCGGGCTCCCGTTCGTGCGCGAGGGCCGCGACCGTCGCCGTGACGGCGCCGCATTGGTCGTGTCCGAGCACCACCACCAGGTGAACGCCGAGATGCTCGACCGCGTACTCGATGCTGCCGAGCGTCGGCGCGCCGGCGACGTGGCCCGCCTCACGGACGACGAAGAGGTCGCCGAGACCCTCGTCGAAGACGATCTCGGGCGGCACACGCGAATCGGAGCAGCTGAGAACGACGGCGAAAGGGTGCTGCTCGCGTTCCAGCTGGTGCATGCGCACGGCGCCCTGGTCCGGGTGCTCGAGATGTCCCTCGCGGAAGCGTGCGTTTCCGGCGCGGAGGCGCGCCAACGCCTCCTCCGCCGACATCTCCGCGGGCCGAGGCGCGGGCGCCGTTGCGCGCGCGGCTCGCGTCGGCTCACGCGCTGCCACGCAGCCGGTGACGGCGACGGCGAGGAGCGCGAGCGCGACCGACCGGGTCACCGCTTCAGCCGGCGAAATTCTCGATGGTGACGCCTGCGTCGAGGTGCTCCCGCAAAATCGCCTCGAACGGACGCTGGTCGATCACCTCGAATTGGCTCGCTTCCAACGGAAAGCGCGCGCCGTCCTCGGTGTAGGGCGTCACCGCGGACGATCCCGCCGAGAGCACGCTCACGAGCGTCGCGACCCGCCGCTGGATGGCGCGTGGTTCGCGGGTCGTGAGCACGAGCTTCGCGTCGGGAAGCGCCAGCGAGAAGAGGGCCAAGAGGCGGACGAAGTCGTCGTCGCTGACGCCGCGGCCCGCGCCCGCGGCGACGCCTTCGGCTCCGCGGCCCGCGACGCGCCGGAGGCGCGGAGTCGACAGGTAGACCTCCATGCCGGCGTCGAGCAGGTGCCGGACGTGGAGCGCCGCGGCGACGAGCTCGAAGGCGACGTCGGGACAGAGTCCGAGCAGGACGCCGGGATTGGCGACCCGGAATCCCGCGCGGCGCGCGCGGTCGAAGTTGGTGAGCCGGCGTTCGTAGTCGCTCCGGGGATTCGTGGGGTCGTTCCCCATGAACTTGCCGTACGTGCGCCGGTCGTACGTTTCCTGAAAGGTGCACATCGTGACCTTCGGCGCGAGCATCCCGTCGGTACGCCGACTGATCCCTTCGAGGAGCACCGGGAGCTCGTCGTCGTCGATCGACCCGACGTTCACGAGCACGTGGTTGAAGCCGAGCCGCTCGGTCGCCTGGAGCGCGGCGTTCACGTAGCGCATCGCCCACGGGCGGCGCTCGGCGCCGTACTCGCCGGTGAGGAGCGCGACCGCCTGCATGCCGCGGTCGAGCAGCGTGCCGAGCTGCTCTTCCACCGTGTCGAGCTCGGCCGTCTCGCGCACCAGCGCGTCGTTGTCGCGGCGCATGCCGCACATCCGGCACGCGGCGTCGCAGGTGTTGGTCATGTAGAGCGGCGAGAAGGTTTCGAGGTGCCGGGTGCGCGCGCCGCGGGCGGCGATCGCGACGTCGGCGATGCGCTCGGTCGGGATCGCGCGTGCGTACCAGAGGACGGCGACGTCCTCGATCGACGGCGGCGTGCCGGCGGCGGCGTCGGTGAGAATCCGCTCGGCGGCGCTCGCATCCGTTGCGGCGGCGCGGGTGAGCAGCGCCCGGATGGCGTCCTCGTCGAGGCGGAAGTCGTCCATCGGGGTCGGTGTTAACGCGCTGTTCTTTGTGCGTCAATCCAGGGTTCTGTGCGGTGGCGGGTCACTTCGAAAGCTGCGGCGGTGCGGGCGCGCGGAGGATGGGGACGGCTCCAGTCGCCTGCGGCGGACTCGCGTGTGGTCGGCGCGTCGCGGGTGTGCGGGCTC